>NZ_JBQHXU010000009.1:0-226039 GCF_052063305.1 Gracilibacillus sp. HCP3S3_G5_2 | reverse complement strand
GGCGATAGCGGAGAGGTCACACCTGTTCCCATGCCGAACACAGTAGTTAAGCTCTCCAGCGCCCATGGTAGTTGGGGCTCGCGCCCCTGCGAGAGTAGGACGTTGCCAGGCTAATTGTTAACAGCTTTGAGAAGCATCATCAGTCGATATATATTCCACAGTAGCTCAGTGGTAGAGCAATCGGCTGTTAACCGATCGGTCGTAGGTTCGAATCCTACCTGTGGAGCCATTTGCTTCCATAGCTCAGTCGGTAGAGCACTTCCATGGTAAGGAAGGGGTCGCCGGTTCAAGTCCGGCTGGAAGCTCTGCTGTTTTATGAAAATTAAGTATTGGCCCGTTGGTCAAGTGGTTAAGACACCGCCCTTTCACGGCGGTAACACGGGTTCGAATCCCGTACGGGTCACCAATTCTAATTCATTAATATATAGGAAGGCATGTTAAGAACGCAATGTCCTGTTGCAACACATGCACTAGTACATCCTGTACGTCGGAGGATTAGCTCAGCTGGGAGAGCACTTGCCTTACAAGCAAGGGGTCGCAGGTTCGAGCCCTGCATCCTCCACCATTATGAGCCGGTCTAGCTCAATTGGTAGAGCAACTGACTTGTAATCAGTAGGTTGGGGGTTCAAGTCCTCTGGCCGGCACCAGCGTTAATTTTATATGATTTATACATGGAGGGATAGCGAAGTTGGCCAAACGCGGCGGACTGTAAATCCGCTCCCATCGGGTTCGTAGGTTCGAGTCCTACTCCCTCCACCATTGTATAATAACTATTTAAGTGTATATACTAAGTTTGTACACTTCATTTAATTTTGTTGGGCTATAGCCAAGCGGTAAGGCAACGGTTTTTGGTACCGTCATGCGCTGGTTCGAATCCAGCTAGCCCAGCCATTTTTATGTGTAAAAATTTAGTTGTGTATAGAGCCATTAGCTCAGTTGGTAGAGCATCTGACTTTTAATCAGAGGGTCGGAGGTTCGAATCCTCCATGGCTCACCATTCTCTTTTCTGGGGCCTTAGCTCAGCTGGGAGAGCGCCTGCTTTGCACGCAGGAGGTCAGCGGTTCGATCCCGCTAGGCTCCACCATCTTAAAATGTTAACTTTACTATGAAGCGGTTTTTCCAATATAATGGGAACGGCTTTTTTTGTATGTAAATATTGGTTGCCCGAAATTATTCTTTTTATATTAATTTATCTCCTTTTAAGGCTCCCTTACTTTAAAAAAGCAAATTCTAATTTTTTTGAAAATTTGTTTTTTATCAACAATAATATATATTTTATTGGTATAATATTTTTAGTAAAAATATACTAGGAAAAAATTAAAAATAAATGAAACTTTTTTTGGGGTATTTCGTAAATAATGTAACCGCAAATGTAGCGGAGGTAATTAGATGATTGAAGATAAAATAAAACAAAATATAAAGTTAGTAAAAAAGGGAGACCAATCAGCATTTGAAGAAATTGTTGGTTATTATCAAAACAAGGTTTTTGCCATATGTTATCGTATGATTGGAAATAGGCAAGAGGCAGAAGATATCGCACAGGAAGCTTTTATCCGGGCATATTTAAATATACAATCATTTGATGAAGATCGAAAATTTTCTACCTGGCTTTATCGAATTGCGACAAACTTAACGATTGATAGAATTCGCAAGAAAAAACCAGATTATTATCTTGATGCGGAAATAAAAGGGACAGATGGTTTAAATTTATATGCCCAATTACCGATGGAACAAGCTCTCCCAGAAGAAGAGGTAGAGAGTTTAGAAATGCAAAGTTATATTCAAAATGAAATAATGCAACTCCCTGCAAAATATCGGAGTATAATTGCTTTACGATTTATAGATGAGCTTTCTCTTAAAGAAATTAGTGAGGTTTTGGAAATACCAGTGGGAACAGTTAAAACGAGAATCCACAGAGGTAGAGAAGCTCTTAGAAAAAGGCTTCGCCATATTTAAGGGGTGTGAGTGAAAATGAAGTGTAATAAAGAAATCATTGAATTGATGCATCAATATTTAGATGGCGATATTTCTAGCGAGAATGAACGACGTTTACGCTCGCATTTACAATCATGTGAAGCTTGTCAAAAACATTTCCAAGAATTAAAAAGAACTGTCGCATTAATAACAGCAAATATAGAATTAAAACCTTCAAGTGACTTTACTAGTAATGTAATGGCTGGACTACCGAAAGAGAAAAAGCGTACAACGGCCAAAAGATGGATGACGTTACATCCCGTGTTAACTGCAGCAGCAATATTCTTTATTTTTATGATTAGCGGTATTTTCTCAGCTTGGAATCAGGATCAGCAGTTAAGCTATCCAAAAGGTCAAAATTTAATTGTGGAAAATGACACAGTTATTGTTCCAGAGGATGTAGTTATTGAGGATAATCTAGAAATAAAGAATGCAAATGTGAAAGTAGAGGGAAAGGTATTAGGCGATGTTATTCTAATTAATGGAGAAAATTTATCAGCTTCGGCTGGGAAGGTAACTGGAGAAATCAAAGAAGTGGATCAGGTATTTAATTGGATGTGGTATAAGCTAAAAGGACTTGTTCAAAGTGTCTTTAGTCTGGATTAATAAGAAGGACAGTGGCAGTGATTCTTATTGTAGGGTGATAGGAGTCACTGTTTTTCTATATTTCCATGATGGCTATAAATTTTGACTTTTGAATAAGGGTTGTATGAAATTATATGCTATAATAAACAATAATTATTATATTAGAGATGAGGAAGAGGATTCAGATGGACATAAGGTTGTGTTTGCATGCTTAATGGTGACTGGAACTTACTAGATATTGTCAAAATCATCGCAGATATTACCATCGTTTGGTATGTTTTATATAAATTATTAATGCTCATTCGTGGTACGAAGGCGATCCAATTATTAAAAGGTATCTTCGTTGTCATTATTATTTATTTGGCAAGTGTATTATTTGAATTAAATACTGTACGTATGATTATTTGGCAAGTTATCATGTGGGGACCGTTAGGAATTCTCATTTTATTTCAGCCAGAATTAAGAAGAGCGCTGGAACAGCTAGGGCGTGGAAGCTTCTTTACCCGTAATACAACGTCAGGTGAGGAAGAGCTGAATCAATCGATTGATGCTATTGTGGCTAGTTGTAAATACATGGCTAAACGAAGAATCGGAGCACTAATTACGATAGAACGCGAAACTGCCATGGGTGATTATGTATCTACAGGTATTCCGATAAACGGGAAGTTAACGAATCAATTGTTGACGAATATCTTTATTCCAAATACACCTTTACATGATGGTGCTGTTATCATTAATCGGGACGAAATTGTGGCAGCGGCATGTTATTTACCATTGTCCGAAAGTCCTTTTATTTCGAAAGAGTTAGGAACTCGCCACAGAGCGGCATTAGGTATAAGTGAAGTAACGGATGCGATTACGATTATCGTATCAGAGGAAACTGGTGATATATCATGTACCAAAAATGGGGAATTACACCGCAATCTGACTTCTGAGCAATTAGCAGAAATTCTAGAAAATGAATTAGTGAAGAAATTTAAAACCTCAACGACGAAGGCATGGAATTGGAGGGGTAAAAGAAATGAATAAATGGTTGGAAAAACCATGGGTCATACGAGTTGTTGCCTTGATACTTTCCGTCTTGCTTTATGTTGTCGTTGCATTTGATGAGAATGTGTATGATAATGACGATGGATTCGAGTTGTCCTTCGGTACTACTAATGAAACACAAACAATAGATGATGTACCTGTTCAAACAATTATCGATCAGGACAGGTATGTGGTAAGTGGAGTGCCAGAAACTGTAACAGTATCCTTGCAAGGATCGGTTAGTTTAGTAACATCGACAGTACTACAACGTAATTTTGATGTGTTCGTGGATCTGGAAGATTTAGAAACAGGAACCCATATAGTGGAACTTGAATATTCAGGTGTAGCTAGTCAGCTCAATGTGTATATTGAACCACAAGAAGTAGAAGTAACAATAGAAGAACGAGCTACCCAGGAGTTTAGTGTAACCGTAGATACGGTAAATAGAGAGAATGTGGAAGCTGGATATGAAGTTGCGAATGTTTATGCTGATCCAGGGCAAGTAATCGTAACCAGTTCAAAAAGTATTATAGATAAAATAGCAATCGTAAAAGGTTTTGTAGATGTCAGTGGATTCAGTGAATCACAAACAATAGAAAATGTCCCGGTAAAAGTATATGATAATCAAGGAAATGAATTAAATGTAAGAATTGAACCACCGACAGTCGACATTACGGTGGAAATGAAAAATCCGAATAAAACAGTACCTGTATCCCTCGAAACAGAAAATGAAGTTTCGGAAGATATACGCTTAATTTCGATGGAATTAGAAACAGAAGAAGTACAGGTGTTTGCTGCGGAAAGCTACTTAGAACAATTAGAAGAGATTGCTACAGAACCACTGGATTTAAGTGAAATCTCTGAAAGTGGTACGATAGAAGTCCCGCTAGTATTACCTTCAGATATTAGAAAAGTGGATAGCGAGACAGTCAATGTTGTTGTAGAAGTAGAAACCATCGAGGATGAAACAATAGAAGATGTCACGATTGAATACGAGGATGAGCCAGACGAGCTTTCTTTATCTTTTGTTGAGCCAGAGACAAACAGTATCTCGATCACTATGAGAGGATTTGCTTCAGATTTATCAGAAGTGGCTACAGAAGATCTCCAACTAACAATTGATATTGGAGATCTTGGCCCTGGGGAGCATCAGATTCCTGTTGAACTTCATACACCTGAAGATATACCAGAAGGAATCGAATTCGAGTTGGAATATGAACAAGTGACAGTTAACATCGAACAAGAAGAATAATACATAAATGCTGGAGTTATGTGGATAAGAAATGTAAAAGGAGAGATTTTGAAAATGGGTAAATATTTTGGAACCGATGGTGTCCGTGGAGTTGCCAATAAGGAACTAACGCCTGAATTAGCATTTAAGCTTGGGCGATACGGTGGATATGTGTTAACAAAAGAGTCTGACAAACCAAAAGTGTTGATAGGTCGCGATACACGTATTTCAGGTAACATGCTAGAAGGAGCTTTAGTTGCTGGTCTGCTTTCAATGGGAGCAGAAGTAATGCGTCTTGGCGTGATTTCTACACCTGGTGTTGCCTATTTGGCTAAAGTAATGAATGCACAAGCAGGAGTGATGATCTCTGCTTCTCATAATCCAGTAGAAGATAACGGAATAAAATTCTTTGGCTCAGATGGTTTTAAATTATCGGATGAACAAGAAGCAGAGATCGAGGCATTACTGGATATGGAAACAGATGATTTACCAAGACCAGTGGGGAAAGACGTTGGTCAGGTAAATGATTACCTCGAGGGTGGACAGAAATACATTCAATATTTAAAAGAAACGATTGATAATGAATTTGATGGTTTACATATTGCATTAGATTGCGCACACGGTGCAACTTCAGGGCTTGCGTCACACCTTTTTGCTGATTTAGAAGCAGATATTTCAACGATTGGTTGTTCACCAAACGGCTTAAATATTAATGATGGTGTCGGCTCTACACATCCAGAAGATTTACAAGCACTTGTAGTGGAAAAAGGTGCAGATATAGGGCTTGCCTTTGATGGTGATGGTGATCGCTTAATTGCAGTCGACGAAAAAGGAAACATTGTTGACGGTGATCAAATCATGTTTATCATCGGAAATTATTTAAATAAACAAGGAGCATTACGACATTCTACGGTTGTGTCGACAGTAATGAGTAATATCGGCTTTTACAAAGCATTAGAAGCAAATGAAATGAAAAGTAATAAAACAGCAGTTGGCGACCGTTATGTAATGGAAGAGATGCGTAAGGGTGGCTATAACCTTGGTGGAGAACAATCTGGTCATATCATCTTCTTAGATTATACGACTACAGGTGATGGGATGCTGTCGGCATTACAGCTTGTCAATGTAATGAGAGAAACTGGTAAACCATTGTCGGAATTAGCAAGTGAAATGGAGAAATTCCCTCAAGTACTTAAGAATGTTCGCGTAATGAAGAAAAATGAAGTCATGACAAACCAAACTGTGCTTGATGCCATTGAAAAGGTGGAGGCAGAAATGGGTGACAAGGGGCGTGTATTAGTGCGTCCTTCCGGAACTGAGCCATTAGTAAGGGTAATGGTGGAAGCACCTACTTTAGAAGATTGCAACCATTATGTGGATCAAGTTGTCGAAGTCATCCAAAAGGTGATGGGGATGGAAGAACAAGCATAAATGAATAGGAAGCTATGGGAGACCATAGCTTCTTTTTTACTAACATTTACTTTTCATAAGCCTTCATTGCTGCTTAGTGAGATTCATCTTGTCTTTTTATGAGATATCTATGTTTATTTTGTGAATAAGGAAAGTGACACCATCATTCTTTTTATCACTAATACCGCCTTGCGTGCATAAAATGGTAGTAGGTTTTTCCACAAAAATGATTGCTAAAAAAGATCTTTTCAAGTAAAATGAAATAGTCGTTTTCCTTAACGATGTACTCAAGAATAGAAAGGAGCATAGAACAAGATAAGTGTAAGTAAAGCGCCAGGGCTATGACGAACGGATGATCATAGCTGACGAGGAGGAGGTTTATCGAGGATGATCGGCGGATACCTCCCGGTTGCACATCTCAACCGATATGTTTTTATTCGAAAGCAGGAAGGCAACTTTTTGTACAAGAATAAAAGCAGGATGACAAAACTAACACGAGAATGGGGCAGATAGACGCCCCTTGTACCAATTAGTTCAATGGTCGTTTGTCTGCCCCTTTATTTATAAGGAGGAGACAACGCTATGTGTGGTATTGTAGGATTTATTGGAGCAAATGATGCAAAAGAAATTTTGTTAACAGGATTAGAGAAATTAGAGTATCGAGGATATGATTCAGCAGGAATTGCTTTATTAAATGATAGTGGCGTAAATGTGACAAAGGTAAAGGGACGAATTGCAACGTTACGTGAAAAAGTAGATCAAGATGTAATGGCAACAATGGGGATCGGACATACTCGTTGGGCAACACATGGTGAGCCTAGTGAAGACAATGCACACCCTCACCAAAGTGCATCAGGCCGTTACACATTAGTTCACAACGGTGTAATTGAGAACTATACCGAGATTCGAGACAAATATTTAGGTGGCGTTACATTAAAGAGTGAAACAGATACAGAAATTGTGGTACAGCTTGTTGAACAGTTCGCGAACGAGGCGAATGATGTATTAGAGGGCTTCCGAAAAGCTTTATCGGTTTTAAAAGGTTCTTATGCCCTTGCTTTAATTGATAATCAAAATCCTGATCTTATTTATGTGGCCAAAAATAAAAGTCCATTACTTATCGGTTTAGGTGATGGTTTTAATGTTGTCGCAAGTGACGCGATGGCGACTTTAAAAGAAACGAATCGTTATGTGGAAATTGAGGATAAAGAAGTAGTATTAGTTCAACGTGATCGTGTGGAAATCCAGAAGCTAGATGGTACAGTTGTAGAGCGTGAAGCATACGTAGCGGAAATCGATGCATCTGAAACGGAAAAAGGAACCTATCCACATTTTATGTTAAAAGAAATTGACGAACAGCCATTTGTTATCCGTAAAATCATCCAAGAGTATCAAGATAAAAACGATACAATTAAATTAGATACAGATATTCGAAAAGCGATGAAGAAAGCAGATCGTATCTATATTATTGCAGCTGGAACAAGTTACCATGCTGGATTAGTAGGGAAACAGTTTATTGAACGATTGGCTAATATTCCTGTTGAAGTGCATATTGCAAGTGAATTCTCTTATAATATGCCACTATTATCAGAAAAACCGCTATTTATTTTCATTTCTCAAAGTGGTGAAACAGCGGATAGCCGTTCTGTTTTAGTACAAACAAAAGCATTAGGACACCCGGCATTGACGATTACGAATGTGCCAGGTTCAACCCTTTCTCGTGAAGCAGACTACACCTTGCATTTACATGCAGGGCCAGAAATTGCGGTAGCATCAACCAAAGCATATACAGCGCAAATCGCTGTATTAGCGATTCTTGCAGTAGATAGTGCAAGAGCAAAAGGAATAGATTTATCATTTGACCCACTGCAAGAATTAGCTATAGTTGCAAGTGCAATGGAGACATTAACAGATCAAAAAGAAGAGTTTGAGCGTATTGCAAAAGAGATGTTTGAAACAACAAGAAATGCATTCTTTATCGGCCGTGGTATCGACTACTTCGTTGTTCAAGAAGCGGCATTAAAGTTAAAGGAGATTTCTTATATTCAAGCAGAAGGCTTTGCTGGTGGAGAATTGAAACATGGTACGATTGCTTTAATTGAAGATGGAACACCAGTTATCGCTATCTCTACACAGGAAAATGTTAATCTGTCGATTCGTGGTAATGTACAGGAAGTAGCAGCGCGTGGGGCTAACACTTGTGTAGTAAGTATGAAAGGTATGGAAACTGACAGTGACCAATTCGTTCTACCACAGGTTCATCAGTTGTTAACACCTTTAGTAAGTGTGATTCCAATGCAGTTACTTGCTTATTACGCAGCACTTCACCGTGATTGTGATGTTGATAAGCCAAGAAACTTAGCGAAATCTGTAACAGTTGAGTAAATTGACGTTGTCCTGTTAATTTAATTGTCTCCCCGTAACCCTCCCTTTCAAAGATATAACTCTTCTTACAAAATGTAAGTTAGTTTTATAAAGAAGGGAAAGCGGAGGCAGGTATGAATTAACTTTATATCAACACTTTAATCAGAATCGGGAGCGTATCGTTGGTACGCCTTCTCGGTTCTTTTTTGTTTGGAGAAAAGACTGAGAAAGCAAGTGTGACAAGGCGTGAGTAGATGTAAGGATAAAGGTTAGTGTGGTGAAAAAGCGTGAAGAAAAGCATGAGATCCTCTTTACTTTCTCCATAATTTCTATTCTGTTTTGTAAAACCGAGTTCCATTTTTTCAATTTTTTATCGAGTGATTTTCGCCTGATTTCTGTAAGGAATAGCGGTTTTCTTTGTAAAACTTAGTTAAATTGAAAGGCGAGGAATTAGAGGTGGAAAAGGGTGTGAGGTCAAGTGGGAGAAGGTGTTGCGGGGAGGAAGGTTTTCGTAAAACTGAGTTTCAAAGACACACTATGGCAATGAAATATTATTTCCATTTGACACAATAGAGTAAATACTCTAAAATCTATTTTAGAGTATTTACTCTATTGTGACAGGAGGGGAGTTATCTTGAACAAAACTAAGGAAAAGGTTATAGATACTGCTACTTTAATGTTTAATCAAGAAGGAACTGGTTCGGTATCAACAAACCATATTGCAAATCGACTTGGCATCAGTACTGGGAACTTATATTACCACTTCAAAAATAAAGAGGAGATTATTAGATCTATTTTTGAAAAGATGATTCAAGAATGGGACTTGATTTGGCAGGTTCCTGCTTTAGATTGGCAACCTACCTTGGATAACCTAAAGTCAATCATTAGACATACCTTCCAATTACAGTGGAAATACCAATTTTTCTATAGAGAACTTATTGTATTAATGAAAATTGATCCAATATTGAAAGACAGACATCAAAAAATACAAGCAAAACGCATGGTAGAACAAAAGAGATTTTTTAAACATTTTATAGAGAGCGGTGTTCTGCGTATCCCCCAAGACCAATCAACAATGGATTCCTTATTAACAATTAGTTGGATAATAAATAACTATTGGCTAGCTTATCTTGAAACAAATAATGAAGACGTCTCTGAAGATAAAATAAATCAAGGCATTCAACTAATTATGACGGTTATTGAACCGTATATAAAAAGAGATGGAGGAGCTTAGATGAGGGAAGAAAAAGAGAAAGCGCTGGAACAAATGACTAGAAGAAAATTCATAAAAAAGTTAGGGGGTGGAATTCTAGTTGTTTCATTCGCAGGGCTAACATGGAGAATGTTTGATCAAGGTGTTTTTAGTACTGGAGAAGGGCCGGCTTATAAACCCTGGGATATTGATAAAGAGAACTTGGAATCAAGACCACTTGCTTTAGTAAGTGACGCCGTTTTAGCCTCAAACCCACATAACACCCAACCTTGGCTTTTTAAAGTAACGGATTCTTATATAGAATTATATGCTGATGAGAATAGGAATCTTGGTGCTTTCGATCCATTAAGGAGAGAAATGTTTATGGGTCTAGGGTGTGCAATAGAAAACCTTATGTTATCTGCATATGCACAGGGTTATGAACCTAAATTAAGGTATAAGCCGAATAGCCTCGAGCCCTTTTGTATAGCTCGTGTTGACCTCATTCAAAGTAAAAAAGTTGCTTCCCCTTTATATAAAGCCATTCCCCATAGACATACACACCGAGGAGAATATGATACGGACCGATTGGTATCTAATGCTACTCTTAAAGAAATAGAAAACTTAATAAAAGATGAAAAGAAGGTAAATATCACCTGGTTCTCCTCACCTGAAGAAAAACAAGTTGTAGGAGAGCTAATTGTAGAAGCTACAGAAGCTATTATAGCCGATGAAGAAATGAGTGCAGAAAGTAATAAGTGGTTTAAAGAAAATTGGAAGGACATACAAGAGGAGCGTGATGGCATTACATTGGATGCGCAAGGTAGCTCTTTTTTCATAAGATCACTTGGTAAAATATTACCCCCGATGTCGCATGAAAGTAATAATCAATTCTGGCTATCATCGACTAAAAAAGTGCATACCGCTACAGCAGCAACTTATGGATTAATTTCAGTAAGAGACTCTAATGATAATGAACAGCGTGCGAGAGCTGGTAGAGCGTGGCAAAGGATTCACCTACACGGTGCCAATATCGAGCTAGGTATGCAACCACTTAATCAATTAAATGAAATGGTTGACCGTGAAAAGAAACTCGATGTAAACGAATATTTTGGAAATGCATTGAAAAACATTACTGGCGATGCTTCTTGGAAAGGATTATTTATATTTAGATGTGGTTACCCATTAAAAGAAACCCATCCAAGTCCAAGAAGATCAATAAACGATGTGATTTTATAGTGATAGCAAAGGACGGATTATTCAGCAAAATGAAATTTCAAGGTATAGGCGAATGAAACAACAAGACGCAGACCCTTAACAAAATCACATGCTTATTTCTACCGCAGCCATTATTGGCATAGTTACCGAATTAGCAAGAAGATTTCCAGTGTATGGAGGAATTATAGCAGCTTTACCTTTAATCAGTATTCTAAGTATAATTTGGCTTACTGTACAAGGGGAATCCACAAAGACTATTAATGAGTTTACAGGTGGTGTGATAGCAGGTCTTCCAGCAACTATTGTAATGCTCTTGATAATTTATATGGCATTTAAACATTCTATTCATTTATCAGTAGTGCCTGGACAATCAAAGTAATATTGTATTTTATCAATCAATCATCTATAATTTATAAACAGTCAGTCGGTTTATTTAAGGAGGAGCTATGGCACGTAAAATGAATAAAGCAGAACATCAGGCTAAACGTAATAAAATTCTTGATGTAACGTATCAACTTATCATGACCAAAGGTTTTGGACAAATGTCCGTTCAAAATATTTTGGATGAACTCGATATTTCTAGGGGAGCATTCTTTCACTACTTTCGTTCTAAACATGATCTATTAGAGGCTTTAATTGAGCGGATGTTAGATGATATTGAGCAGCAAGTGATGCCGATTGTAAAAAGTGAACAGTCTGCCATGAATAAACTACAAGCTTTTTTTAATCAAGTAAGTGAAATAAAAACTGAACAAAGACAGCTTCTTTTGCAAGTTATAGAGGTTTGGTATTCAGATGCCAATGTGCTCGTTCGGCAAAAGGTTCGCATACAAAAGATTCAACGATTTAAACCGCTCTTACGGCAAGTTATCATTCAAGGCATGGAAGAAAATAGTATAACGGGGATAGAGACAGAGCACACAGCTGAAGTAGTTTTGTGTCTATTGTTAGACTTGTCTGATACATTTGCAAGCTGCTTATTGGCTAGGAAAAATGATTTACTGGATCTAGAAACGAAAGTTTTCGCGTATACGCAAGCGATGGAACGTATTCTTGGCTTACCTGCACATTCGTTATGTTTAATAGATAAAGAGAAGATTCAGAGTTGGAGAGAAAAAGAAGTTTAATGTTGTGGAAATCGATAACAGCGAAACCGTAAAGGAGTGGAGAAATGAATAAAAATGACGATACGTTAAGTCAAATGGATCACTACATAATTGAACACCGAGGAGCAACCATTCATTACTGGATAACCCCGCACGATCATACAAAACCTTTGGTCATTTTCACCCATGGAGCATCTCTTGATCATCGTATGTTCGATGCGCAGGTTGAGATGATACAAAATGCTGGGTATCCAGTTCTTACGTGGGATGTTCGTGGGCATGGTTTGTCCAAACCTGTTGGGGAGGAATTTCATGTACAGATCGTTATGGAAGATTTAGAGCAAATCATTTATAAACATCATTTAAAGAAGGTTATCCTCGTCGGACATTCGTTTGGTGGTTATGTTTCGCAAGTGCTGACATTTCTTCGGCCGGAAATAGTAATGGGCCTAGCAGTCATTGGATGTACAGATATTACTGAAGTTCCTTCATTAGGTATGCGTATTGCTTATCGAAACATGTCGCGTATTTTTCGGATAATACCAGAAAGAACGTTGCGAAAGAAATTTGCTGAAGGGATGGGAGTAACTGATGCGGTACAGAATTACGCCCTGCATACAAACAAACAGTTAACGCGTGATGAATTTATTGAAATTATGGATGGTGGTGTTCGTGCTATATATGAAGAACCTCATTTCGGAAAAGGGTACTTGATTCAGAAGCCATTTTTACTAACTCATGGTGAGAAAGACAGTGCGGAAAGAGGAGCTTTTGTTAAAAAGTCCCCAGGTTGGGCAAAACGTGAGGTGAATTGCCAGTATAAAGTGATTCCGAACGCAGGGCATAATGCGAATCAAGACAACCCTACCTATTTTAATGATGTTCTGCTTCATTTTTTAAATGGCTTATGAGGCATTGTACTAAAGTGACGGTCAGTGTCGTTAACAGTATAGGATAATCTCTATATTTATTAAAATTTGACATATTTCCCCATTCGCAAGGAGGAAGTGAACGCCGCTTGTAGCTAGATTGAAAGCAATCAAGCCCAATTATGAAAACTTAACAAATATATAGCTGAAGAATACCCTAACTTCAAACTCTTACCTATCTGTATAAAGAACAATAGCACACAATGATCGAACATTTTTATCAAAATTTGATAGCATGATAAAAAGCCCATCTTTTTTAAAAATGGAGTTATTTTCGTAAAAGCATAGTATGGGTTTTTGAAAAAAATCATCCCCTATATGTTTTCTTGTATAGGTAGTACGTTTATACACGCTATTTCATATAGCATAGTATGGATAATAATTCATTAAGGAAATTCAGAGGAAGTGTTAGTAAAATGCGAGATAATCTTCAAAAACACTGCCTAAACGTGTTAAAAGTATATGATTGGGTAAGTGTACCCACTGATCTTATGTTAAGTCATTCTTTCGAGCATAAGAAACGTGTAAAGGACGAAATTTGCGGTTTAATAGAACTTCACAGTGGAGACAATGCCCTTTTGTGGGAAGTTACGGGAAACCTATCTGTTTCTGGGGAAGTGACAGTCTTTCATGAAATGGGAAACACATCAATGGAAGTGTTTGTCAATAAACAACCTGTCTTTACTGTACAAAAGGGTGAAGTGAGGACAATAAATGTTCAACGTTTAAGTTCACTTGAGGTGCGTTGCAAGGGAAATGGGAATGATCTGTGTATTGGTAAATACTGTTTAACAATATGTTATCCTGTAAAGCAAAGCTGTTTCAGCCCTGGGGACTGCAAATTAATCTGTTTTTTATCTGATGAGAAGGGAAAGCCAGTTGATTCTTTGGAATGTCGAGAGATTACACAAACGAAGGGTAGACCAGATGTACCAGTTACTCTTCCCAATGGTGAAAAGGCATTACTTCAAAAAGTAAAAGTATTAAAGAAAGGATTCATTACGGTTCAGCTTAAGAATAAAAACAAAGTGTGTAAAATTTGTACGATTCCTTTTAAAGTTGTCGAAGAACTCATTCTCTGTGCACCATTAGGAACATTTTTACAGTGTAAAGTCACGGACTTTGAATGTAAAGCATACTTTTCCAATGATTGTAAAAAGATAAATATAGAAATTTTCTTCTGTCAGCAAATTCAAATGGTAGCAAATGTAAACATTGAAGTGGAAACTATACTATGCCATCCTCGTTTTGAAAGGGAAATTCATCCTTGTCTAGTAAACCCTCCACCTATTGCTTGTAAACAATAAAGAACCTTTTACATTAAATAACCCATCTATTTTTAGTGGTAACTAACAGTAGATGGGTCTTTTATGACCGTTAAACGCTATCCGGTATAAGGTAGTGAAGGTCCAAACAATATCTTCCTTCGCAATCGAAAGTACCAGCTCCTGTTGAACAGGCTAGGCTCACTGAAACAAGGTTGGCGTATGTTCGAGAACGAGTATTTCTAGGAGGCACCTCAAATGTATCTGTCTGACCATCAGAATTTGTAACCGTTACAGTTAATGTGTCAGCACATCCGCTTAAATAAAATATACTTACGGTTCCTAAAGGAACAACCTCATCAGTATCCCAAACAAGGAAATCCGAGGTACCACATGCCAATTGAAAATTCCCACAAACCTCATCCGTTGCTAACATTTCTTTGTCATCCGGGCAACATTTTAGGTTTTTATCCATGTTTCTGACTCCTTTCCTTTACTACATAGTAAATGAAATGTTAAGTAGTTATGTGTGGGTAACAAAGAGCAAAACTATTTAAAAGATTTATATATCCACTTTTATCTAATGAAGAATATGGATAAGAAACCATCTACTTTAGAACAAAAGTAGATGGTTTTTTGAACATGTTGCTTATACTTGGTATGGAGGATGGTTCTATTCTTCTGTCTCACAGACCGTTCCAATAGCTACTCCAACTGGAAAGGTTCCAGCTGGAATGGTAGCAACAACCGTATTAGTTGCGATGTCAATAACTGAGGCCGTATTGTCTTCAGAATTTGTGACATACGCAAGTGTGCCATCTGGTGTAATGGCTATAAGAACAGGACTAGCCCCAACGGTAATGGTAGTAACGACGGTATTACTCGTGGTGTCAATGACCGACACTGTACCCTCTTCAAAGTTCGTCACATAAGCAAAATCACCATTTGGAGTAAATTCTATATCCTGTGGTCCAGCGCCAACTGGAATGGTAGCAACGACAGTATTGGTTGTAGTATCAATGACCGACAAGGTATTAATTGCAAAATGTGTGATATAAGTGAAATCACCATCTGGTGTAGTGCCTACACCCTGTGGTTCACTCCCAACCGGAATGGTCTCCATGACAGTATTGGTCCCGGTGTTAATGACTGACACTGTATTGTCATTTGCATTTGCAACATAAGCAAGTGTGCCGTCTGGTGTAATGGCTATTCCTACTGGATTAGCCCCAACCGGAACGGTCTCAACGACAGTATTAGTTGCGATGTCAATGACTGATACTGTAGCATCCTCAATATTTACAACATAAACAAACGTGCTAGCTGGTGTAATAGCTATAAAAGCGGGACCAGCCTCAACTGGAATGGTCTCTATGACGGTATTGCTCGTGGTATCGATGACGGAGACTGTATTATCCAGTCGATTGGTGACGTAAGCAAGTGTACCATCTGGTGTAATGGCTACACCCAGTGGAACATCTTCAACGGGAATGGTAGCAATAACTGCATTGTCCTCGGTATCAATGACAGAAACGGTATTATCTGTAGCATTTGTGATATAAACTAGTACATCACAGACTGGTTCTGGTGGTGTCGGAGGCGGGACAAATCCTAAATTCCGGTAGAGAGTGATACAGTAAGTTCCACTGCTACCTTCTCCTGCAGTGATGGTAAAGGAAGTGGGGTTATTGACGGATTGGGTATCGGTGTTTCCTGGTGTAGCGGTTAAATCGATAGCAGGTAGGGCACCACCTGTTCCTGTAACGGTTCCTGTACTAGAGGGATCGTTAAATAATTGAATAGTGGCAGATTGATAACTACCAGCCACCGCACTCCATATTTCTTCGCCGTCTAAGGGACCGTTAAAGTTGCCACAAAAACTTTCTTGAATAATCGGGCTAGGAGGACAACAGGCTCCCTTGTGTTGGTAGGGTTTCACTGTTTCCCCTCCTTTCTAAAAAGTATTTACTTTTTATGCTAATATACGTCTGTATAGGGTAATACAGTAAGTGCCACTAGCTCCTTCAGTCGAAGTAATGGTAAAGGAAGTAGGATTATTGACGGATTGGGTATCCGTATTGCCAGGAGCAGCACTTAAAGCAATCGCTGGACTTGCTGTACCCGCAGCTGTAACTATTTCTGTATTGGAAGCAGAATTGAATAGTTGAAATGTTCCCGCGATATATTCACCAGCAGGGGCGCTCCATACTTCTTCCCCAGCTAATGCCCCGTTAAAATTACCACAAAATTCCTCCTGAAGTATTTCAGGGGATGGACAACAAGCACTTGAATGACATGAACCACACATATTATTTCCTCCTTTTTAATGTAGGTAGAGTGTAAATTCCTATTAATAGAATATAACTCTTTATCGAGTTTGATTGTATGTTTGGACTACTATTAAACGCTTTAATCATTGAATCCATTTGTTAATGCTCACAGCTTGGGGAATTTGCTTTTATTAGGACTTAAGTAAAATTTAAAACGGGAATTATTGAAGCTTTAATGCAAAGACGAATCAGAATATCTAAAAATAGTTAGATGAACATATAAAAACCTAGTGTCTTGGAGAAACGATTTCATTAGCTGGAGGATTGATGGAACGAAAATCTGACTTTCGCTGAACTAAGCCGTAGGATCTTACACGTTCGAAATGAAGGTGATAAAAAAATCAGTCTTGATTGTGAAAAAGTTGACTGGACACTATTTGGTGTCATATAATAAGGACACCAAATAGTGTCTAATTCATAAGGGGGAGGACTTTGAAAAATACTTATCAAAAACGTGATGTTTTTGTCGCTATTGCAGATCCAACGAGGCGTAAATTAATACGTTTGTTGGCAGATGAAAAGGAGTTACCGCTTCACGAATTAACTACTCACTTCCAAATGGGTCGTACAGCTGTTTCTAAACATTTGGCAATCCTTAAAGAAGCAGATTTAGTAAAAAACCGTAGATTAGGTAGGGAAACAAGGTATCGACTAAATCCAGTTCCATTACAGGAAGTAAAAGATTGGTTATCCTTTTATGAGAAGTTTTGGAAGGAAAGAGCATTATTATTAAAGAATATATTGGAGGATTAGATAGTGACAGATTTAACATTAGATTTCCAATTTAAGAGTCCCATCAATAAGGTTTGGGATGCCTTAACAAATGCAGATACGCTTGCACAATGGGTAATGGAAAATAATTTTAAACCAATCGTAGGATACAAGTGTCAGTTTCGAAATGAGGATATAGATTTAGTTGTAGATTGTGAAGTATTAGTAGTGGAAGAGCCTTATAAGTTAGCTTACACTTGGGTAGGTGGGCCGATCAACACGATTGTTACATGGACGTTGAAGCATGAGGATGGTATAACCTATTTATATCTTGAGCAAACAGGATTCGAGAAAGAAGATTTTGCATTCAATGGTGCGAAATATGGTTGGACTGATAAGGTTGAAAAACTTAAAAAAGTGCTAAAGGAAATATAGGATAAAACGGGAAGTGTTATTTAATTGAGCTCTTTACAGCTAATGAAAAAAGGAGACTGGAAAATGAGTTTTTTTCAGGATACAGTATCGATATTTAAAAAGAGAGATTTAACATTTTTAGAAAACTATAAGGAATCAGAAGATGTATATACCTTTCTATTTGAAAAAGAGAAAGATTTAACCTGGAAAGCAGGGCAACATGGTTTGTTTAGTATTACTCATAAGAAAATAAAAAATTCTACACGACCATTTACTTTGGCATCGGCTCCCACAGAGAATATTGTTAGGATAACAAGTCGTATTAGTGATAACCCAAGCGAATTTAAGAAAGCGATGTTAGAATTAGAAGAGGGTATGAAAGTTAGGATCAGTGGGCCAGTAGGAGGGTTTTATTTAAAAGATAACCATCCTTCGCTCCTAATAGCTGGAGGAATTGGAATTACACCATTTCGCTCGATATTAAAGCAAATAGAGGCAGAAGGAAATGGTAACGAGCAACAAATAAATCTATTGTATATGGATAGTGAAAAGTCATATATATTTAAAGATGAACTTGATGAAATTTCTAATAATAGCTTAGTAAGTGTTACTTACCTTGATTCTAGAAAAGACTTAAACAAGGAAATAGATAAGTTTACCACCTCATTTAAGGACAATGGTACCTACTATATTGCAGGGCCGAAGTCAATGGTAGATGCTATGTCTACTCATTTGCAGAATAATAATATTTCAAAACGGAAGATCAAAAAGGATTCCTTTTTTGGATATTAGTGAATGACCGTCGTTATATTTAAGGAGGAAGTGATATGGAAGTTTTTGCAGATTTTTTATCACGTATTGATAACCCGGAACACCGTGACCGAACGAAAGAGGTTTTAAACTGGGTCGCTCGGAAATTCCCAACTTTAAAGCCGGAGGTAAAGTGGAAGCAACCGATGTTTACTGAACATGGCACATATATTATTGGCTTTAGTGTAGCAAAACATCATTTAGCTGTTGCTCCCGAGCAAGCAGGGATTAATCGTTTTTCTGATGACATTGTCCATGCTGGCTATGACCACACCAAGGAGTTGGTACGTATCAAGTGGAATAGTCCCGTTGATTTTTCATTACTAGAGAAGATGATCGAGTTTAATAGGTTGGATAAGGCAGACTATTCTACTTTTTGGCGATAAAGAAATGGAAAA
This sequence comes from Gracilibacillus sp. HCP3S3_G5_2, assembly GCF_052063305.1. Taxonomy (NCBI): domain Bacteria; kingdom Bacillati; phylum Bacillota; class Bacilli; order Caryophanales; family Bacillaceae; genus Gracilibacillus; species Gracilibacillus sp. HCP3S3_G5_2. The sequence goes on along the minus strand of NZ_JBQHXU010000009.1, from coordinate 207,073 downwards.
GCCCTAGCTGTAGATAGTTTAAAACCTATAGGAATGCTTTTGGGTTGAACGATTCTTCATCATCCTTTTCCTTTCTTACTGTGAAAAATGACAGAAGCAATGAGAATAATAGAATAAATAAGAGCCTAATTATATAATTAGACTCCGTTACAATTAATAAACCTTTTGCGTTCAAACGTTCTTATTATTTATTTGCTTCTCTTTTCAACTGTAATGCTCTTTCAGGATAGTCCGTAATAATGGTATCAACACCCATTTGAATTAATTGCTTCCATTCATCTTCATCATTAACAGTCCATACGCGAGTAGTAGCATATAAATTTTCAAAAAGCTTATATGTATCTTGTAATAGTAAATCTTTTGCTACGTGTAAACTTTCCAACGCAAATGTCTGCATATAGTCATTAGGGTTAGAGATGGGGCTCAGTAATAACAAGGCGGTTTCTGCTGACGGATCGATATTTTTTAGTCGAACTAAGCTCGGTAAATGAAACGAAGAATAGACAATTTTACGATTGTTTGCATGCTCACTCACAACAGAAACTAGTTTCTCTTCAATGCCTGGATAAATATGAATATAGGTTTTTAATTCAATATTTAATGCAATGTCGGTACCATCCAATAATTGAAGTACTTCCGTTAATGTCGGAACTTTTTCATTGTCCCAGTTTGTATGATATTTTTTAAAATGAGAAAATGGCTTCCCTGCACTGTATTGTTTAATTTCCGCTAACGTTAAGTCTTTTACTTGACCATGACCATTTGTTGTTCTATCTAGTGTTTCATCATGGATCACAACGATTTCGCCATCTTTTGTTAAATGGACGTCAAGTTCTAAGCCGTCAACTCCTTCATCTATTGCAGCTTGAAAGCTTAGTAATGTATTTTCAGGGTATTCTCCCTTACTTCCGCGGTGTCCATAAATTTTAGTCAATATCGACACATCCTTTCCTTGATTAGAAAAAGTAACCAGCAGGACAAGAAGTCCCACTGGTAGGAGGATAAATCTATTACGGGGGTAAGACTCCACTATAGAAGTCTCACATTATTCGCCTCGAGCAGTATTGGCATTTTCAATAGCTTGGTTTAATTGATCTACGGCGGTTTGATAAGCTTCATCAACATCGCCACCATTATAAACGGTTTCTAAAGCAGTTTCGGTAATACGGCGACCTTCAGGAATCATGTCCATAATCGCCCCTTGGGTCGCATAGGAAGAAGTGGTGGACTGTAATTGATCTACTGTAACACGTAGCTGTGGCATCGTTTTATATGCTTCTTGCACGACATCCTCATCATAAGCATCAGGGTTAATCGCGAAGTAACCTGTACCAACATGCCATTCAGCTTGAATTTCTGGTGTTTGTAAGTATTTCATGAATTCCCATGCTGCGTCTTTTTCTGCTTGATCCTTGTCATCTACCATCCATAAACTTGCGCCACCGATTACCACACCTTCTCGCTCAGTGCTTTCCGGGTGCGGAATATATGCTACACCGACCTCAAATGAGGCTTGGTCAATAACATCACGAGCACTTGCAGATGACTGCATAAACATTGCGACATCTTCAGCAAGGAAGCCTGCAACCATATCATCTCCATTTGTTCCATAATTGGCAAATGTATCATCATTAATCATGTTTTCTACCCAATGAAAAATGGATTTTCCCTGCTCTTCTGTAAAACCGATTTCTGTTGGAGTGTCTGTGCGGCCATTGTCATGATTCATTAACAATGCGCCTTGATTAGCTAATAACTGTTCAAATAACCAACCATAAGCTTGAAGAGCGAAGCCTTTCATTTCTGGATTGTTTTCGTTTATTTTTTTACTAGCTTCTTCAATTTCTTCAAATGTTGCTGGTGGTTCTTCAGGATCTAACCCAGCTGCTTCAAAAGCATCCTTATTATAGTACATAACTGGTGTTGAAGAGTTAAATGGCATCGAATAGAATTTATCCTCGATTTTGTAATAGTTAATAATATTTTCTTCTAGTCCTGACATGTCATAACCATCATTATCAACATAATTTTGAATTGGCTCGATTTGGCCACTGTTAATCATTGACATCGTTCCGATTTCAAATACTTGAATCATAGTAGGAGCATCATCTGTCCCTGCAATAGTATGGAATTTTGTCAATGCTTCGTCATATGTACCTTGATATTCTGCATTTACTTGGATTTCATCTTGGGAGTTGTTATAGTCATCGACAATTGCTTCTAGTGCTTCTTGCGCTGCACCACCCATTGCATGCCAGAATGTTACAACTTGCTTTTCATCGGAAGCCTCTGTTTCTGTTTCATTGCTAGTGCTATTCTCACTAGTTGTAGCATCTTCACTAGCGTCTGCATCATCAGAGCTACACGCTACGGAAACTGTTGCGAATAAAATCAATAGTAAGCCAAGTAACCATTTTTTCATGTAAAACACTCCTTCAAAATTTATTTTAACGCACCTTCTGCAAGTCCTTTTTGCAGTTTCTTTTGCCCAAGGAATAGCAGTATTAATGTTGGAAGAACGACTATTATTGCCCCTGCCATAATCACCCCCCACTCATTTAATTGCTCTTGTGATTGTAATTGGCGTAAACCGATCTGTACGGTTCGTGTTGTATCATCTGTAGTGGCAAGCAATGGCCATAAATACATATTCCAAGATGTTAAGAAGCCATAGACCCCTAAAGTTACTAAGCTTGTTCTAGCCATAGGCAATACAACCGTTAAGAAAAATTTGAAATCACCAATTCCTGCTACTTCACTTGCCTCTTTTAATTCCTTGGGGATCTGCTTAAAGCTTTGACGCAGTAAAAAGGTGCCAAATGCTAAAGCGAAAAATGGAAGTGTTAACCCAATATACGAATTAATCCATCCCATATCACGAATCGTTTGGAAGTTTGGAATAATGGATGCTTCAAACGGTACCATCATCGTGGCAATAAAGATGAAAAATAATAGGTCTCTGCCTTTGAATTCCAGAAAAACAAAGGCATATGCTGCTAGGCTCGATAGTATTAATTGGCCAAGCATAATCACAATCGAAACGATAAAGCTGTTTAACAGAAAATTAAATAATGGAAATCGCTGAAATACTTGTACATAGTTGTCTAAAGTAAAAGTGCTTGGAATAATCTTACCTGACATAATATCCTGTCCAGGCATAAAGCTCATCGAGAAAGCAATCAGTGCGGGTGCAAAGATAACAAACGCTGATACGACTAATAGTAAATAGAAGATAACCTTCTGATAGGTAGGTACTGTCATTGGTAATGCACCTTCCTTTCACCGAGCTTGAATTGAACAAGTGTCAACAATAAAATAATGAAAAATAATACCACCGCCTGAGCACTTGCTGCACCGTGTTGATAGTTCATAAATGCATCTTGATAAATGGAGTACACAATAACGTTTGTTTCATTTTGTGGGCCACCACGTGTCAGCATGTCGACTTGACCAAATGTTTGAAAGGCGTTAATAAATGAAACGGTTATAACGAAGAATAATGTCGGTGACAGCATTGGAATCGTGATTCTTCGTAATTTGTAAAAATAGCTTGCACCATCGATATCAGCACTTTCATATAAATAAGAATCGATTGATTGCAGGCCACCTAATAAAATTAAAAAGGTAAAACCGATATTCATCCAAATAGTTGAGATCGAAACAGAAATTAATGCCCAATTAGGATCTGTCAGCCACCCGATCGCATCAAATCCAAAAACAGAGAGGATTTGATTGAGCCACCCGATTGAAGGGTGAAATAAAAACATCCAAAAAACCGATGCAGCTGCCACAGAAATTCCCATCGTTGAAGAGAAAATGGTTCGAAATATACCAATTCCTCTTAGTTTTTCATTAGCGAGTATCGCCAAAAACAAACTGACAATGATCGTACCAGGAACGGTGTAAAGTACGAATAGAAAGGTAACCTGTAAGCTTTTTAAAAATAATGGTGATGTAAAAATATTAATAAAATTATTCAATCCAACAAACACAGTTGTAGCACCACTACTATCTGTTAGAAAAAAACTGAGATACATCGTTTTGAATAAGGGATAAAATAGAAAAACACTAAATAAAATAATAGAAGGTAGTAAAAAGAGTATCCCTTTTAATAAGGATTTTAATTTATGTGCTTTTTTTGCCTTCGTAAACTCTTTAGCATACTCCTGCTCTAATTGGAGGGCAGCTTGATTCATACGATCACTTCCTCTTGTTCGGCTGCTACAATATTTGCAGGTTTGATTAATTCGGTAGTAGCGGTATCAAAGAAACTCATGTGATCAATCGAAATATGGACAGGAACTTTGTCTCCTACACGTACTTTCCATTGTCCCAACCATTTTGCTGTCCAAATTTGTGTGCCAATTTCGAACGTTAATAAGGTTTCATTTCCTAAGTGCTCCACATTGATGACTTCAAGAAGGTGTGATTGGTTCTCCCCTTTGCCATTTAAGAGATGTTCGGCACGAATCCCAATGGTTAAATTGTCTTGTTGTGTTAGAACACCCAGAGCAGAAGGAGTCACAGGTATATGTAGAGAATCTTCAATGATTAAATGTTGTCCTTGAATTACTGCTTGTCCTAAGTTAATTTTTGGTGATCCAATAAACGAGGCAACAAACAAATTGGCTGGTTGATTATAGAGAGTAATCGGATCACCAACTTGTTGGATTTTGCCGTCATTTAAGACCATAATGCGGTCGCCCATGGTCATTGCTTCCACTTGGTCGTGAGTAACGTATATCATCGTAAGGCCAAGCTGCTTTTGTAATCTTCTAATTTCAATTCGCATATGTGCACGTAACTTTGCATCTAGGTTAGAGAGTGGTTCATCCATTAAACATAGCGGTGCATGACTTACAACAGATCTCGCTAATGCGACTCGTTGTCTTTGACCACCTGATAATTGTTTTGGTTTTCTTTTTAATAATTCGGACAGTCCCATCATTTCGGCTGCTTCTGTCAGTCTTTTTTGCTGTTCTGCTTTATTGATTTTTTTAGCATCTAAACCGAATAGAATATTTTGCTCCACTGTTAAATGAGGGTATAAAGCATAGTTTTGAAAAACCATTGATAAATTGCGGTCTTTCGGTCTTAAATGATTCACTACTTTGTCATTGATTTTCAAAATGCCTCCACTGATTTCTTCAAGGCCTGCTATCATACGTAACAATGTACTCTTTCCTGATCCGGATGGTCCTACAAGAACAAAGAACTCACCTTGCTCAATTGCTAAGTTTATGCCATTTAGTACATTCTTTTGATTATCATACGATTTTTCTAATTCTTGCATTTCAACAAGGTTCATCACAACTACCTCCCAATTGAGACTATAGACATTAAATCATATTTTGATTGAGAAGAGAGGTTTTTTTACAATAATTAACATATTAAATAGATTGGCTTAAAAAAACTAACAATTCGTTAACATAATTAATAATGTCGATTACTGTAACAACGAAAAAACTTGGCTAATGGCCAAGTTTGATGATAAGTAAAACCTATTTAATTAGCTATATTACATCAGTTGTTAAATATAATTGGAATTAATGGTGCCGTAAGAGAGCCAATTATTGCAGTCAAGACCATTGAAACAGTACCGATAGAGCTACTCATTTTACTATGCTCTAATGCTTTTGCAACACCTACTGCTTGGGAGGATGTTCCTAATCCAACACCGATTCCAATATTACTGTTTACCCCTAAATAGTTCATAATAATAGGTCCAATAATAATTCCTGATGATCCAGCAAACATCGTACATACTGCAGTAAGAGATGCTGTACCTCCTATTTCAGTCGCTACTTGCATAGCAACTGGTATTGTTAATGACTTAGGTATGATGGAAAGTGCTAATTCGGTTTCGACAGCAAATACATGAAGAAGCATAAAATATCCGCTTATCATTCCAATAAATGTAGCCGTTGTAACTGCTGATATGATAGGTAATAAATATTTAATCAATAGCTTCCTATGTTGATATAAGGGGAAAGCAAATGCAACAACAGCAGGTCCTAATAGAGAATTAATCCATTTGCCTCCAATCATATAAGTTTCATAAGGGATATGGAGTATTACTAACAACAAAATAATGATCAACGTAGTTGTAATGACAGGATTAAAAATGGCTATATAATATTTTTGATATAATTTGCGCATAACTAAAAAAATGATCACATTAATGACTATTATGCTCACTACCTTTAATAGGTACACCATTATCTTCTTTCCTTTCATTTATCAGCTGACCTTCCATAAATTGACTAATCCAGCTACCTGTCAACATCGTTAGAATGGTGCTTACAACTATTGTAATGATTAATAGCAACCCTAATTTAGAAAGCAAACTCGAAAATTGCATTAATCCGACTAGACTTGGCACAAATAATAAAGAAATTATTGATATTAAGAATCCTGATCCTTGTGCTATCCAATTTTCAGGGATGATCTTACATATTAATCCAAGAAACAGTAAAATCATGCCTATTATGCTGCCAGAAATAGACAAATTGAAAAGATCTTGTAGCCATTCTCCTATAATTAAAAATCCAAATAACAAGATGATCTGAATACATATTTTTAAATAGTTCATGTTTACATGTTCACCACCATGTATATCCTTATCAAACTAAATAATTTATTTAGGCCATAAAAGCCTCGCTGAGGAAATCTCTCATAAAATTAGTGAGTCTTACCATAACTTACGGGGCATAAGTACGATTCATTCATTACACTGAAACGTATTTCTCGAATGATATAGGATGAGGGTTGGGGTTCATGATTTATCACGGCGTACGTAAAACCCCCTGTCGAAGGAAGTTTCAATGACTAATTTAGTAGTTAGTATAATACTTGCGGGTTGTTTCTAACAAGGAGTGTGTCAATAAATCTGTCTTAGTATCCACCATAAATTGCGGGTCACTGATTTACTGACTAATAATGTAGTTGTTAAAATAAAAAACGGCTCATTTATACTTGAACCGTTTTCCTGTCACAATATGTGTTAAGTCGAGATTACTTTGCCATAAGCTATTTACTTTTTCCGAACCAAATGATTTAGTAATTTCTCCATACATAATATCATGTCTCATATATTCCATTGCTACTAAGACGAGGGCTGGATCCCTTGTTTTTATTGCCCACGCTGCAGATCCATTCGGTGAAAAATTAGCAATCATTACTTCATTATTATCAATAGCCAAAATGGTTAAATGACCACTCATTCGCTCTTCTGCAATATCTATTGCCATATAATCATGGTGAAGTGTGACTCCTAAATCTACTTCCGTCTCCCCAAATAGTACAGAGAACACATGAACACCATCTTTTATTCGTTTATCTACCGTTTCCTTCAAAAGTGAAACTTGTGGTTCCCAGGCCGAAATCCATAATTCTTCTTGAGCTGTATGGATCATTTCCATCATTTCTGTTAAAATTCGACCATTTCCATGTATTCTCCAAATAACATCCACTTCTTTTTCGCTGTCTAGTAATGTTAAATTTTCTTCTAAATAGTCAAATGAGATTTTAAATTCTTTTCGTAAACGTTCAATTAAATCCTTCGCAGGAAGTGGTGTATATTTTACTGGTTCTGAAGGTGTAGAAAAAACGGCACCTTTCTCCATTAGCTTACCTAGTACCTCGTAAATCATTGATCTAGGGACACCTGTACGTTTACTTACTTCATAACCTGTAACAGGAGAATTTTTTAATAATCCTACATATGCTTGACTTTCATATTTTGAAAATCCAAACCGTTGTAATTCATGATAAATTTTATCCATAACACCATTCTTTCTTTTTATGATAATATTATTTATACTTACTATAACAAAAAGTGATGATATTACCATAGCTAATTGTCTTTAGGGTGCTATAACATTAAATGCGCAAGCAGAGTTTTACAATCTCAACAAGTAGACCAAGTATAAAAAAATGTAAGATTCTCCGACAAACGGTTAGATCTGGCAATCCACATCATATAATATAATATGGAAGTTGTTTGTAAATTAAAAACAATGTTTTTTTTTCGCCCTATTTTTAGTAGTTATTTTTATAACTCCCAAAAGAAAAGCATCATCTTTTTCATTTTTTAACTTAAAAATGAAATAATAGTAATTAGAACAGGATGAAGGAGATGGAATCAAGTGATTTTTAACAAATTAGAAGAATATGACTATGAACAATTGGTTTTCTGTCAAGATGCTGAAACTGGTTTGAAGGCGATAATAGCTATACATGATACAACATTAGGGCCATCATTAGGAGGTCTGAGAATTTGGCCTTACAAATCTGAGGAAGAAGCAATCACGGATGTGCTGCGTTTGGCCAGAGGAATGACTTATAAATCTGCTGTTTCCGATTTGAACTTGGGTGGGGGAAAAGCGGTTATTATGGGAGATTCTCGCGAAATCAAAAGCGAAGAGCTGTTCCGTGCTTTCGGTAGATTTATCGAAGGCCTCAATGGTCGCTATATTACAGGTGAAGATGTAGGTTCTACGGTTGAAGACATGGAAAATATCCGAAAAGAGACAAAGTATGTCACAGGTGTTTCACCTGAATTAGGAGGTTGTGGCAATCCATCTCCTTTTACTGCTTATGGCGTTTATAAGGGTATCAAATCTTCTGCTTTGAAAGCTTTTGGTACAGAAGACTTATCTGGTAAAACAGTTGCTGTACAAGGGGTAGGGAATGTAGCATTTCATTTATGTCGTATGTTGCATGAAGATGGAGCGAATTTGATTGTATCCGATATAAATGCTGTAAATGTTCGTAAAGCAGTACAAGAATTCGGCGCAACAGAAGTGGCAGTAGGAGACATTTATGATGTGGACTGTGATATTTTTGCTCCATGTGCAATGGGGGCGATTATTAATGATGATACCATCAACCGCCTGAGAGCACGAGTAATAGCAGGTGCGGCTAATAATCAATTAAAAGAAGCCTATCACGGCGATTTACTTAAGGAAAAAGGAATTGTTTATGCTCCTGACTATGTCATTAATGCAGGGGGTATCATTGCAATAGAAGATGCACTTCATGGTTTTGATCGTGAACGTGCTATGAAAAAGATTGATGCTATTTATACGAAAGTTCAACGAATATTTGAAATTGCTGACCAAGACAACATAGCCACTAACCGAGCTGCAGATAAACTTGCGGAAGAAAGAATACAGAAAGCAAAAGAATCTCAGGTAGCGATTCAAGGGAATAGATAAAAGTAGAAGGTTCGTAAATTAAGTAAAGAAAAAAGTTGTCCATCTAGTACATATGGTGATGGACAACTTTTTTATTATGATCAACTATAATTTCTCAGCAAGTAAGTGGGTGTACAACTCCATGCGTGGCAATAGCTATTAATTAAATGATTGCCATATGGCGAGAATGCTTTATCTTTCGGGTTATATAATTCCCAGAAAGTATCCGCACCATCGCGAAGCATACCACCCCAGTACGCCTTCATCCAATCAATTGCTTTTTCCTTCATGCCTACTTGTAATAAAGCCTCCACTAAATGGTGGTGCATATATGGTGTGTTCATGTCTACTTCTGGCTGTGTGTATAATAGTCTTGATAATAACTGTTGACTATTAGATGGATCTAACACTTCTGCTAAAACCATCCATACTTGTGTTGCCCATGAAACCTGTTGTTGACTCCCGCTTATAAAAAAGCCGATGTCTTCTTTCCATAGGTATTGCTTGGTAGCTGTTACTACTTTCTCAAGGACACTTTCCATCTTCTTTTTCTCTTCTATTTGACCAAGTACTTTCGCTAAAGAAATTGCTCTTCTTAATGTATAAATAAGAATCGCTTGTGATGCACCTTGCTTATTTAACTCTGGGTGCCAATCAATAAATGACCACCAGCTCTCATCATCTTGTACTATATTATGTGCATCCAAGCGTTCCAACCCAATCTCCACTTGACGAAATGCTGTTGGCCATAAATCTTCTAAAGATTCTCGGTCGTTGGTCGCTTGATAGTAATCATAAAGGGTCGTCGTAAAAAACAAAGAATAATCAAACAAGAATGTATCATCTGGAATTAGATTCGGTTCAACAAATAAGTTGGCAGATACTTGTCCATTCTGATTAGGCACCGCTGCAAATTGGTACAAATTACGCTTTACAAGATTATTACATTGAAACGTAGCATAATTAGCCATTGCTTGAAGACGTAAATCTCCTAACCATAGTCTGCGATCCCGCTTCGGACCATCTTCAAAAACTTCCTGCATACAATCTTGTAAGGTCTTCATACTTACGCGATCAATCTCTATTAATTCTGGATCATCGTGCTCGAATGCTTTTACATTACTATCGTCAGCAGAAGTAACGGTTTCAACTGATGGATTATCAAACGACACCTTATACTTTTGGGATGTATCTAATACTTCAATTTTTAAATAGCGAAAGCTATACCGTCTAGGTAGTGTGATCTTATTAGGTAGAACATCCACATGAATCCTTTCTTCTTGTAACCATGAACTACTAATCCACCCGTCGTAATTGGCAAACGACTGTGCCATTTCGACAGGCATTTCGCCAAATGTTAATCGCAGATATAATGGTGCATCTGGAGGGCTACCAACAGGTGTAATATTTAGTGAAAGATAGCCTACTAGATGATCTCCAAAATCAAGGATAACCTGGTCTCCTTTACCTAAAATACTATCTGACAATGCGCTTGCATTACGGAGAGGTTGAGCTTCCCATCCATGTATTTTATCCTTATTATCAACAATCGTTACAAGTTGCTTTGCTTCTACTTTTTTTCGAAATAATGTTGGTTTTAATTCATTTGCAATCTGTTCGAATCTTTCATTACGATAGACTTGATGATTCTGATTCTTTTGAAAGCTCATTTTTTACCTCCTTATCATGTTTTACAAAGGAATTTCGAGCCAATCGCCATTTGTCGGGATTTTCTCTTCGTAAAGTGATGGACCTTTATTATATGTTAAGATCCCTTTGCCAAAATTGGATCGAACGCGAATCTTCGTTGCATCCATATAAATATCGACTGCACCTTCTCCGATAGGAACAGTTCCTTCCAACCATTCTAGTCCACCTAGCTTTGGTTTGATTTCAAACCATTCATATCCTGGACGAAGCGGTCGAACTCCAAGAAAATACTTTCCAATCAGATAGAGGGGACTTGCTCCCCAAGCATGGCACAAACTCTTTCCATACTTCATATCATACATTTGATAATGTTCATTACCATTTTGAGTCGGATCATACTCTTCCCAAAAACTTGTTGCACCTAGCTTTAGCATACCGCCCCAATAGTCTAGTATTTCCTTTAATACCAATTGATGCTCTCCAACTTCACAGAGAGCTGCCAGTTCAAAGAACCGCATATAAGGTGTGTTAATCGCTTGTATAGCTGAATTGATCATCACTTGTTCCTTTACTTTCTCTTGTTGTTTCTCATTAAAATAACCGTACAGTAATGCGAATATATTAGGATACTTGGTAATTTTATCGTTTCGTTCACCTTGATACCGATGATGAACAAGTCCACCTTTTTCTTCGTTCCAGAAAATATCAATTGTTTTGTCTTTCAATTCTTTTGCCAGTAGCTTATAAGTCTGAGCTCTTTCATTATCTCCAACTATTTCTGATACAAGCGACATCGCTTCCAAACTCCGACTAAGCAAGATTTGGATCGTACTAACTTCACCACGGTTATCAATATCTGCCCAATCTATAAATACCCAATCCTCTGGTTTTCCTTCCATCAAGCCTTCTTCATTTCTCCGATCTAAGCAGAAATTCATTAAGCCGATCATGTTATCATATTGCATTTTGACAAAATCAACATCACCTGTATGGAGATAATAATCATACATTGCATTAAACCAATACAAACTATAATCGAGAATTGTATTGATATGCGTGACAATGGGATCTTTTCCTCGTAGGGCAATGAGTGTACGCTTGACCACATCATGATCATAAAAACTATAATAATTCATCAGAAAGGACTGATAACTATCTCCTGACCATACCCAACGGTCTCGCTTAATACCATCAAAGAAAAATTCCCTCGTATTCAGATGGAATGTATATAAAGAAGTCTCCCAGATTTTATTTAGAAGATCATTCGAACTTCGGAAATGGCTCCGATTTTCTACAGGCAAGTATTCATATTGCATTTGAATGGATTCAATCGTCCATTCTTTAGAGTTTGGAATAATTTGAACATAACGAAATGCTCTAGACTTGTTAAATGTATATGTTTTACTTTTGGAGCTATCGATCTCAACACGATCTACTAGTATGCAATTTTCTTTGTCTTCTGCTTCTGCTTTGGATTCTCCATAATAAACTGTCACCAAGCTTTTTCCATTGATCCCACTTAGTTGTAAGTAACCAAACGTTTCTTTACCAAAATCAACAAACCACCCGTTTGTTGTTTGTTCCACCTGCTCAGGTAATTGGAGTTTTGTTGATAAGCGATATTGGGAGGGTGGATAATCAGGTGAATGAAACTCTTTCTTCCAACTGCCGACTTGGAACCAACGTTTGTCATAACAAGATACTTTCCATTGATCAGATGAGAAGATTGTATCTCCTTCCACATATAAAGAAGGGACGTTTTCTTTATTGTAAACAGCTACTAATATGTCATGTTCTCCCGCTGGAAGAGTTACCAATTCATCATGATAACGATTATTATCTTTCCCATCTAGATAGACAGAGAACTGTCCATCCGCTATGAATCTTACTTCTTCTTCCTGTTCCAAATAATAGGAATAAGAGAATATTACAGAAGGATAATGTTGATCTAATCTCCAGAATGGTGGAAACTGCACTTCTCGCATTTCACGCCGAATCGATACCTTTTCATGTAACCATATCTCCCAATCACCTGGATACCAAATCCAATAAGTATTTTTTTGCGACATGTTTTAACATTCCTTTCACTGTTGAAAATGACTAGTTCATTCCAAGAGGAATGGAACTAGCCATTCTACTTTTCTAATAAAGCAACCATTAATAAGTGAAGAGATAGTTTCCTGACCCTACGGTAATCGTTAATTCGTCTTCTTGTTCACTGATGGATATAATATTGTCTCCTTCAACAAGTTTTTTGCCGTTTTCTTTTACGTTATGCCAATCAACTTCGTGAAGCTTAATCGTAGCATTCGTATTAACGGGAACCGTTATTTCTAATTGCATTCCACCAATCTCGTCTTTTTTCCACGCACTTCGTATTTTTCCATACATGGATTCTAAATTAGCTTCTACCCAATCTAAGCCTTTTCCGACATATGGTTTTACGGTGAAGTTTTTAAATCCTGGTTTTGACTCATTCAGTTCTAATCCAGCAACTTTGCGATACAACCAATCACCAATTGCTCCATATGCATAATGATTGAATGAGTTCATATCGGTACTCCAGAAAGAACCATCCTCTTTAATACCGTCCCAGTGCTCCCAAATCGTTGTGGCCCCTTTGGTAATTTGATATAACCAAGAAGGATAATCTTTTTGGAACAATAAGGTGTAAGCAGCATCATTCATCCCGTTTTCAGTCAATACATGATTGAGATAAGGAGTGCCGACAAAGCCAGTCGTTAAATGATAATTACTTTCTTCTAATAATTCAGCCAATTTATTGACGGCTCGCTCTTTTGCTTGACCATCTATTAAATCAAACATTAAGGCTAAAATTTGAGCTGTTTGGGTTGGGACTGCTAATTTTCCATTTGGTGTCACAAATTCGTCTGTTAACGCTTGGATAATATTTTTTTCTAAGTTGGCAAAATATTGATAGTCTTCCTCTTCTCCAAGGATCTTTGCCGTTCGTTTCACTAATGAAGTCGAATAAGCATAAAATGCTGTGGCTATATAGGATCTATCGGTCGCACCAATGTAACTATCTGGTTTCGAGTCTAGTGCTAACCAATCACCGAAATGGAATCCTGTATTCCATAAAAATGGATTTTCACCTTGCTTTTTAATATAGGAGATCCATGCTTTCATACTATGGTATTGTTCTTGTAAGATTCGTGTATCTCCGTATGCAATATAAATCGTCCATGGACAAATCACTGCCGCATCTCCCCAAGCTGCTGAACTAAACGGTTTTGGCTGTGTATGTTCATGTGGCTCTTCCATTGTCTCTAACACATTAGGAACAACAAATGGTACACCGCCATCTTCATCTTGATCCGCCTCTAAATCACGTAACCATTTAGTGAAGAACGGTCCAACATTTGCTAAATAACTAGCTGTGCGAATGAACATTTGGGCATCTCCAGTCCATCCTAATCTTTCATCACGTTGTGGACAATCGGTTGGCACATCTAAGAAGTTTCCTTTTAAGCCCCATAAAATATTATGTTGCAACTGATTAATAATCGGATCGGAACATGAGAATTCTCCAGTTATTTCCATATCAGAATGTAAAACAACACCACGGAAATTCTCCAAATCTATTTGATTCTCTTCAAAGCCAATTAATTGAATATAGCGAAATCCTTGAAACGTAAAGTGCGGTTCAAACGTTTCTTTCCCTTCCCCTGATAGAATATATTTATTCGATTGCTTAGCGGTACGAAGGTTTGCTGTATAAAAATTTCCTTCTTCGTCTAAAATCTCTGCATGTTTAATCTCTACTTGTTGTCCTCGGGTTCCTTCAATATCAAAGGAAATCCATCCGACCATATTTTGACCGAAATCAATCACGGTTTCACCATTAGGTGTTTGAATTAATTCTTTTGGTGTAAGGACTTCTATCTTTCTAACGGGTTCATTTTCTTGTGCCACCAATATATCTTTGGAATAGTTTAGATTATCAACAGATTCCCAATTTTCAGCATGTATTCGAGCATCATAGGTTTCACCGTGGTAAATCTCTGACATACGAATAGCACTTTCTGATGCTTTCCACTCCTCGTTCGTTGTGATCACTAATTGATTGCCATCCTCTAATTCGACATGCAATTGTGCAAGCAAACCTAAGCGGTCACCGTAAATATTCTGTTTTCCTTCCCAGCCAAGATTCCCTTTATACCATCCATTACCTAGCAGTCCATACCAAACGTTTTCACCTGTCTTTAATAAATTCGTTACATCGTATGTTTGATATTGTAATCTTTTTTCATAACTCGTCCATCCAGGTGTGAAATAGTCTTCTCCAACACGACTACCATTCAATTCTAGCTCATATAGACCAAGTGCTGTCGCGTATATACGGGCATTTTTCACCTTGCCATTTATATGGAATATATGACGGAGTTTTGGAGCTGGTTCGCCATTCCATTTTATAGGTGCTGCTATCCACTTTGCTACCCAGTCTTCATGATTCAATAATCCTGTCTCAAAATAACTTACTTCAGACCATGGGGATTGATTACCGTGATTATCCGCCACTTTCACTCTAAAGTAATACCTAGTTCTGGATACTAATTGCACATCTTTTAGTGAGATAAAGTTACTTTGATCTGAATCTATTTCTCCAGAATCCCATACAAGATGTTGAAAGGAATCGTCGTGAGAAATTTGAATTTGATAAGAAGTTTGCATCACATTACGATTTTCTGAAGTTATTTTCCAGCTAATCCTCGGTTCCTTGACATCAATACCAATTGGGTTCTTACGATATTCTGTTCGTAAATCTTGTACTTGTAACATTTTTATAACCTCATTTCTTATTTTTATCACGGTACTAATCGTTCGTAATACCCCGATACCATAAAAACAAGTGGGGGAGGAACGATTGCTAATTTCCTGATAAGCTTTATTATTAATTATTGGGGAACGAAACCCACTGTTTGAAGCCACATTTTATCCTTTTACTGAACCTGCTGTCATACCTGCTACAATCTTCTCACTAAATATTAGGAATAAGATGAATGGAGGAATGGTAATTAGCAGTACGTTTGTAAACAATAAATTCCAATCCGTGTTATACATACTCATAAAGTTATATAGTGTTAACTGTACGGTTGCATTGTCTGCCCCTGGAAAGAAATATAATGGGTGCACAAAATCGTTAAAGATTTGTACAGCATTTAAAATAATAACGGTAGAGTGGATTGGCTTTAACATCGGGAATATAATGCTAAAAAATAAGCGAAACCCGCTACAACCATCGATGATAGCTGCCTCATCAATTTCTTTAGGGATCGTTGCGATAAATCCAGTATATAAAATGATCGAGAACGGAATAGAGATTGCCACCATTACTAAAATAATCCCTGGAAATGTTTTGAATAAATGAAATTGTTCTAATACCCAAATAGTTGGCACAACTGCAGGTGGTATCATTAAACCTGCTAAGAAGGTGGTACCGATAAGATTGATAGATTTACCTTTTCGACGTTGTAAGACAAAGCCTGCCATCGATCCCACTATTAATAGGATTAAAATAGATATGACGGTTATGACAGTACTGTTAAAAAAGGCTAAAAGTAACATGTTGTCTCTTGCAGCTAATACTTCTTGGATGTTTTCTAAAATACGAAATTCGGATGGCCAAGCGATAGAGAGTTGTGAAGCCTCAGCGCTCGTTTTCATTGAATTGACAATGATAAAATAGAATGGAACTAAGAATACAGCCGAAAATACCAGTACTATGATGGTCTCAAGGACAATCCGGATCCAGCTTTTCTTTCTTTTTTCTTTTCTCATTTCTTCCTGCTGATTCATTATAGATCCACCTCTTTTCGGTTCAAGTACTTAAAGATTGGGAATACGATTAGTGCCACCATTAAGAATAGAATAACGTTTCCTGCGGTTGATAGTCCGTAAAAACCAGCTTGATATTGTTTATAAATGATAGATGCAATTAAGTCCGAACTAAATCCTGGTCCTCCACCTGTCATAGCCCATACTAAATCAAACGTTCTCAGTCCACCTATTAAAGCTAATATGATAACTGCGTTTATTGCTGGGCGAGATAATGGTAGCGTAATATGCCAGAATGCATTTATTTTGTTACCACCATCGATTTGATGTGCTTCATAATAATCAACGGGAATAGACATCATTCCAGCAATGAAAATAACCGTTGCGATCCCTACTCCTTTCCAAACATCAACAAGTGCAACGGAGTAGATGGCTAAATTAGGATTACCTAGCCAATCTGGACCAGTAATTCCAAGATACTCAAGCGTGATATTGATTAAGCCTTCGGATGGATGCATTAACACACTAAATGCAATACCAACTGCTATCGTACTTACTAACACTGGGAAAAATACAAGTGATCGTATAAATCGTTTTGTTCTAAGTTTTGCTGTTAGTAAAACGGCAAAAAATAATCCTAATATTACTTTTAAGCCAGCAGTTAAAAATGCAAAAATAAATGTATTTTTAAAACCAATCATTAAAGAAGATTCTTCAAAAAACATCATATAATTATCAAAGCCAATCCATTCCCAGTCCGTTAAATTCCATCTAGTAAAGCCAAAGAAGAAGGACATCACGGTAGGATATAAAAAGAATAGCCCGTAAATTAATCCAGCTGGTATTAATAAAGCATAACTATACATTTTATTAATGCGCATTCATTGTCACCCCAATACAAATTTTATGGAAAAAGCCCTGTTGTTGTATGATCTCATCACATAACAGGGCTTTTGCAATATCTTTCTTCCTTAAAAATTACCAGCCTTCAATGTTTAATTGTTGTGCTTGACGTTCTACATCTCTGTCATATTTCTCCGCACCCTCTTCAGGTGTTACCATACCTAGTCCTACCTCAACTGTAATTTGTTCTAAGTTAGGTCCTTTAAGTGGTGATAGAAACTCCAGTGCTGGACCGACTTTGCCTTCTTCCAGATACGCTGTCATGTCCTGAACTGCAGGATAAGCATCATCTGGTAAATCAACACCTTCTACAACATATGGGCCATTTGCTTTCATTACGGACATATATGTTTCTAAACCTTCATCGGAGACAAAGTACTCTACCCATTGTTTGGCTGCCTCTGCTTGTTCAGAATCTTTATTTACATAAATAGCTCCTGGCATCCATTGTGTCATCCCATGATCTTCTGGATCATCACCCGGTTGACCAAAGAAACCTATATCATCAATGGCATCAGGATGCGTGTCAGCTATTGCTGCTAATGCAAAAGTTAAAATCGGATAATGTGCCGCTTCACCGGTTGCTAACATTTCTAGCGCATCTTCATAACTGGTAGCTGATTCTTCATCATTATAATGACCAGCATCTTGTAGTTCTTGTATCTTTTCAAAACTTCTTAATGCAATTGGAGTCTCTGTAAATTTTGCCTCATTATTAGTAAATTGATCGGCAAAATCTGGGTTTTCTGAATAGACATTATAATAATCGGCTAAAAATACTACTTGGGAGGTCCAAGTGTCTTTATAGGATGCTAGAACTGGCACTTTCCCTGCTTCTTTAATAGCTTCGTTATTTGCTAGTAGCTCATCCCACGTTTTTGGCACTTCCAATCCTAATTCTTCATAAACTTTTTTGTTGTATAACCATCCACCAGCAGAACTCGCCTCCCCTGGGATACCGTACACGGCATCATCGACTGAGACTGTTTCTATAAATTCATCTGTTAGACGGTCTATAAATGCTTCACCGGATAAATCCAAAAAATACTCAGATGGATTTAATGCTTTGAAAAGAGAACCTGAGTTATACCACATTAAATCAGTCATTTCACCTGTTGCAAGTCTTGTTTTTACAATATTGTCCCCTTCTGAGCCACCAGGACGTAATTCAAATTCTGTCTTAATGTTGAATTTCTCTTCAATATCTGCCGCAACGGCTTCGATACCATCTGTTACTGTCTGGTTATCAATTAAGAAAGTAAGTGTTTTTTCCTCATCTGTTGCTTCTGCATTTTCACTAGAGCCCGTTGCTGAGGATCCAGTATCTTCATTGTCTCCGCCACATGCTGCTAATAATAATAAAATCATAAAACCAATTAGCGTTAACTTTTTCATTTATTTAACCCCCTCGATTTATGTTACAACTTCATTATATAAACGCTTTCATTAAGAAAAAACCTATTTATTTAACTATAAAAGGGGGTGATTTTTACAAATAAAATCACCCCCTCGTTTGAAGTGCTTTATATTCCTTTGGCGTTTTGCCAGTAACTCTTTTAAATACAGAACGAAAATGCTTCGGATCATTATAGCCGACTAATGCTCCTACCTCTACTGTTTTTTTCATACCTCTATCAAACAATTCCTTCGCCTTTTTTATTCGGACATTCGTTAAGTATTCAGAAAAAGTCATGTTTGTTTGTTCTTTAAATTCTCTTGATAAATAACTTAAACTAACATGATGTTCGTCCGCAAATTGTTGAAAAGTTATGTTGCTAGCATAAGATTCCTCGATCCATTCCTTTACTTTCGGAATTAGGTGTTTAGGTGCAATATGAGGATGAGATGTAATTTTAGCTATTTTGTTCATTAAATTTGTTAACCAATTATTCAATTGATCAAAAGTAACGAAGGTTTCTAATTGGTCGAAATATTCATTTATGTCGTTTATTTTTATTACATTACTAGTTGATTGTTGTATCTTATAGATAATCGCATAATACATATCTACTAAAAATCGAAACAACTGCTTTTGGGGCATTCTTTCTCTCTCTATCAGACTTATTAAATCATTAATGAGTATAGGTATGGAAGCAAATTGACTATCTCGCATTTTATTTTCTAAAATCCTTACGTTGCTCCAAAGGTGGTGTATATCTTTTTCCTCGTACCGATTATGTTGGCATAGTATGGTAGAATCCCCAAATAGTTTATACTTATCCATTAGTAGCTCTGCTTCATGATAACAAGCACTTAGTGAAGTGTTTTGATCTTTTAATAGGCTGCATATGTGTATTTGACCGAAACGACATAAATATTGATAGATATCTTTAACAGGAAAGTCCTTTAGGGCTCTGCTATTTGAATTAGAAATTAATATTACCTTTCGTTGTTCATCAATCGAAAGAAGCCAGCATTTTTCCTCTTGATTTAACAACATTTCTAATTCTTCTAGTTGAATAGAAATTGGCAGGGTAGTTGGTGCTTTCCAATTTCCAACCAACAAATAAATAAGCAAAAATGGTTGATGATGAAACCTTTCCATATCAAAATTGTTTTGTTCGATAGAATGAAAAAGCAGTTTATTAATTGACCAATGCTGTTTTTCTGTCTCTTCCTGTTTTCGTTCAGCTATCATTGCTAATCGTTTATCGATAGTTGCAAACAAAGCTTCTTTTTTTATTGGTTTTAATATGTAATCAGCGACTCCTAATTGTATTCCCTTTTTTGCATATTCAAACGTATCATGAACAGTTAATAAAATACATTCAATTCTATCATCCAATAATTTTACTTTCTCTATTAACTCCAATCCATTCATTCCGGGCATAGTAATGTCTGTAATAATCAGATCAGGGGGTTTTTCTTCTAGTTGTTTTAGTGCATCTTCCCCATTATCGAAATAGCAAATACGATGGTTGGATTCATATTTTTTTAGTAAAGTTTGTAATTCTAATAACGCCCAATACTCATCCTCAACGACGAATATATCCATGATTCTGCCTCCTCTATGGTTGTTGAGATGGTAATACAATTGTAACAACGGTACCTTTACTTTCATTACTTTCTATATTCATTTGGTATCGATATCCATATATTAGTCGTAAACGCTGAGCTATATTATTTAAACCAATACCTGCCATACTGGATCCGATCCTATTTCTAGAAATTTTATCTTTTACATATTTTAGCGTGTCTGGACTCATGCCTCTACCGTTGTCACGGACTTCAATAACCAAATCAGCTTCTTTTAAAAAGGCTTTTAAACGAATCGTCCCGCCTTTTTTGATGTCTTTCAACCCATGATTGACGGCATTTTCCACAATTGGCTGAATCAATAATTTAGGGATAAAGGTTTGTTTGGCTTCTGGCGATATTTCTTTTTCGAGCATAAAGCGGTCTCGAAATCGATGTTGTTGAATTCGCATATAATTTTCAATATGTGTTACTTCTTCTTGTAGTGTTACGGTTCTATCTAAGTCTTTCATACTATATTTAAATAAATCTGAAAGGGATTCTGATATTTCCGCTACTTCTTCTACACCTTTTACTCGACTAATAGATTTCATTACATTTAATGTATTGTATAAGAAATGTGGATTGATTTGTGCTTGTAAAGCAGAGATTTTAGCATTTTTTTCGGTGATACTTGCTTCATACACTTCCGTAATTAATTTATTAATACTGTCTAACATCCTGTTATAGACTCTTGTTAGTACATCCATTTCAGGGTGTCCTGTTAGATTCATCCGATCAGTTAGATCTCCTTTTTCAACTTTGCGCATTATTTTAATCATCCCATTAAATGGTTTCGTAATATTGTACGACAATAAATAGGAAATAACTCCGATAACGGAAATAGCAATAAGTCCACTAACTCCAATAAATAGTAAGATTTGATTACGTTCATAAATAATAAATTCATTATCTAGTAGAATCACCGTATTCCACTTAGTGAAATCCGAATAATCATTTGCATACAAATACGAATTAGATTGCCAAGACAATGTTCCGTCTTCAGGCTTATCGTTTTTTGTATTTGTTAACGATAAGCCAATATTGCTTTGTCCGATCAATTCTTTTTGATGATCATAAATAACTGACTGATTATCATCTAATACGAGAATTCTCATATGCTCTTCTAATTCTTGGACATTATCCATTTCTAGTAGTTTTTCAAATACCTCCACATTAATATCAATTTTCACAGAACCAATTCTATCCCTTTGTGGAATTTTATAAATATGGCGAACTAAAGAAACTACCTGCTTTTCCTGACCGTTTAATTGCTTTACTTTGGAGGTAGGGAGTAGCATGAAATCATTTTTATTCACATTATTTAAGGAGTGCACCCATTCCGGATCTTCAGTCACATAGCTTACTTCCATATCGCCGCTTTTCTCATAATCGAATACCGTTCCACTATTTGTATAAATCGTGACAGCTGCTATGTCAGATTGAGGATAGACTTGATTAAATAACCTTGGGTAAAGACGATTACGAATAGAGATATCACTGTACAAAATACCGTTTTCATAAGTGGATAAGGTGTCCTGTATTAGGGAGTCAGTAAAAATGGCCAATGATAGTCTTTCAATATCTTCAAAATATAAATCTATTGTTCTGGAAAATTGAGTTGATAAAACTTTAGACATCGATTGTGTTTGATTTTTCATATCATTGACATTGGTTAAATACATAATAATACCAACTACAGATATTACAACAACGTAAACGCTTGCAAAAGTGATAAAAATTTTATTTTTTATCGGTAAGGAGCGAAAAAAGTTTCTCATATGATCCCCCATGTGTATGGTTTCTATAATGAATGTTGTTTTAGTGTAATTTTACACCATTAAGTCAAACAATTGTAGATTGAAAAGGTCGCTCAGTTTGGACTCTATATTACCCAAAGGGGCTTTTTTATGGTAAAAATATGATATAGTAGCACGAAAGTGAGGGGAGAAATATTAGATGAGTAAAGTGGAATCAGTCAAATTAAGGCATTTCTCAAACTCTTTTGAACTGCCAAAAGAGCAAGCACAATTCACGTCGTTGCCAAACAATTATAGGAACGTAACAGAAGGGCAATATCGAATCGTAATACTTCATGACGCAGAACCAGTAGGTTTTTTCTTATTACATGCAACGGAAAGAGTGAAAGATAATGCTGATAATCCCAACGCTATGCTGCTAACTTCTTTATCAATCAATCAAGCTAGACAAGGTAAAGGTTACGCAAAAAAAGCGATGTTATTACTGAGAAAGTTTGTCACAACAGAATTTCCTAACTGTAATGAAATTGTTTTAGCTGTTAATCATAAAAATATTGCAGCAAGGCAGCTATATATAAAAGCTGGATTTCAAGATACAGGAAAAAGAAAAAATGGTCCAATTGGAGAACAGTTTATAATGAGTTTGATTTTATGAATAGTGAGGAAAAATGTTAAGAAGAACGTCATTATTCGAAATTGCTCATCACTTTCTTGTAAGGCGGGGTACTTATGGCATATGAAAAAGTATATTCTTTAGATCCGATTGTCGATCAGTGGTCTCGTGTTTTGATCCTGGGTTCAATTCCAGGGCATCAATCTCTGGTGAAACAGCAGTATTATGGTAATTCACGTAATCATTTTTGGTCGATATTGTTTAAGATTTATGGCCAAGATTGGCTGGATAATTATGAGGAGAGGATTGCTTTTTTACGTAACAAACAAATTGCGTTGTGGGATACAATTGGTTCCTGTTATCGGGAAGGCAGTTTGGACTCGAAGATAAAAGAACCGGTGCCGAATTCGGTGGAGGAATTGCTCGCTACCTATCCTAATATCCAACGGATTGGGTGTAACGGTACCAAGTCCTATCAAATGTTCAGAAAACATTTCTCACATTTAATGGATCGATTTACTGTAATGAAGTTACCTTCAACAAGCCCAATCCCTGGTCGATATAATAAAACATTAGAAGAAAAAGTAGAGATATGGAGGGAACTATTAGCATAACTACTATTTAAAAAGAATGAAGAGTACTTACATACTGAATGAAAATAAACCATGATGAACAACGCATGTTGAGGAAGTAACGGTTTTGATGTATAAGCGCTACCGAATGGGTTATGATAACTTTCTAAACAATGATAAGAGCAGATAGTAATGAAGGAAAAAGTATCCACAATCAGAGCGGATACTTTTTCTTCATTTACTTATCATCATTCAAGGTAAAGCTTGAAAAGGATTTGGCTGCTATTAATGAATCTCTAAATAATCAATAAAAGCATCCCAAGTTCCGTCATCAGCAGTTAGTATCAACTCGACTTCTTGATTTCCAGTTCCATGACTGACGTTGTCTATCGTATAAACGGCAGGATAGCTTCCGCCGAAGTAGAAGGTACCCTTCGTTTGGCCGCCTATCCTTAAGTCGACTCTAGCCATGTTGGAATTGTTAGAAGCACCCCTAAGTGAGAAACTATGCGTGTCATTTGCAAAATACTGTGTGTATTTGACCGAATCATTATTGGCGTATAAAGCAACACCATTAAACGGTGAGCTGATATTACTGGTGTATTGACCGCTTTTTGTCATATTTTCTGCTTCCACTCGTGTAGGGCTGCCCCCATCACCACCAGATCCTCCATCACCACCAGAGCTACCACCGATAGTAAGTGTGTTACTATACACATTGGCACTTCCACTACTTTGATAGCCTTCTACTGTAAGTGCAACTTCATACATCTTACCCATGCTCATTCCTAAATTTTCCCACGCTTTAAAATGTTCACTGACAGATATGGTTCCGCTTGTACGTTTCGACCTTCGCACACTCCAATATTGTTGAAAGGTTGCCGTACCTTTAATGGAAGGTTGATTTACTCTAGTGGTCTCGTAGATATCATATGTTCCTCCGTCAACGGTAATGGTACCTTTCGGAGTTCCTCCTGGTGGACGCCAGCTCCCCCAGCTATCAACAATGTAATATTCTACCAGTGGGTCCACGGTCCATCCATAGACTGTTAAATACGAATTGCCGTTTGGCTGATAATTAGCACCGTAGTTTATCGATATATTGCCAATTTGCTGATGTGTCTGTGTCTCATCAAATTTTTTACCTTTACGGAATAAGATGTTATTGACATTACTCCATTCGGCGCTGAATGTACCACCACTATTGAGCGTCATACTTCCGGAACCACCGCTGTCCTTCCAGAATTCATAGTCGTAGCCATCATGGGTGCCCATTTCATTACTGGTGATTGCTGCATGTACATTTACTGTTGGAAATGTAAGTGCAAAACAACATAACACTGCGAAAAATAACCCGATACTTTTTCGTTTCATTTGGAATTCCTCCTTTTTTTGGTTAAATTGCATTTAGTCGATACAATGGTGCAGTGTGTCCCTTAAATGACTACGTCCTATCATCTAACACCTCCTTATTTTGTAAGCGCTTTCCTTGGTGCGGTTTAATCATATCAGAAATGACAAGTAACGTTAACCAAAAAAACTATATATTTTATTTAATAAATTAAAGATAAGAAGGTAATGAAACATGTTAAGAGTAACTGAAGTCAAATCTATCAGTTTCTAAAATATGTTAAAATATAGAAAGTCATTTTTCGATAGAGGGGGAGAAAAATGTTCCGTGTATTATACATAGAGGACGAATCTGAAATAGGTAGCTGGATTTCAGAGGTTTTACGGGAAAAAGGGTATGATGTAATATGGCTTAATTCTGGAAATGAATTAGAAAAATATTTGTTGACTGTAGATATTGCGATTCTGGATATTATGTTACCGGGATTAGATGGCTTTTCTATTGGAAAACGGATCAAACGGGAAAGAGAAGACTTACCTGTTATTATGCTGTCTGCTCGTACAGCAGTTGAGGATAAGCTAGAAGGACTTAGTTTTGCTGATGATTATGTAACAAAGCCATTCCACCCAGAAGAATTAGTGGCACGTATTGAGGTAATGCTTAGAAGATTTCAAAAAAATGACGAAGTATTACAAATCCAACATTTAGAGATATATCCAAAAGAGATGAGGATTATTAATAATCATACAAATAAGGAAATTCAATTAACAGGAAAACAATATCATTTGTTTCAATTTTTTCTTCGACACATAAATCAAATTCTAACAAAGGAACAGCTTTATGAAGGTGTTTGGGGGGAGACATATATGGAAGGGGATAAAACATTAATGGTACATATTCGCTATTTACGTGAAAAAATTGAAGTCAACCCTGCTAAACCGACAATTATTGAAACAATTAGAGGGATTGGATATCGGGTGAGGGCATGAAAAGATTCTTTCGATCGTTATTGGCTAAATATATGCTTATCATCATAGTAGCAATATTACTTATTCAAATCGCCTATCTGCTTACGGCAATATTGTTAACAGGAGTGGCAGATAATATCGATAGTACGTATAGTTCGGATGAAATGGATTATGAGGAAATAGAAACAAATTGGCACAAAGAAGCTAATATGCTGGAAACAGAGGAAGATATTTCAGAACATTTTACCAAATGGCAGGACAAGTATCCTGATGCTTCGATGTTCTGGGTTGATCAGCATGGTGTATTACGGGAAATGACAGAAGAAAGAGAGGATTTACCAACTGAATGGACGTCTGCTTTTACAGCGAAATTTATTAAGGAGAGATATGGGGAAAATCCATTTACGGTGATTGCTTTCGTAGGGGAAGATGATACCGATGGCTTTGTTGTCTTTGAAATTAATCGAAATGTTTTTCAAACACCTTACCAAATAGTATTTAATAAATACGCTAACTGGTTACTTCTTGGAACGCTCTTCCTTGTGTTGTTTTTTATTTTCATGTCTTTTCTATTCTTCCGCGGAATCCGTAAACGCTTATTACAGTTACAGGAAGCAATGGAAATACGTGACGTAGATGAGCTGCCGATTCAAATCGATGTAAAAAAACAGGATGAAATCGGTCAATTAGAACAAACATTTAACCAAATGGTGCACGAATTAAGAGAAAGTAAGAAGCGCGAACAAGAGGAGGAGCAATTAAGGAGGGAGCTGATTGCTAATTTGTCCCATGATCTACGGACTCCACTTACGAAAATAAATGCGCAAACATTTAAGCTTGCGAAGCAGGACGTATCAAATGAAGCTAAACAAGCAATTCAAGCAATGGAGTCGACTGTTGAAGATATTGACAAATTAATTGAAAATCTAATGTCCTATACATTGCTAATGGCGAGCAAATACAAATTGGACTTAAAGGAAGTAAATATTGACCGATTTGTCAGAGAGAGTATTGCTTCATGGTACCCAGTATTTGAAAAAGCAGGTTTTGAAATACATGTTGAACTAAAGCCATTGAATGATAAAGTATGGAATGTCGATCCGATTTGGCTAAGGCGTATATTGGATAATTTGCTACAAAATGTAATGCGTCATGCAAGCGAAGGAAAGTATCTGGAATTAAAAACGAGATCGATAGATAACTATGACACGATCATTATTCGGGATCGAGGAAACGGAATGAAAGAAAGTTCTTACCAAAAAGGAGCGGGTATTGGTTTGTCAATTGTTGATATGATGGTAAAAGGCTTACAGCTTGAATGGGAGATTCAATCGGGGAGCGATGGAACGACCATCATAATTAGGAAAAGGATAAAACACGATAAAGCGAAATTAAAAAAGAGGTAGAGAATGGGACATAACTAAATAGGTAGAACGAGAATCCGAACAATCTGAACGAAGCGTAGGCAACATACTCATGATTCCTGTGGATCGGCTAACTACGGTCACGTCCTATGGCCAACGGCGACACATACTCTTTTGTCACAATCTCTATTAAGTTTAAACAAAATTTAAACTTTGCCTATACCAGTCTTTAACCTTGGTTGTTTAAGATGGTTGATGAGGTGATCAGAATGGAATATATTGTGCAAACTAACAATCTAACAAAGAAATTTGGTAAAGAACTAGCGGTAAATGGAGTGGATCTTCAAATCCCTAAAGGAGAAGTATATGGTTTTCTTGGACCGAATGGGGCAGGTAAATCAACAACAATCCGTATGCTCTTAGGACTGATGAAACCAACGTCAGGTAAGGTTGAAATATTCGGGAAAGATTTAAAAAGTGAGCGACTTAATATCTTGAAAAAGGTGGGATCACTAGTAGAGAATCCTTCTTATTATCCACATCTAACCGCAAGAGAAAACTTGGAGGCGATTAGAAAAATAGTAGGGGTTCCGAAATCCAGAATAGAAGAGACTCTAAGTATTGTCCGTTTGCAAGATGCAGCAAATAAAAAGGTGAAAGGCTTCTCACTAGGAATGAAGCAACGATTAGGTATTGCTGCTGCCTTGTTAAACAACCCAGAACTGTTAATTTTAGACGAACCAACTAATGGATTAGACCCTTCAGGGATCATTGAAATTCGAGAATTAATTAAAAGTTTACCAGAAAAATATGGTATGACGATATTAATCTCTAGTCACCTACTATCGGAAATGGATCAAATTGCGACAAGGGTAGGGATTATTACTAAAGGCAAAATGATTTTTCAGGACTCGATTGAAGAAATGCGTATGTTCGCCCAACAACAAGTTATATTGAAGGTTGGTCAAGAAGAGCAAGCATGGCGTATATTACTGGCTAATGGAATAAAGGCAGAGTTGGCGGAAGGAGCGATTCTCCTATCAGATAGTTCTGATCAACAGGTAGCAGATACTGTTCGCTTGCTCGTTCAACAGAATATTTCTATATATCGTGTCGAAGATAACAAAAAATCATTGGAAGACATCTTCCTGCAAATGACGAAGGAGGAGTTGGTTGGATGATGATGCAATTGTTACAGGCAGAACTGTTGAAAATAAAACGAAAAGGTATATGGCTTTTGGTCATATTGGGACCGTTCGGTGTTGTTGCTTTACAAATGGTTAACTATGGGGTTCGAAAGGATTATTTACTACAACAAAGTAATGATTATTGGGGATATTATTTACTGAATATCAGTAATTTTACACCACTAGCTATTGTGTTAGGAATTACCATACTCACGTCTTTTATGGCAAGTATTGAAAATGAAACTAATGCATGGAAGCAGTTGATTGCTTTACCAATATCCAAAATGTCCGTGTATTTGTCCAAATTTACCGTACTATCCATCATGCTTTTTCTATCATCCTGTTTACTGATGGTATTAACACTAGCCTTTGGCTTGTTACTAGATTTTGATCAAAAGCTTCCATTTCTAGCACTTTTGCAATATAGCTTTTTTCCTTTTTTGGCTGCATTACCTGTTTTGGCCTTGCAAGTATGGATTGCTACAGTTAGTAAAAACCAGGGAATTCCCATTACAGCAGGGGTGTTAGGAGTAATCTTTACTTATTCTGCTTTTGTTTTACCAGATTGGATGATTTGGAAATGGCCATCTTTAATGAATCAATGGGATGAACCAGTTATCAATGTAGGGTTAGGCTTAGGTGTGGGCTGTTTATTATATATGGTGGGCATGTTTGATTTTACAAGAAGGGACGTGCAATAAATGTTGGCTATTTTACAATCTGAATGGTTTAAATTGCGCAAATCAAAAATTATCTTTATCTTATTTGTTGGACCATTGATCGGCTTATTTATTGGCTTAACAGGAAGTTTGCTAGATGTTGGAGACAAAATAAATCAGTGGTACAGTCCCTTATTTTCGATGAATTTGACCTATGCAATATTGTTTTTACCATTAATCACAGGTGTTTTAGCAAGTGTGATCTGTCGATATGAGCATCAAGAAGGTGGTTGGAAACAATTATTAGCCTTACCTGTGACAAGAGGAAAAGTTTTTCTGAGTAAATATGTACTGCTTGTTCTTTTAGTTTTATTTATTCAAATTCTTTACTTGGGGGCAATTTATGTTGTCGGACTGATGAAAGGATATACAGATCCATTTCCATTAACGATTGTTTGGAAAAGTATTATAGGCGGATGGGTAGCGACAATGCCATTAGTAGCTTTACAGCTTTGGCTATCCATGCTATTCAAAAGCTTTGCTGCACCCTTTGCGATAAATGTTATTTTTACGTTACCAACTCTATTAGTGGTGAATTCAGAGCGATTTGGTCCCTATTATCCATGGGCACAACCATTTTCGATGATGTATGTTGGTGGAAATACTGACGATGTCTTTTTTATTCCATGGGATCAGCTATTAATAGTTGTAGGGGGAAGCTTTCTCGTCTTTTTCCTTTGTGGCTATATTTATTTTCAGAGAAAGCCGGTGTAAGGTGGCGTCGTCATGAACTTATTCTATGGGGGATGATTATATGCTAAAGAACATTTACTTATTTGTTATTCTTCACCTTATTTTATTAGTAGGATGCGGGATGGGTGAGCCATTAGAGGATGCCGATCAATACATAGAGCCCGTAAGTCAACTACATTTATCAGGTGATGTTAAGATAATAGGATTAGGTGAGGCGACACATGGGAATGTCGAGTTTCAAGAATTGAAGCGAGATGTATTCGAAGCTTTAATGAACAATGAGGATGTCCGAGTTTTCGTACTGGAAGCTGACTTTGGTGGTGGACAAGCAATCAATCAATTTATCTTAAACGGCAATGGCACTGCCAAAGAAGTAGTGAACGCACTAGACTATGGAATTTATAATACCGAACAGATGATTGAATTCGTCCAATGGATGCATGATTATAACGAATCTGTCAACGATAATCAAAAAATTTATTTCTACGGAAATGATATGCAAAGGTATGATTACAGTAAGAAAGGGTTACTAGACTATTATGAAGTGATAGATAAAGATATAGCCGTTGAATATCAAGCCTTACTCGAAAATGTCTCTAATGAAAATATGCGTCAATTAACAGAGGATGAACTAGCTGATTTAAATGAAATAATAGAGGAAATCATGGCAGATATGCAGAGAAATAAAGAAGAATATGTCCGTTTAACTTCCGAGGAGGAGTATGCGTTTGCTTTTCAATATGCACAAGTGCTGCATCAACGAACTACATTATTTCAAAATGAGGATCAATATGCGGAGCTTCGTGATCAGTATTTAGCAGAAAACTTAGAATGGATTGTCGATTTCGAGCTAGCTCGTGGAAATGATAAAGTGCTTGTGTCGGGACATAATGGTCATATTGAGAAAACTTCTGCTTCACCGGCAGGCTACAAGTCAATGGGAAGCTACCTTGATGAACAATATGGCACACAATACTATGCGATAGGAACAGATTTTATTAGTAGTGAATTTAATTCTCAAACAGGTAACGGAAGAGAGCGAGAAGTCTTTAAGGTGACGAATCATAATGAATTAGTGGATGCATTTAGTGAAGTAGAAGAAAACACGTTTTTTATCGACTTTGAACAAGCACGTCAGTCAGATGAGTTACAGGCAATTTTGTCGAATGAGCAGAAAATGGCCAATATTGGGGATCAGTTTAGCTCTTGGTATAAATACGTAAGTATGTTCTATACCATAAAAATGACACCAATTAACGCATATGATGGCATTATTATTGTAAAAGAGGCAACACCAACGGAAGTAATAAACTAGCTTTCTATAATTGGATCGGCTAAGCAGACCATTTAGCAAAATGAAACCATGCATACGTTGGAGTATGCATGGTTTTAGAGAATGAGACCTTTTGAGTGAACTATAAAGGCAGAATACTTAAGATAGAATCTAGCAAACCTGCTACTGTACCTAAAACACCGTCTAGTAAACCTAATAATTCATTCATTTTGTCCACTCCCTCCTTATGTATTTATAGACATTGTAACAGTACAAATGATCGATCATAAGTCTTTTGTGACATAATCTAACATAATTTACAATTATAACCTTAAATTAGATCTATTATTTTTGTCTCTATAAATAACACTATGATTTTCCCTCGTTTTCAGATAACAAGGATAAAAACTCAGGAGGGAGAATGACTGGCTTTTCTCCACTTCCTTGAAGATGGTCTGCCTCTTTCAGTTCACTTACTTCCTTGTGAATTCGCTCCATTCGTTCATCCAGCTCGCTAGCGGAGATAGCAGCATCTCTTAAATCGTCCCGTAATTCTTTCGGAATAGCTTTATTGTATTTATAGTAGATTTTATGTTCCAAGCTAGCCCAGAAGTCCATGGCGATTGTTCTGATTTGAATCTCGGCATATACATTTTCAACCCTATCTGACATAAAAATGGGGATTTGGACGATTAGGTGAAGACTTTTATATCCATTAGGTTTGGGGTTTTTAATATAATCCTTTGTTTCAATCAATGTAATATCCTTCTGCTGCGTCAGCATATTTGCTACTTTGTATATATCTGCTACAAAGGAACAGTTTATTCGAACACCAGCAATGTCACGAATATTTTCTTTGATCACTGGTAGGTTTAAAGGTAGTTTTTTCTTTTGAACTTTTTTGAAGATGCTTTCAGGTGACTTAACACGTGATTTCACATGTTCAATTGGATTATAGTCATGAATATGTTGAAATTCCTCTTGTAATATACTAATTTTTGTGCTTAATTCTTCTACAGCAAATTTATAGGCCATCATAAATCGTACCAATTCAGTTTTCCAATGCTTTACTTTTTCCATTTCTATTGAAGTGTTGTCCATGTTGTGAAATCTCCCTTCTGATTCAACAACTTATCTAAAGTATCTACTAGTATCACTAAATCTATTTCCATTATTATAAAGTAACAGGCTTAAGTCAAAGAAAAGAATGAGGAAAAAGTGTGGAAAAACAATGGTGTATAGCTAACTTGAAAGCTATCCATCAGTATCTATTACCGATCAGAACCTTTCGAATGAACGATTAGCAGTATTAATTGGAAGTTAACATCCAATTTTCGCTATACCATATAGAGTGGAACATTTCCATATAATGGATGAAAGCAGGGCGAATGATGTAATTCTATTTTTTACATACAAGAAAAAACAATTCTTCTCGAATTCTCTTATGTAAAGAAAAAATATGGGGAGGATTTTATATGTTAAAAAAATGGAAAAACATGCTATTGGCTATGGTTGTCGGGGTATTAATGTTAACTGTCGCCCCTACTATTACCGAAGCCGCAATAGGAGATCGGATATTGGCTAAAGGAATATCAGGCGAGGATGTTAGCGAATTACAGGATTATTTGATGACGAAAGGAGTATTTCCATACCATACATCGACAGGATACTATGGGGATATTACAGAAGAGGCAGTAAAGGATTTTCAGCGCAAACGTAATTTGAAAGTAGATGGTATTGCAGGTCCAGAAACGAATAACGCGATACAAGTGTTGCGGAATGGTGATATTGGAAAGCAAGTAATACATATTCAATCACAACTAAAGGAGGCAGGTCACTATGATTCTAGCATAGATGGGATTTATGGTTCCGGAACAGTGAACGCAGTCAAGAGCTTTCAAAAACAACAAGGTCTCGCTGTCGACGGAATTGCCGGGCCTAATACTAGGTCAGCGTTAGATAATATAGCAGATCGCGGTTCAGCTGCTGGAAAGACATTGACCGTGGAAAGTACTGCTTATACGGCGAATTGCGATGGATGTTCAGGTACGACAAGAATGGGACTTGATCTAAAGAAATATCCTGATGCAAAAGTAATCGCTGTTGACCCTAGTGTTATTCCGCTTGGATCTATTGTAGAAGTTGAAGGATATGGAGTTGCGATTGCAGCGGATATTGGTGGTGGTATCAATGGTAATGCAATCGATGTGTTCATTCCGAATCGTGATGATGCTCTCGAGTGGGGACGTAAAGACGTACGTGTAGAAATAATTGAATGATATAATACAGTACTAGTCTTCTGAGACTTCGACTAAAGGAAGTTGCAATTTATTTGAGCTGCCCACTTAATTGTCGGGCAGCTCATTATATACTATATGAATCTGTTATTTTAAAGCATTAAAGGTTACCTCTGCTGCTTTTGCAATTAATGCATCGTCATATTCTGCATCTTCTTGATCATGTCGAGACATAATCGCCATGATAATTGGTTCTCGGTCTGGTGGCCAAACTACTGCAATATCATTTCTAGTTCCATAGCTTCCAGCCCCACTCTTGTCACCAACTTCCCAGTCAACAGGTGCTCCAGCACGAATCAATGAATCACCTGTTGCATTACCTTTTAACCAATCTGTGAAAAGTGCAAGCTCTTCATCTGAAAGTAAATCTTCAACAAGAAACGCCTTAAGAGTCGTAGCAAGGGCTTTCGGTGTGCTGGTGTCACGGTTATCATCTGGAGTGAAATTATTTAGGTCAGTCTCGTATCTGTTGGCATTGGTAACATTATCACCGATTTCTCTTAATGCCATCTCAAATTCTTCAGGACCACCAATTTTTTCGTATAGGAGATTTCCAGCGGTATTATCACTGAACCTAACAGCTGCTTCAATGAGCTCTTCTAACGTCATTCCTGATTCTACATGGTCCTCCGTAACAGGCGAGTAAGTAACCAAATCATCTTCACTGTATGTGATTACCTCATCAAGTGCATCTAGCGAATTTTGCTGAAGAATGACTGCTGCGGCTAAAGCCTTATAAGTAGAGGTAAAAGCAAAACGATCATCTGATTTATACTCGATGGTCTCCTCTGTATTGGTATCGATTGCGTAGACGCCAAGGTGAGCGTCAAATTCCTTTTCTAGTTGGGAAAACTGTTCCTCCGTACTTGTTTCTTCCGTTTCTTTTTCTTCATCCAATGGAGTATCAGTTGAACGGTCTGTATCCATGCAAGCAGTAAGCGTAATTATTGAAAATACCGCGATAACGACTGCAAGTAATTGTATGTTCCATATAGTTTTAGCGACTTTTTTCAATTGAATAACCTCTTTCTATTGTTAGTTTTTAGTTTGTTTGTAGTTAACGTGCATTTATTCTTCTCTATCACCCCTTGACTACGTTTGTAGTCTTATATTACATTTGTAGTCGAAAGAAGTCAACCTTTTTTGAAACGGAATTCTATTTTCTATCATGTTTTATTAAAAAGTGATAGACTAAAATATTAATTGAAAAATGAAACTAGTTAGTTTAGCCAATTTGGTAGAATGAATAACCATAGAAAGGAGGGAGAGTAGCGTGTTCTTAACACATTTGTTGATAGGTGTGATCGTGTCATCTGTAACGATAGTGGTTATTTTCATACTAAAGCATGTATTTCGAGAACATATCTCAGCTAAATGGCAATACAATATATGGTTTGTGATGCTGTTTGCACTAACACTTCCGCTTCTTCCGATGCAATGGATTAATCTGGGAAATTATTGGAGCTTATTAGATTTTAAACCGAAAAACGAAATGAGTTATGCTTCCACCAATAATATTGAAAATACAAGTCAGAGTAATCAAAACTGGATGCAAGATTTCACGGTATCTGTTCATCGATTCGATCAGGATTATCTAACCATTACTTTGGGTGTCATTTGGATTGCAGGTGTGGTCATGATGGTTACCTTTGCTTTCCGTGCCTGGCTTCAATTAAAGAAAATTAAAGACACAACTTCTATCCCGCCTAATCCAAAGGTAATGCGCTTGTTAGAGGATTGTAAGCGTAATATGAAAATAACGCAGAGTATATTTGTTAGGCAATCACCGCTTGTCCAATCACCAATGACTTTCGGACTGTTTAAGACGTATATTGTGATCCCGCTACGGATTGATGAACGGTTAACCGAAGAGCATCTAACCTATATTTTTATGCATGAACTGTATCATCTTAAGCACAATGACATTGTAACGAATTACCTTATCGTTATTTTTCAGACTATATACTGGTTTAACCCACTTGTATGGATGGCGTTTAAAGAAATGAAAGTTGATCGTGAAATTGCATGTGATATAGGGGTTTTAAAACGCTTGGATAAAGATAGCTACACAGAGTATGGTAATACGATTATAGATGTTGCCGAGCTTTTCTCGCGTTCAACACGCATTGCTTTTACGAATCATTTTAACGAATCAAAAAAACAAATCAAAAAGAGAATTGAAAAAATCGCATCTTTTACGGATGAATCGAAGTGGTTGAAACTAAAAAGTATTGCTATTTTTTCTTTCATATGTATAGTTGTGGTCTGTCAGACTTCCTTTATATCTTTAGCGGATTCAGATACTAGCAGCTATAGCTTTCACCATGAACATACACGTTACGAGGATTTAAGTGGCTATTTTTCGGGATATGAAGGAAGTTTCGTATTATATGATATGCAAACAGAACAATATACTATTTATAATCAACCTAACAGCACGCAGAGAGTTTCTCCCAATTCCACTTATAAAATTTATTTAGCATTAATGGCGTTAGAGTCAGGCGTAATAGGAACGGACAATTCCACCCTGAAATGGAATGGAGAGCAACACCCTTATTCATCGTGGAATAAAGACCATAACTTATCGACAGCTATGAAAGATTCTGTAACCTGGTATTTTGAAGAATTAGACCAAAACATGTCGAGTGATGCTATCATGTCATATTTAGAAAGATTAAATTATGGAAATGAAGATCTTTCCAATAAAGGTGATTATTGGTTGGAATCCTCTTTAAAGATATCACCAGTTGAACAGGTACAATTATTATTGGCTTTTTATCATAACCAGATGGGATTCGAGGAACAGAATATCCAAATGATTAAGGATTCAATTTTTCTCGATCAATATGGTGACGCTAAGTTATATGGAAAGACTGGGACAGGTATGGTAAATGGTAAAAATATAAATGGTTGGTTTATAGGCTATGTAGAAGTGAATGACCATACATTTTTCTTTGCAACAAACATACAAAACGAAGATAATAGTTATGGTAGTACAGCAGCAAAAATTACATTATCTATATTAACGGATAAAGGAATTATTAAGGGAATAGGAGGATAAAGGATGACGAGTAGAATCCCTAATATTTCAGATGCGGAATGGGAAGTAATGCAAGTACTTTGGGATAGGTCTCCACAAACAGCTAGTCAAGTAATATCCTCCATGCAGGAGCAAACGGATTGGAAGCCGAAAACAGTACGAACACTTTTGGATCGCCTTGTTCAAAAGAAAGTGGTCGGTGTCAATAAAGATCGGAGAGTGTATACTTTTTTCCCGCTTTATTCACGTGAAGAGTGTCAACGTGAAGAGATGCAATCGTTTGTTAAACGAATCTATGGGGGAACATTAAAATCAATGCTGGTGCAGTTTATCCAAGAGGATTCTTTATCAGAAGAGGACATAAAAGAACTACGTGAAATTTTAAATAAAAATTCACAAAAGAAGAAAAATAACTAAAGAACAGGCTGGACCCTCAGGTTCAGTCTTTGTTTTCTTGTTTTTAACGTATATATGCTTGCCAATTTTTCTCCTGAACTACAAGAACAAACTTTAGCGACGTTTGTTAATAACTCGGAAGGATTAGTTGATGAGTATGATAATCTTATTTCTTACTGGTTGGATAGTGATATGGAATGGATGCTGGAGATGGAGGACGAAGAGTTTAATGGATAGAGATGGCTAATTAGATTCAACAAATCCTTGAGGAAGATAACGGACAGACTTATATGGTGATTGTTGGAACGATGCATTTTATTATGGAACCTAGTATAATATCCTTGCTTAAAGAGAAGGGAGACGAGGTTGTCCATGTTTATTAATAGAATGGTATTTCGTGAAAGATGTTTGATCTACATAATGAGAATGTGTATGGAAAGAACTAATTAGTAAGTGTGTGCTGTCATTATGAGGTGAAGGACATGGCAGGAACATGTTAAAGCAAAGGCTAGGTGATGCCTTAATCGTTAACGTGAGTTGATCTTTTATTAGAGATGAAAATGAGCCTTAATCGTCATCACCTTCGTGGTTGGGTATTATTTCCTGTTTTATAAAAAGTCGCTAAATAACGTGGACTTTCCTCGGAAGCTTATCTATCATAAGAGTATTAATAGACTTACGTATAAACTTGGAAATAAAGGAGGAAAGACGGTTGAAGAGGGCAAAATATTCATATCTACTATGTTTTCTAATGGTCATCCTGTTTTTTTCATTTTTGCAGCCAGTACAGTCAGCTACAGAGGACACATTTTTTGCAGAAACTACATCAGTTGCCACAGTAAGTACAGTTGTAGCTGATGAAGGTGTTTTTGAAATCGATTACAGCTGGATCAGTTCTATTGGAGAAAATGTTGCAGGCGCTGTTAAGGGGATAGAAGAGACGGTTACTGATATTATCAGTTACATAGGGGATCTGATAGAAACCGTAGATGAAGCAATCTCTTCATTTTCAAGTGGAAATGATTCTTCCGATGAAGTGAAGCAACTTGTCAACAAAGTGAATCAAGCGGAAGACATTCTGGATGATCTTGAACTGCAATCTGATGAATATACAGTCTATCGTGTATTGCGGGAGGATGAAGATCCTGACAAAGGTATATTTGCTAAAGCACCAGAGAGAGAGCACATATCCATTGCTGGCCATGTCAATAATGGTGGAAAACGGACATTTAAAGGATCAAAGTATATTTCGACAACCAAAAGTTTTGATGTAGCCCTAGTAAACGCCACAAAAGATATAATGGATGGCGGAAGATCCCAAGATCTCCGAATTGTGCAGATTGATTTGAAAAAGGTTACAGAGAAGTATTATGATTTAACAGACCCAGCAATACAGGATAAGTATTTAGTCAACTCTAAGGGAGAACCATGGGAGAAGGTACGGAGGTACGCCAATAAATCTCAGGAGGTGCTTGTCGAAAAGTCCATTCCAGCAAATGCAATTACGCTGCTTGGTCGTCCTTCCGAGTTTATAAATTAACATAGAAGGAGTGTATTTAACATGGACCAATCAACATTGTTGGATCAATTTATCGAATTAAACTTACATTTACTAGTTGAATTGCGAATGGGTAACGGGTTGGATGAGCAAGAATATAAAAATCTGAAACGGACGTTTTCAGAATTAATGGAGCAATGGAAACAGAAAGATTCTATTCCAAAGAAAGCAGTACAGCCAGTCATCGAAATCTGTGCTGAACTGTATAACGCTTCTATAAATTACACAGGTGAAGAATCAAAGAGAATACGGGAGGCGGAAATATATATCCGTACTTGGAGACAGAAGGGACTTGCTGGTGACCATATACCCAACCCAAGACAGGAAATGATTATTTCAAGTCTTGTTGAACAGGTCCATACAGATGGTAATTTCTTTGAAAAACTTGAACAAGGAAAGGGAATGGATGAGCGGCAATTCGAAGGGATTTTGCGAGAATTGACCAAGGTCCATGACGAAATAACTACTTGGGATACAATGCCAAAACCGCTTGTCCGGATTCTTATTGCTCTTTACGAAATGGATTTACTTGTCATCAAATATGAGGATGAGTTTCACAATCAGATAGAAGCAGATAAAATTTATGATGCATATGAAAGGGTTTTTGAACTGCTTGCGGGTTAATGTTAGTGTGGAGGCTAATAGATGCCTCCACACAGATAAAAGAAATCTTTTAAGGTATAGTATCAAGCACTATTTCTTAATGGATGTATGATGAAGAAAGCTGTCACGATCACCAGAACTATCGTAATTGCATAGACCACCTGCATTCCCAGCGTAAAAGCATTTTGTGCCGATTGAAATAAATGTATCCCTGTTTCATTTGGAAGGCTTTCTATAATCCCCATTTCTGAACCGACGATGTGTGGTTGCGTTTGTAAGAAAAAGCGTAATCCTTTTAGTACGACAAGATGATCATCAACAAGTAGTACTTTTATCGTCATTCTATATCCTCCCCGTTTTGTATTGGGACTGTTACCGTGATACTGTTCCATTCCCACTTATACTTTCTATAGTGAGTTTGGCATTGATATCTTCTGCACGTTCTTTCATACTTTTCATACCAATAGAGTGTTGATTTTCAGAAGCTCCTCCACAGCCGTTATCTGCGATTTTCATTTCTATAAAAGAAGAAGTTTTCGTTATATGAACGCTTCCCTCATTTGTTTTTGCATGTTAAAGCTTCCCACTCTTCTTGTAGGTATGTTTTCTCGATAGCCATAGAAAGGAGACCTGCAAGCACCTCGAGCATTTCTATTTCTAGATTACTAAATGTTTCTCTGCTGAGTAAAAGAACACCTAGAGTGCAACTCTTTTTTTCATTAGTTGGTTTCTTTTTAGTAATATAGACCTGTTTTTTGTGGTTTATAGGTAAATGTGCATGATTTTCTGCTAAAAAGATTAGAGATCTATGATTTTGGGTAATCTTACCTTATGAGGAAGAGGAACTTTATAACAACTTTCCTATAGGGAAAAAGGAGGGTTTCAATGAATCATAAAGTAATTTCGCGACTTGCATTTCTTTCCTGGCTATCTTTTCTCTTATTCCCTTTATTACAACCGGTACAAGCTAGTGATCTAGAAACCTATGAAGTTAGTACTTCGGTTCTGAATGTTCGAAGTGAGCCTTCTTCTGACGGTGAAATTGTAGCTCAATTCGTGCAAGGGAATGAGTTAATGGCTTTTCAGGAAGAATATGGTTGGATCCAAACCTACTATGATGGAGAAGAAGTTTGGGTAGCGAAACATCATCTAGTTCAAAAAGATTCTCTAAGCACTGAAGAATCAACTACCGAAACAAGCAGTACTCCTAATATGGTTACCATAAATTCTGAAGGCATTTTTGTTCGTTCTGGTCCAGGTACCAATTACGACGTGGTTAGTTCGGCATTATCTGGAGATAGTTTTGATGTAATAGATAGGTCAGGTAATTGGTATCAAATCATGATAAATAGCTCAGAGAAAGGCTGGATAGCTTCTTGGTTAACAGAACAAGCAACGCAACCTTCTCAAAATAATAATAGGGTTTCCTCTAATTCAATGAACTTAGAAGGATACAATATTGTTGTTGACCCGGGACATGGTGGTAGAGACCCTGGAGCAATAGGATTAAATGGAATACAAGAAAAAGATGTTATACAACCTACATCAACAAAGGTTATTGATCATTTACGTGATGCCGGCGCTAATGTTATTGTTACTAGATCTGGAGATTATTTTGTCTTTTTAGATGAACGCGCCAGAATTAGTAATAGTTATTATACAGATGCTTTCATTAGTCTTCATTATGATGCATCCTTAAATTTGTCAGCATCTGGAGTTACTACTTATTATGCTGAATCAGGGGACAAAGTCTTGGGTGAATCTATACAATCATCCATTATATCTCAAGTTAACCTTCATGATCGGGGAGTCAGACAAGCAAATTATAAAGTACTGGTAAATACATCAGCTCCATCCGTTTTACTTGAGTTAGGCTTCCTATCCAATCCTCATGATCTGTCAGTCATACAAACAGAAAGCTATCAAAACGAAGTAGCACAAGGAATTACAAATGGATTAATTAATTATATTTTGAATAAGTAAGGTAAAGCGAGCTGGATAAATAATCAGCTCGTTTTCATAATTTTATAGATAATTAATTTTAAACCAGGGTTGTATTTAACAAGGGATTAGTATATACTCTTTAATTGATAATGATTATCAATATTGATTAGGCCGAATTTGGAGGAGAAGTAGTGAATAAACGGAATAATGATGGTCTTTTAATTTTTTTCCTGTCGATGTTGATCGTTCTTCTAAGCGCATGTAACACGAACGAAGCAGACTCTACTAACCATGAAGGATGAGAGTGTTAGATATTACGAGAGTGAAATGGAACGCTTGAATTACCACTTGAACCATCAAGAGTTGTAGTTGTAGTAAGAGATTATGCTGGTGATGGATTGGCGACGTGGAGTATCTGAAAAGAAGTAGAGAGTGTTGGAGAGGATAAGGCAATTCTTTAGCAAAAATTACAAGTTTAAACCCAGATCTAATTATTACATATGCAGAAGATTCATACGAACGATTATCCAAAATGGCTCCAACGGTTTTGTTTCCATATGGTGCCCTTGATTATGAAGAACGTCTACTTGAAATCGGCAACATATTAAATAAGGAACAAGAAGCTAAGCAACGATTAGAGCAATTTCAAGAGAAAGT
Source organism: Gracilibacillus sp. HCP3S3_G5_2 (assembly GCF_052063305.1). Classification (NCBI taxonomy): domain Bacteria; kingdom Bacillati; phylum Bacillota; class Bacilli; order Caryophanales; family Bacillaceae; genus Gracilibacillus; species Gracilibacillus sp. HCP3S3_G5_2. The sequence goes on along the minus strand of NZ_JBQHXU010000009.1, from coordinate 165,514 downwards.
AACATATCAGGAAGAACAGCTCTCAGAGATATTAGATCAAGACACGAAGATAGTGATCATTGAAGTCACGGATTCGGAAAAACATCTGGTTTTCTATTTTCAAGATGTCATTGCCTTGGACTATCAATTAGATTTATTGGTTCAATTTAGTGAAAGGTGAGGAGATGTAACATGAATGCTTTAGATGTCAACAAAATAAGTGTAGGTTATTCAAATGCCCTAATTATTAAAGATTTAAGTGTCTCTATTCCTAAACACAAGATCACCACTATTGTCGGACCTAATGGATGTGGTAAATCGACGTTGTTAAAGACCATTGTACGTGTTTTGCAAGCAAAAGAGGGAGCTGTTTTGCTCGAGGGCAAAGCGATCCATACTTTAGACACGAAAGAGGTTGCCAAACGAATGGCGGTTTTACCCCAAACAGCACAAGCACCTAACGGATTGACTGTATTTGAACTAGTATCTTATGGGCGTTTTCCTCATCGTAAGCAGATGGGGAGATTATCAAAACAAGATTATGAATATATTCATTGGGCACTGGATGTAACCGGTTTGAATGATTTACGAGATCAACCAGCCAATGCTTTATCTGGAGGACAGAGGCAAAGAGTGTGGATTGCAATGGCATTGGCGCAAGGGACAGATATTCTGGTGCTCGATGAGCCGACTACCTATTTAGACTTAGCTCATCAATTAGATATTTTATTATTATTACAACGTTTAAACGAAGAGGAAGGGCGTACTATTATTATGGTTCTCCATGACTTGAATCATGCATCACGTTTTTCTGATTATATGATAGCCATGCGGGATGGAGCAATTGTAACAGAAGGAACACCAAACGAAGTTATGACTTGCGATTATTTAAGAGCAATTTTTCAGATTGATGCAGAACTAATTTCATGTCCGCACAGTGCCAAACCAGTCTGTTTATCCTATCAGTTATGTGATCATAGTGCTGGATGCAAAAGTTAGATAGTATGATTCTTTTTTCTTTGTATAAAGTGAGACTGTAACCAGTGGGTTTGCCCCCATTAATCATTAGCGAAACTTATCAAGGTGTTAGCGTCAGTTAACCCTTTAGTTTCCTTGTATTATTTGAAGATTGAAGTACGGGGCTTACAGCACTGTGATAAAAGAAAGGAACTGTCAATAGATGGAATGGTCGAAGGGTCAAATGGACGAAAAAGAACAATTAAAAAGAGTGAAAGAGACGGCTCGTCCGACAGTTGGCATATTGATACTAACTGTTGGAATGTTGTTGCTCATTTTTTCGTTGGCACTGTCGATATCGCTAGGAGCAGCAGATATCGATCTAAAAACAGTTTGGGGAACGATATTTCATTTCAATCCTGCTTTAGTAGCTCATCAAATTATCTGGGAACTAAGGATACCTCGTGTCATTGGAGCGGCAATTGTTGGCAGTTGTTTTGCGGTGGCTGGCGCATTGATGCAAGGGATGACAAGAAATCCTTTAGCTGATTCTGGTTTGCTGGGATTAAATGCGGGAGCCGCTTTCATGTTGGCTTTATGCTTTGCTTTTTTTCCAGGCTTATCCTATTCATACGTCATATTATTCTCCTTTTTAGGAGCCGCATTAGGAGCGGGGATTGTATATGGCGTTGGCTCTTTATCAGAAAATGGGTTAACACCAATTCGTTTAGTATTGGCAGGAGCTGCTGTTAGTGCCTTATTAGGTGCATTAAGTGAAGGAATAGCACTGTACTTCGAAATTGGCCAAGATTTAGCTTTCTGGTATGCCGGAGGTGTATCAGGTACGACCTGGGGACATTTGAAAGTGGTGACACCATGGTTATGTCTAAGTTTACTAGGAGCATTTGTTTTATCACGAGCGATTACCATTTTGAGTCTTGGTGAAGAAGTAGCAATTGGCCTTGGTGAGAAATTGGGACGAGTCAAGTTATTGTGTGCTTTGCTCATTTTAATTTTAGCAGGAGTGGCCGTTTCGGTAGTTGGGGCTGTTAGTTTTGTTGGGTTAATCGTACCTCATCTTGCTCGTCGTTTAGTAGGGCATGATTACCGGTGGATTATACCTGCTTCGGCAATGTTAGGAGCGCTCCTTGTTGTATTGGCTGATTTAATAGCAAGAATCATCAATCCACCTTATGAAACACCAATTGGTGCCCTAATCGCATTGTTGGGCGTACCCTTCTTCTTGTATTTAGCGAGAAAAGGGGGCGGGCATGTATGAGAAGCAAACAATGGAAAACGGAAAGCCAATTAAAAAAGGAAAGACAAGTAAAATTAACCGCTTTGCTCATTTTTGTCATGATAACTGTATGTTTCTTTATTAGTTTGAATACTGGTCATATTCGACTATCACCTGAAGAAACACTTATTACTCTACTCGGTCAAGGTACAGAACAACAATCGTTAATTTTATTTGATTTTCGCTTACCTCGTATGGTAATCGCTATTTTAGTAGGTATGGGTTTGGCGGTATCTGGGGCGGTATTGCAAGGGATTGTTCGTAATCCACTAGCGGAACCTGGCATCATTGGAATTAATGCAGGAGCAGGACTGGCGGTTATGTTATTCATTTCATTTTTTGCGACTGTAACAGATGCTCCGGTATTTTTGATGCCAATAATCGCATTTATTGGTGCTGGTGGAGTGGCACTATTCATTTATATCTTGTCCTATAAACGTTATGAAGGAATTGCGCCGATTCGTCTAATACTTACTGGTATTGCGATTGCAGCCGGAATTGATGCATTAATGATTATTTTGACATTAAGACTCGATCCAGACAACTATCAATTTTTAGCTACTTGGTTAGCAGGTAGTATTTGGGGTTCAAATTGGAAATTTGTCCTTGCGTTATTGCCGTGGTTACTTGTATTTATTCCGTTGATTTATTCCAAATCTTCTGTTCTTAACATATTAACTCTTGGTGATGAAACAGCTATCGGTTTAGGTGCGCATATGGAGAAGGAAAGACGGATTTTACTAGTATTAGCAGTTATTGTCGCTGCAGCTTGTGTGTCAGTAAGTGGCGGTATCGGTTTTGTCGGTTTAATAGCTCCCCATCTCACCCGACGATTAGTTGGAGATAAACATGAATACATTATTCCGATTTCTGCAATGGTTGGTGGATTATTGCTACTCATTGCAGATACGTTGGGACGATGGATGATGCAGCCGTCTGAAATTCCTGCAGGTATCATTGTTGCTGTAATTGGAGCACCATACTTCTTATATTTGCTGGCGAAAACAAAAGATTAAAAACTTTTTTTAATAAGATAAATTAATTATCCAAAAAAAGAGAGGAGTGGTTGTGCAATGGAAGAATTATATGATGTGACGATCATCGGCGGAGGACCGGCGGGTTTGTTTGCTGCTTTTTATGCTGGTCTACGGGAGATGAAAGTGAAAGTGGTCGAAGCACAGTCAGAGTTGGGTGGGAAAGTCCAAGTTTATCCCGAAAAAATGATTTGGGATGTTGGCGGAATGACGCCTACCTCAGGTTCTGATTTTATTAAACAAATGATAGAACAAGGTCTTACATTTGATCCTACTCTGGAAATGGAACAGACAATAACTAAAATTAGCAAGCTTGATACAGATACCTTTGAATTAGAAACAGATAATCAAAAGAAGCATTATTCTAAAACAATCATTATGGCAGTTGGTGGAGGGATAATTGATCCGATTAAGCTTGACATAGAAAATGCATCTAACTATGAGAATAGCAATCTCTATTACCATGTGAAATCGATAAAAGATTTTCAGGATAAGACGGTTTTAATATCAGGTGGAGGCTCGTCTGCAGTTGATTGGGCTAATGAATTAGCTCCTGTTGCGAAACAAGTGATATTAATCTATCGAGGAGATGATTTGAAGGCTCATGAGTCAGACATTTCTAAATTAATGGTAAATAACATCAAGTACCTGCCAAATACAGAGATAACAGCACTACTAGGTGATCAAAAGATTAATGAAGTGAAGTTACTTCATCATCTAACGAACAAGACAGATAGCCTTTTTGTTGACGCAGTTCTTGTTAATCATGGCTACCATCGTCATCATCAATTAATGACAACATGTGGCTTGCAAATTGATTTGCAGGATAATTATTTTATCAAGGGAAACGCGTTTGGAGAATCGAATATTCCTGGGTTATATGGTGCGGGGGATATTTTGTCTCATGAGGGTAAATTACACCTTATTGCCGGCGCATTTCAAGATGCTGCCAACGCTGTTAACAGTGCAAAACGCTATATAGATCCAAAAGCTCAAAAAGTAGCAATGGTGTCCTCTCATAACGTGCGTTTCAAAGAAAAAAATAAAGAATATTTATATTCGGAATAAACCTATTTAGAAAGGATTGTACAAAATATGAATAGCAAACATTACTTAATAATGACCATCTTTATCTTGGGTATCCTGCTATTGAGTGCTTGTGGAAGCGAGACCAGTAGTGAGCCAGAGGCATCTCAAGAGGAAAGTGATACGGAATTATCAGAAACTGTTACATATGAAGCAGAGACTGGTCCGGTAGAAATCCCTGCCGATCCAAAACGAGTTGTTGCCTTGACTAATGCCCCAAATGTACATGCGTTAGACGGGGAGCTTGTTGGTGTGGATCAATGGACAAAATCCAATCCACTTTTTGCAGATGATCTCGAAGATGTTGCTGTTGTCTCAGAAAATGAACCTGAAACCGTGATGGCACAAAATCCAGATCTTATTATAGCAGGCTCACATATGGAAAACTTAGATGAATTGCAGAAAATTGCCCCAACCGTCATCTACACTTGGGGTGAGCTCGACTATTTGGCTCAGCAAGTAGAGATAGGGAAGCTTTTGAACAAAGAGGAAGAAGCTCAGGAGTGGGTCACGGATTTCGAGCAGCGCACCGAAAAGATTGGCGATAAGATTAAAGCGGAATATGGTGAAGAGGTAACAGTGACTGTGTTTGAAGTGGATGCAAAAAACTTCTATGTGTTTGGCGATAATTGGGCAAGAGGAACAGAAGTTTTATACCAAGCGATGGATTTGAACATGCCGGAAAAAGTAGCGGAGGATGCGCTGGAACTGGGATATCATACGCTATCATTAGAAGCACTGCCTGAGTATGCTGGAGACTTTATTGTCATAAGTAAAAAAACGTCTGAGGACAATGAGTTTATGAACAGTGAAACGTGGAACAACATTCCCGCTGTGAAGAATAATCGTGTTATCGAAATTGATCAGGCTGCATCGACGTATAGCGATCCGATCACATTGGATTATTTAACAGATATGTTTGAAAAAAGTTTTCTCGGTGAATAATAATCATAAGAAGGACTGTAGCTTAAAAGGATATGATAAAGACTTTGGTGAAAAGCTGGATTAATAAAAGGCTTCTCTGCTCATGAGCAGGAATGCCTTTTTGCGTCTAGTAATTAATTTTGATTGGAGAGGGATATCCTCTAACAGCAAAAAATTTCTTTCCTCTTGTAGAAGATTGCCACTATAAAACTTCTTTCAATTCACAGTTTGTGAATGGTTTCACAAACTGTGTGAATAAATGTGAAAGTATATGTGTAATATATGAGTCAAAGGAGTTGATTTATATGTCAAACGTTATTTTTATTTCACCAAGTAAATATGTTCAGGGAAAAGGTGCATTGAATACTATTGGAAGTAACGTGAGAGCTATGACGGAAAAACCACTTGTTATCTCTGATAAGGTTGTATGGGATATTACGGGGGAGATAATAAATAAAAGTTTGGACGAAGAGGAGATCCCTTTTCATTTCGTTGAATTCAATGGGGAGGCGTCCATCAATGAAATCAATCGAATTGCTCAAGAAGGTAAGGACAATCAAGTAGATTTAGTGATTGGTGTAGGTGGTGGAAAAACGTTAGATACTGCTAAGGCTACTGCTGACGAGCTAAATACTGGCGTGGTCATTGTACCAACTACAGCCTCAACGGATGCTCCAACAAGTGCATTATCTGTTTTATATAGTGATGAAGGTGTGTTTGAATCGTATAAATTTTATCAAAAAAATCCGGATTTAGTTTTAGTAGATACAGATGTTGTTGCCAAGGCACCTGCGCGCTTATTTGCATCGGGTATTGCCGATGCAATGGCTACATGGGTTGAAGCTAGAGCGACTATAAAAAGTAATGGAACAGCTATGGCTGGAGGTAAGACAAGTATTGCAGCTAAAGCAATTGCTAAAACGTGTGAGGAAACAATATTTGCCTATGGCATCCCAGCTTATAAAGCAGTTCAAAAGGGTATTGTTACCAAACATGTAGAGGCGGTAGTAGAAGCAAATACCTTATTATCTGGTCTTGGTTTTGAGAGTGGTGGTTTAGCTGCAGCACATGCCATTCACAACGGGTTTACGGTTCTTAAAGGTGATATCCATCACCTTACACATGGAGAAAAAGTTGCTTATGGTACACTTGTTCAACTATTGCTGGAACTACACCCTGAAGAAGAATTAGTAAAATATATAAACTTTTACCGTCAGCTTGAACTGCCAACTACATTGAAAGAGATGCATTTAGATAAAGTATCATATGAAGAACTTTTAAAAGTTGGAGAGGCTGCTACAAAAGAAGAAGAGACAATGGGTAATTTGTCAAAAGATATTACAGCAAAAGATGTCGCTAATGCGATACTAGCTGTTGATCGACTTACCAATAGCGAATAAGTGAAAGAGTAACCTGTTAAAATCGGTATCCTATAAGGATATCGATTTTTTGTAGTAAATAGACTTAAATCGTAATCATTACTATTTACATTTAGTTTAAAGTGTACTATAATAGCTTGTATTCCGTAATCATTACGATTTGATGATTGTAAAGTTATCATACAATAGAAATTTAAAAGAGAAAGGAGCAAGGAGAAGATGGCTAAAAAATCTAAAATGGCAAAAGAGAAAAAACGTCAGCAAATGGTTGAACAGTATGCAGCTATCAGAAGAGAGCTTAAGGAAAAAGGAGATTATGAAGCACTTCGTAAATTACCACGAGACTCTTCTCCCACGCGTTTGAAAAATCGATGCGAAATCACAGGCAGACCACGTGGCTACATGCGAAAATTCAACATGTCACGAATTGCCTTTAGAGAATATGCTCATAAAGGGCAAATACCAGGTGTAAAAAAATCCAGTTGGTAATACAGGGGCATGACGTCATGTTTTGTCCCTGTTTTATTTTTATACTGTCAGGAAGTACTTATAACTAAGGAGGAAATGGGTTTTGCCAAATGAACAAACTATTCCGGTAAGCGAAATTAATGTGGAAGCAAAGCTTGTGAAGGAAGGCGGCTTTGTGAGAACAGAAGAAAATATGGTTGAGATGAAGAATGGTTGTATGAAAAAACAATTATAAGTTCAATTCGGAAAAATTTATAAAAAAATTAGAAGTTTAAAAATATATTGAATAGTGCACTTGTTGTAAATTTAAAAATAAAGATGTACCGTTTATAAAAAAGTTGCACCGTTCCCCCTCCTTGGATATGCTTGTCTAGGGTTCTCTTGTGGTAAAAGTATACCGCAATCAGGCCAGATTGTTGAATTAAAGAGATTCAAAAGAGGGGGAGAGTACTTGAAATTTAAAATCGTTTTGGTTCTGCTGACGCTCAGTATTGCTGTGAATTTGTTTATCTTGGGAAAGTGGCTATTGGTCGATCAGTGGTATGACCCGTCCCCTGATGAGCAAATCATTTTAAGCGAAATGGTTCAAAAGACAATTGAAAGCGAGGATTATGAAAAGATAGCGAAGAAAGAAAATATCATCGCTATTGATACAGGGATCGATAAGAACAAAGGCGGCGTCTTTCCCTATTATTTCAGCGTGAGCGTCAGGACGGACAAACAAACCTATATTTTCACGTGCTTTGACGACCAATGCACCAAAATGGACAATGGAGAATGGGGATATTCTATTTATGAGGACGAAAAACCCCGACTTCCATTTGGAGAATAAAGGCGCATATAAATAAACACCAAATGGGGGGCAATTGTTGAGTAACTTAGGTGGAAAATGATCAAACTTTTTTATGAAAAACAAATAGAAGCCTATTGAAAAAGAAACCATTTTGCCCAATCTTTATTTAAAACTGGGTTTTCTTATTTATCTAAAAGCGTAGGTTTGTAAGGTGTTTTTAATTAAACACATGTCCATAATGAAACAACCCTAATTAATACTAAACTTTTTATGAAAAGGTATTGATAAAACACTAATACGTTTTCGATATACGTAAGCGCCATCCCTCATATGAAGTCGATCTATTGATTACTCTATTAGCATGAATGGTAAGTCTAAAAGAGATATTCGACAGGCTTTCTAATAATAAAGAAGTATTATTCTGAAGATAAATGAAAAGCATCCATTTCGAATTTTTCGGAATGGATACTTTTGTCTTATTGAATTTAATGAAGCAATTAGAACATTATGGCTATACCAATAGTGATCTACAACCGTTCATCAATATAGACTCTTTCATTAACCTCTAATAAACCCACCTTCAGAATTTATAACCTGTCCCGTTATCCATGTAGCTTCATCACTTGCAAGAAATCTAATAATACAAGCCACATCTTCTGGTCTACCAATTCGCCCCATAGGAAACTTAGGTAAAAGTGAATTTCTTATTTCATCTGTCATCCAAGTTGAATCAGTTGGCCCTGGATTAACAGCATTAACCGTTATTCCTAGTGGTGCAAGTTCCTGTGACAACGACCTGGTAAAGCTGGAAATGGCACCTTTGGTTGCTGCATAGGCTAACTCTCCAGTCATAGGGCCGAGATCTTGGCCAGAGGTCATGTTAATGATTCGTCCAGCATCTAATTTTGATTTTTCAAACAGACGAGCAAATTGAACACAAAGGAGAAAAGTTGATCGCATATTGACTACATAATGGTCATCAAGCGTTTTGGCATCTAATTGTATATAACCGTCCCTTGTTGAATGGGCCGCATTGTTTACCAATATCGATGGTAAACCAACCGTAGCGGTAACTGTATCAAGTATTTCAATAGCTGCATTTGCATGAGATAAGTCTATTTCCAAACTGTCGCAACGCACATCCATTTCTCTGACCTCTTCTTGAAATGTTTTCTCCCAATCGGCATTTGCTTTCCAGTACGTAAAGAAAATATCGATACCTTCAGCAGCTAGCTTACGACAGATAGCTGTCCCCATATCTCTGTCGTTGCTGGCTCCTGTAATTAATGCAATTTTATTTTGACAATGATTCATGTTATATACCCCCGATTGATAGGACACTTGATAAAGGGGTAATAGAGATGTATCTTCTCATATAAGAAAAGCAGATCCACATGGGATCTGCCTAGTCAATGGATATTTATACCTCCATACCACGCATCCCTGTAATGATAATTATTCAAACAAATAGACATACTTATCCCTTTAACGTTCGAGGTAAGTAGCTATTTATTTTGATAAATTATGCATTACAGAATTGGACACATGTAGAAGAATTCCCCTTTCGATACATCTCTATCTTTATCTTATATATGTTCAGCTAAAAAAACAATACAAATTCCATAGTATCAGAGAAAAAATGAAAAAAAGTGCAACTTTAAAGCTTTAATATCCGTTTGTTTAGTGAAGGGGGGAGAAGAATTGGATATTCAACAACTATATAAATTATATATCCATGATGTCTATAGATATCTTCTCTCCCTTTGTAAGGAAAAGAGTCTAGCAGAGGATTTAACACAAGATACATTTATGAAAGCATACCAAGCGCTAGATAGCAGTCCACCAAAGGCTCTTAAATCGTGGCTAATAAAAATAGCTTACCATACCTTTATTGACTATAAGAGGCGAATGAGAAAAATGGATTATCAACCACCAGATTATTTTATAACTTTTTCATCCGACAATACTGTAGAAACGGAATGGCAAAAAAATACCGACAAAGAGGAATTGTATTGGAAGCTAGAGCAATTAAAGCCGATACAGAAAAAAGCGATAGTATTGTGTGACTTACAAGGATTTTCTTATAAAGAAGCAGCTTCAATTCTAGCCATAAAAGAAAATACATTAAAAACCCATATCTTTAGAGGAAGAGGGAAACTTAGACAGCTCTATAGGAAAGGGAGTGTCGAGAATGAGTGATGAATGGAAGAATAAATTACAAAAATATTATGAAGGAAATCTCACAGAGGAAGAAGCGGAAGAAGTCGAAAGAGATCTAGAAAAATTAAATGCTTATCAAGAAGTTATCTCAGAGGAATTAGATGCTGAAGCTGAGTACCAGCCTGATGACCTACCACCTGAAAAAGTGAATAAGATTCTCAAGAATAGCATGCGAAATGCAACGTTTTCCTTAGCGGCATATGTTATTATGATTCTTTTGTTAATTTATCCGATTCTCACACTAGCTAGTTATATTTACTATGCATGGAATCAAAAGGCAGAAGACCTTATCCAAGTTCCGATTCAAACCGTTTATATAACAGAACCAAACGTCAGTTTAGAAGAAATGGATATCGAGAGAACGTTTGGGTTATTTACATTTGAAGTTACAATGGATTTATATAAAAGGGTAGGAAAAAGTGATATCAAACAAGGTGATTGGGAAGTAACTTATCAATATGATGATGCCGAATTCCCTCAGAGAAATTATATATCAGAAAATCCGCCAGAAGATATTCCTTATTATGATACGAAAAAACTCTATCATCCAGAAGCAGCCATAACCAATCGAGATATGGCTGCATGGAATAGATTAGAAATGCTCCCGGAAGGAACAGTTGCTGAAGTATATGTATCATTGGATGAGTTAATCCAACCTGAAAATGCCAAAGAAGTCACAGAAGGTGTTGATGTGGAATGGAGATGGTATGCTATTGACACGGGTTTAGAGGCATCAGGAAAAAGTCTTGATGGAGGCTATTTAGCTCCAATTGGGTATCCTGCCCAGCCGGATCCGGATGCATGGTCTCCATACAATGACAGAGAGCCAAATGATGAACAATTTGTGGAGAGTCTTGTTTTTCTTAAAGAATATGAAGAACAGGCAACTAACATTGCACATGCAAAATGGTTAGATCTAGATTATCGTATTGATTATATCGAAAAACATGGGTTGAATACCTATGGTGGAGTCATTACGGGTCCTGCTAAAGAAATTTTACAGTTAAGAGACAACGAGTCCATTCGAACGATATCGATTGGGGAGGTTCGGTTATGGAATTGGTAAAACGAAGTAACAGCAAAAAACCAAAGCTACGAGAGACAAGGTTAAGCATATTCTCATTTATTTGTGCATTATTAACCTTAGCCTATTTTAATATGATGCTAATGACGTCAAATGGTTTACCTTTGTTTTCTAATATATTCCTGTTGGTTGTTCCTGTGCTGGGGGTTATTTCTGGAATATTGAGTTTTACAAGATTAAAGTATAAAAAGACTTTTGCTTGGTTGTCGCTCGGCTTATTTCTATTTATCTTCGTAAGTGTGGTTGTGGTGGGCTTCATTGAATTTGCTACTTATACGAAACCATAAATTGCCAAAATCCAAAAAGTAACAAGCATTCATTTTGGAAAATACTTTTCAAAATGAATGCTATGTTAGTTAATAATTATTTGCATCAAATTCTGGTAAGCTCTCAAAACTCCCTGGTAAATCAACTAAATACAGATTCCCGTAGCCATTTTTATCACTAGTAAACAACAATTTCGTGCCATCTGGGCTAAATCGTGGATGTGCATGTACCTTTTGTACATGAAAGCTGCAACGATGTTCACATAATATTTTCGGATTAGAAAACTCACCATCAACCTGTTCCCAGACAATTAACTTATCAAGCGGAGCTCTTCCATCTATTACAACTTTTGAAAATCCATGAGAATGTGCATGCCAATTGCGGAATGAAAACTCTACCTCTTCTATATTTGTATTGTCATAACGAGTTTTCCCAAAAAAGGCCGTTCCATCTTCTCTGAATCCATGATATCCGATATGTTCTCCATCTGGATACCAGTATTCATGACCTACCATTTCTTGCGGTTCCTTTCTTTCGCGAATTTTCCATACTTTCTTCGTTTCTATGTCAAGCCCCCATATTCGGTGATCGACAAGATGCCATGGTCCTTCATGACAGAACGTGATTAGGTTTGGATGGGTAGGAGAAGTGTTAATATGCGTGATGAAGTTATAATCATCGAATACTATGGTAGATTCTCCATCTTCAATCGCTATTTTAATAATTTGCGAGTAGGGTCTCGCTTCCATTAATTGACGATGTCCTACATAACCATTTTGTAAATCGATCGCAAACTTGTTTTTAAAATCCTCGTGTAAGCATGTAATAATATATTGACCATCCGCAGTACAGTTAATATTGCCTCCTACAAGTGACTCATCGCCCTCATAGATTACTCTTTCTTTCAACGTAATTAAATCTATTTCGATAATTCGATGTTTCTTTCTAAAGTACGCGAATCGTTCATTTGGATGTAAACAAGGGGATAAACTTCCATATATCTCTTCGTGATCAGTTAATTGTACGATTTCTCCGGTGGAAACATGAACGCTGAATAAATTTGTTTTATTTTCTCGATCCGAACAAAACAGTATCTTATTCCCATTATCATACCAACCATTTTCTGTAAAATATAGATGATGGCTGTGCCCGGTATAATCAGTCAGTTGAGTAATGGTCAATCCTGAATATCGATCCTCATATGCTTTCCATTCGGCCGGCCATACTGTACTTTTGGACATCGTCTACCAATCCTTTCTTTTTTAAAAATTTTTTTAGGAGTTGAAGGTTCATCTAGATGTAATCGTATTCATTTTGTGGTTCAAAAAGAAGCAACTATCATAAAATTTATTTTAAGTTATTCTGTTAATTTACTCAAAGTATTTGGCTATGCTTGCACTAACTTCAATATCTTCTCTATAAATTCCCCAAAAATTTATAGAAAACTCTGAGAATTATTTCCCTGTTACATGATTTAACAATAATGAAAACAAATCTTTTTACTCGATTTATACTGATAGTAGGGACTATTTTTAATAAATTAGGAAGGGTGAGAAGTGGTTATTGCTACTTTGTGAAGCTATTATCTACTAAAAGGAGCGTGTAAATTTGATAGTTTATCTTAAAGAAAAAGTAAGTAGATACTTTTTATCAAGGGTAGAATTGATCAAAAATACTAAAATTTATCGTAACGCCAAAAGCAAGCAGAGCATTCGTACATCTCTATTTTTAACTAGTTTGGCTGGATTATTGATTCTCCCAAACCCGCTCTTACCAGTTAATTCGATTTCTGCTGTTTCAAACGTACCAACAAATAATGGTGCAGTGTGGCAGGTTCATGATGCTACTCCACCTGGTCTTGATACAGGGAGTCTTCGTAGTGTAAGTGATTCTTCTATTCAAGGCTTCGGTAACATCTTTGTTCAAGTCTCTGGAAAAGAGGAACCTCTTTTTAATGGTGAAATGATGCGCGGTTTTGGTCTGGAATTCGATGGGGAGGATACCTTCGTTTCTACTCAGGCTGTGAATCTTGGTGGTGTTCATATTACACGGGATCTTAAGATAGGTGACGATGGGCATTGGACAAGATTTTTTGATACATTTACAAACACAACGAAAAAAGACATTGAAGTTAATGTTTCCTTCGGTGGAGCACTTGGTTATGGTGAAGGTAATACGCAAGCAACCATTCAGACGACCTCTAGCGGAGACTCATTAATTACAGAAAGTGATGCTTGGTCATTAGTAGCAACATCGAATGAAAACGAAAGACCAACAGGTGTCGTAATTGGTTCGCCAGCTCCACATAGAGGTGCGATATCAGGTATGGGAAATCAGGAACGAAATCCTTTTGAAACACCGATGGCAACCAGTGGACATGAAGCAAACTTTTATGGTTACATAAACAGTTTTACGATTGCACCAGGGGAAACGAAATCTTTAGCACGTTTTGTATTGGTCGGTCCAACGGGTTCAGATTCGCAAGCTATTACAATGGAGCAACTAAATATATTAGCAGAGGAACCTGATTTTACGGACTTATCGCGAGAGCAAATATGTTCTTTGGAAAACTGGGATCTAGGTGCACTTTCAGATTTTGAATCAGATTCTTGCTCTAAATATACCGCTCTCGATATTCCAGCTGCTCCCCAGGAGATAGAACCATTTACTACTTCAAAATATGATGTGGTAAATAAATCAATTGCGGAATTACAAGCAGATATGGAAGCAGGCATTACAACTTCAGAAGAAATTACACGTGCATATTTGGATCGTATCGCTGTCTATGACAGTGGACCATTTGGCTTTCATGCATTTATACATGTAGCGAATGATGCAATTGAGCAGGCGAAAGCAGCTGATCAAGCACGAAAAGAAGGAGAAACAGGAGAACTTCTCGGTATACCTATTGCAATAAAAGATTTATTTGATACAAAAGATATGCCAACGACAGGAGGAACACGTGCGCTTGAGGGTTGGCAACCCGAAACCGATGCCTATCAAGTAGCGAAACTACGAGAAAATCGGGCTGTACTAATAGGAAAAGCCAACATGTCGGAGTTTGCAAGATCTGGTGGATATAGTGAAAGTGGTTGGGGGCAGGTTTGGAACGCTCTTTACCCATCAAAAACATCTTTCGGTTCTAGTGGAGGATCTGCTGTAGCTGTCGCAACAAGTATGGCAGCTGGTGCTATGGGAAGTCAGACAGGCGTCTCTCTTTATGCTCCTTCTGTTGGGGCAAGCTTGACTACCTTCCGAGGGACAGACGGCATGGCTAGCTTAAGTGGGATCATGCCACTTACCTGGGCACAAGATTATGGTGGACCAATTGCACGTACGGTAACCGACCTTGCTTATTTATTAAATGCAACGACAGGAACTGATCCTCAGGATGAGTTAACAGTACTTGCGGATGAAAAACGTCCAGAAGACTGGACAACACACCTTGATGCTGAAGCACTTAATGGTAAGAGAATTGGTTATATCCCAAGCTCCTTCGTTTCTTCCTATACAGATGATGGCACAGGGGAAGCTGTCATAAGCCATTTTGCTGATATCGAAGCGGCTGGTGGAACAATGGTTGAAATGTCTTCTCCTCCTAGTGGTGGAAGAAGCCCAGGTGGTAGCCGTTTGGAAGAAGGGTGGGCACGTTATATCGAACTTCATGAGAACTTCCCTTATGCAAATGGTAATGAAGTACAGATGTCACCAGATGTCCTCCCATATAATACAAGAAGTAATCTTAATAATTCCAGAATGACGGAAGAACAAGTGGATGCATGGTTAGATTATCGTGCTAACTACAAGGATATTATTGCTGCCTGGATGGATGAATTCGATGTGGATGCGGTCGTATATCCAGGATTTATTAGTGATATGTACAACAATGACAGTTCGAACAACCAATTAACATCGGATCGGGCGACAGGAGTTTTAACCTCTAGTGTTGGATTACCTACAGTTGTTGTTCCAGTCGGTACAAATCCAAATGGCTATTCGATCTCCATGCAATTAGTCGGACGAGCTTGGAGTGATGGAGAAATACTTGGTTTAGGGTATGCGCTTGAGCAACAAACGAATGGTCAACAGCTAACTACGCATGCCCCTGCTCTTAAATACACTCAGAGCAAGCGACCAATTCATTCCTATGAAAAGGGTAGACCGCCACATTCGTATCAAAAAGGGCGTCCGGAACACTCTTTCAAGAATGGGAAAGTGCATCATTCCTATGAACTTGGCGGCTTAAGAGAAGAAGAATACAACGAGTAAAGCAAAGAAACTGATGCTATCTCAAAAGGGGAATATTTTCCTCTTTCGAGATAGTTTTTTTAATTAGAAGCAACTATTTTCCCTTTCACATGATAGAATAATATAGAGATGTAAGTTCTCACTTGATCATTGCTGGTGACTGATTATCTCAAATATACGCTCCGGACTATCCGTTCCATAACCTCCCTTTACCAATTGATGATAGTTATTCTGCAAAGGGGTCATCCATTCGGAAGGAATACCTAATTCATTGCTCGCCTTCACAGTATGGTCTAGTACTAACATGTTGGTATGGAGATTGGAAACTTCTGTTTTGTAATCGGCTTCGTTAAGCATTTGTCCAGCACTATGAGTTGTATATCCAAGTAGGATAACATTTTTAAGCCACTCTTCTACAAATGGTTGAAATGCTGAAGCAGTTCTTGTGACCCACCATAAAATATAAGGACTCTAGGTGTACCAATCAATGGAGGTACAGCCATGATGGCTCCGTCCAAGTAATTAGCCCCGCTTTCTTCTACCCACTTTGCCATATTACGAGCATCATCTGGGGTTCCGGAAGTAAGATTAATAATGATACGACCAGGGAGGTCCTCCTTTATTTGAAAAAGGCTACTGGTTATCTAAATCTTTTAGTTTAGAGGTGTATAAATGAAGAGGGAAGAGTATCAATTTAAGAGTGTTATTGAAACAGAAGAGCAACTGCGATCAATTATCGGCTATCCGAGTGATTTAGTAAAAAATAAAGTAATTTCCATTCTTGATGATAATTGTCTGGAGTTTATCGCTAAATCCCCGTTTTTGGTTATATCAACTTCTGATAAATCTGGGTTTTGCGATGTATCTCCTAGAGGCGATAAAGCAGGATTTGTTGAGGTGTTAAGTGAGAAGAAGTTCATCATACCCGAGCGGCCTGGAAATAAAAGAATGGATACGATGAGAAATATTTTAACGAATCCCAGGGTAGGTCTTATCTTTTTCATACCGGGATTAGGTGAGACGCTTAGAATAAATGGGAAAGCGATGTTAATAACAGACGAAGCCTTGCTTGAAAAGATGGCAGTTAGAGGAAAAAAGCCACTAATTGGAATCGGGGTAGAGGTGGAAGAATGTTATATTCATTGTGCAAAAGCATTTAAACGTTCAGGACTATGGAATCCAGATTCATGGATGGATAAAGACTTATTACCATCTGCTGCGAAAATGATAGCTGAACACGCTAATCTTTCTAGTATAAGTGTAGAATCCATTCAGAAAAGATTAGAAGAAAGTTATACCCAAAGATTGTATTAACCAGGTTTTAGAGGAAGGAAGGAGGAAGTTATGGAGAGGATAAAACAGATGTTGGAGCATTATTACAACATCAAGATAACAGCCATACAGTCACAACAAGGTGGCTGGGCATCACTTGCCTATAAAGTATGGAACGAAAACCAACAGTATTTCCTAAAGGTATACGAAAAAAGCCGAGCATCTACACCGAAATTGATGGAACGAATAGATGAGTATGTTCCGATAATGGATTGGCTATATCGTAACAGTGAGCTGAAAGAGAGTATTTCTGTACCGATATTAACGAGAGAAGGAAATTATAAATGGGAAGATGACGAGGGAGTTTACTTGCTATATGAATTTATTGAAGGAACAACAATAGGGGATCGAATGCTGACAGACAAACAAATCCAACAGTTCTCTGAAATCATTACCAACCTCCATGGGTATGGTGAGGAGATTCCTGTAACAACAGATTCTATTAAAGAAACATTTTCTGTACCATATATACAGTTTTATCAGGACATTTTAAATAGTAATTATACACATATGGCTAGCGATATACGGAAAGTAGTGAGCCAATATAAAACGCATATACATGATCTGATTAGTACAGTAGAAAACTTAGCAGAATCCTTACATGATAGTGATCTTAGAATGGCCTTGTGTCATGCTGATCTCCATTATTGGAATCTGATGGAATCCCATGACCAATTGGTGTTAATAGACTGGGAAGGTTTAAAATTAGCCCCAGTCGAAGCTGATTTTATGTTTTTGGTTGATAAGCCATATTTTAATAGATTTATAGCTATTTATCAGGAAAAACATCATAATTTTGAGCTAAATCGTGAGGCTTTACATTTTTATCAAGGTCGAAGAAAGTTAGAAGACATAGGTGAATTTCTTGAACAGCTGATGCTTGATACATTATCTGAACAGGAGCGAATTAGTACAATGAATTATTTGAAAGAAGAATTAAGGTCGATAAGCCGATAATATCTACGTCAATTTCGGTGGATTCATACTATCAAAGCATTGTATGGCGTAGATGCTTTCCAATACCTTAAAAGTTAGATTGGTTTCTTAATATTTAGAAGAGAGGGGTACTTTCGGGTGAAAAGGAATTATTGGTTTATCGCTCTTGGAATTGTCTGGACGGTTATTTTTGCTGGTATGAGTTTTTACTGGGCTATGGGAGGTTTGCTTGGTGTTAGATCCTTAGGGGGCTCTATATATGAGATGTCGTTAAATCCAGAACCATCATTTGTTGTTATTGTTTGGCTAACCGGTGTATTAAAGCTGTTTGGATTAGTTTTATTGTTGATGCTTCTTAAAGGATGGAATAAAATGATGGTAGAAAAAACACTTTATTACTTAGCAAAAATTGCAGGAGCAGCATTATTTCTTTATGGATTAGGCAATTTCATCACAATTTCATTAAGTACATGGAATGTTCTCGATTTCGAGTTGGATGGGTATGCAACGTTTTGGCGGTTAGTTTTTTGGGAACCTTATTGGATCTTTGGAGGAATATGTTACTTTTTTTCAGTTAGAAAAAGATAACAACCATTTTCCGCCTTGAACATCTTTAATTACTTCCATAAGCGTTCCCTTCTAGGTGACTAGTAATTTGTTTCACAACTTCTTGTAAATATGTTTTTTGATGCGGAACAATATCTTTTAAACTTATATTCCTGTTAATGGTGGTTCTCACTCCGAGCTCTTGTATTTCAAAACCCTCTACTCTGATCTGCTTTTTCTTATTAAAGCACAAATCGGAAAAATCATGAAACACAGCCTTTACCATTCCAGATACCTCTTCTTGTTGCAAACGGAATTCATTGCTGTCTTTTAAATGGTATAAGTATACATTTGCCCACTCTCTGTCTAGAAAATTGGCAGTTTCGATCGTATCTTCGATAACTCCTAATAATCTTAACTCATTAAAATGTACATTAATCCCCAGTTCTTCTTGTATTTCTCTGACACCATCGGCAGCTGTTTCTATAGCCAATAAATGTCCGGCAGCAGTGATATCAAAAAGGTTAGGGAAATCCTTTTTGTTCTTGCTTCGTTTTTGCAAATATATATAATCCACACCAGCTTTTTTATCGATGAACCAGCATTGGAACGTTTCATGCCAATATCCGTGTTTATGCACTTCATCTCTGTCTGCTACGCCTATTTCATTTCGTTTCTCATCAAAAATAGTAAGCTCTTCGCTCATATGTCATTCCACCTTTCCAAGATTGCTGTTAATGGAGTAACAGATCTAAAACTCTAAAAGTCAGTATAGCATAATAATAAACCCAGTAATTATTTATTAGTCTAGTTTACACTTGGAAATGTGATCATCCTATCTATATGGTAAAATGAACCTAACAAAATGCAGAGGAGTGGAATAATGAATAATAAGCAATTCATCTTGAACCAATTTGTAGCTTGTTATAACAGAGACACTTGGTTTGTATCTTTGAAGACGGCACTAGACGGAATTACATCTGAACAAGCTTCTTATAAAATGGAAAATACTGTACACTCCATATCTGAAATAGTTCATCATTTATATTTTTATAATTTATTGGAATTGAACCGTTTTAGAGAAATACCTGATCTGGTTAGTGTTACAGACAACAAGAAAACATTTACAGACTCAGAAGAAATCGGTTGGGAATTGCTAGTCGAGAAAATCTTTACAACATTTAGGGAGTGGAAACGTGAAATCGAATATTGTGAGGAAGATTATGTAGAGAAATTCTTAGAAAGTCTTTATTATATCAATCTGCATAACGCTTATCACATCGGACAAATCGTTCAGGTAAGGAAAAACCTTGGAATATGGGATGAAAATAAAGGGATCAACTATACAATTTAAACAAAGTGGAACAATAATCCTATTAAACACCTGCAAATAGCACAATATACTTATATCGATTTAATTTGTAAGTCATAAAAGTTATTTTTGATATTACGATTGCTCAGTTGTGAACTGAGCTTTTTTGTTTACATACTAGTAATATTTTTCGTCATTATTCTTATATTTTTTATATTTTCGGTAAAATATAACATTTTTTTCTTAAATCTATGATTTTATCTACCAATTTAGCCATAAACCATATATAATACTATTAAATATAGATTTAAAATGAAGTGATTTTTATGATACATAAGACCTACTCACATATACTTTTCGTTTATATGTTACTATGTGATGTTGTCGAACTTTATTTTAAATCAATAAAGAGAATATAGCGGATATAGGAGGATATGGAAAGTGGCAAATAAAAAAGTAGTAATGTCGGTAACTTTAGGTGCAGCAATCGCAGCAACCATGGTGGGAGCTGATGAAGCAGAAGCGGCATCGTATAAAGTAAAGAGTGGGGATTCATTATGGAAGATTGCACAACAGTATGATACAAGCGTTCAATCATTAATCGACATCAATAAACTTACTTCAGATGTCATTTATCCGAACCAAGTTCTACAAACTAATCCAACTTCTTCAAGTAGTAATTCGTCAAATACAAGTACAGGAAGTAATCAAAAGTCAAGCTCAAGTACCGGAAAATATACGGTAAAATCTGGAGACACTCTAAGTGGTATTGCAGCTAAACATAACATTTCTCTGAGCGATTTAATGAAATGGAATAACCTAGATACTACTTTAATCTATCCAGGAAATGTTTTTGTTGTTACGAAACCGAATAGTAGCAGTAGTTCTAGTAAAAATAATACATCATCTTCTAATCAACAGAGTAGTGGTTCTTCTTCAACGGTATATACGGTGAAATCTGGAGATACATTGTCTCACATTGCTGTTAACTATGGTGTGACTGTATCTAATTTGAAGAAGTGGAATAATCTAAGCTCAGATAGAATCTATGTGGGACAAAAGCTTAATATCGGGGAAGTGAAAAATACTGGATCAACTTCGAAAAATAGTGGTTCTAGTAACACGTCACCTGCAGATGTAGACTATGATGTAAACAAACTAATGAATGTAGCAAAAAGTTTGGTAGGTACTCCTTATGCATGGGGCGGATCCACAACGAGCGGATTTGATTGCAGTGGATACATATACTATGTGTATAAACAAGCTGGAATGGATGATATTCGTCGTCTTTCTAGTGCTGGATATTATGATCGTTCTTATTATGTAAACAATCCTAAAGTAGGAGATTTAGTATTCTTCGAGGGAACCTATACATCTGGTATTTCTCATATGGGGATTTATGTAGGAGATAACAAGTTCATTCATGCAGGTTCTTCTACTGGAGTTACTATTACCAGTCTGGACAATTCTTATTGGAAAAAGCACTTCTCTAGCTTTAAACGATTCTATTAAGCTATGAGTAAAAGCAGTTTAGTGAATCATGTTGTAGATGGAAAAAGAAATGCAGAATTGGGCCCTTATACGGGAATCAGTCCTGCATTTCTTTTTTATTTATCACGGTACTAAACGTCTGTAATCCTACCATTTCAAGCTTCAAGTAACACAAGTATAAGTTTAACGATAACAGACGCTAGCACCTGATAAGCTTCGCTAATGATCAGTGGGATCAAAACTCTACTGAACATAGTCTCACATTATTTTGGTTGGATGGCAACCCGCTTGGTCAAGCTTCGTATTAGTAATAAGCTTGTAGTAACCAGAACGATAGTGCAAATCAATGATAAAGCAAGGGATAAATTAGGACTAGGGATAGTCAGTAAATTTATTAATGGATAGGTTATATCTCCTTCCCATAATAAATCTATTAAAGAGACATATAGTAAAGCGATCAGGATAAAACCGATGCAGCCCCAGCCTCCATAACGTTGATATCCAGCGATAATCAACCATCCGGCCTGATAAAAACCAAAAATAATTAGGCTAAAGACGACAACAGGTATTATCCATGTAGATGTCATATCTAAAAAGCCAATATTAGCATTGTCAGGTAAATAAGCTTTCAATGGTTCGATCATATACAGAATCCCATTTATGATACTTGCGATGACCATAATAGAAATACTTAACCCTGCAGCTGCAATAGCTGATCCACTGAAATAGTCTTTACGTGTAATCCCGTTTCGTACATAATGGGTAAAAAAAGCTAAAGAAGAGATGATCCCGATTACCAGCATATAAACTTTAGTAGATGTATACACGGTAGACAGAAAGTTAAGTTCCATTTCCGCGGTAAATAAAGGGATGATTAGGAAAAAAGCTAAGATGACTAGCATATACCAGAATGTCCATTTCATTTGGATAAGAAATAAATCTCTTGTTACTTTAAACATCGTATTATTTGGTGTATTCATGTTATTCGTCCTCCTCAGTTAGATGAATAAACAATTCTTGCAATGACACAGGACCGATTTCGAGGCCAAGCCTTTCCGCTTCCATCCTATCAGCATCACTCAAATTTCCGTATAACATTACCGATTTTGTATTACCAAGTGATTTTGTACTTAATTGATTTTTGTTGTTAACAAATGAGTCGACCATTTCTGCTTGCCCTATAACAGATACACCACGACTGATAATTTCCTCAAATGATTCATCGATAATGAGCGTTCCGCGGTCAAGGATCAAGACATGATCAAATAAATAATCCATTTCAGATACGAGATGAGTAGATAAAATCATGATACGTGGATAACGTTGTTGTTCCTCTAGGACTTCCTGGTAAAATATTTCACGAGTTGGTGCATCCATTGCTACATATGCTTCATCAAATATAGTGACTGGATTTCGGTGTGCAAGCCCTAATGTAACATTTAAAGCTGATTGCATCCCACTGGATAAGCTATTAATTGCTTTATCTAGAGGCAGTTTAAAGCGCGCTGCTAATTCTTTTGCATATTCGATATCAAAATTTGGCCGGTATTGCTCCGCAAAGGAGAAATAACTTGTAATCGTATCATACTCATCCTTATAATCAACCTCTAAAATAAAGCTAACAAATGGCATAATATGCTTATTTTCGAATGGATTTTCCCCAGCTATCTTAATTTGGCCTGAAGAAGGCTCCATTAATGATGCTAATAAGGACAGTAACGTTGTTTTTCCTGCTCCGTTTCTCCCGATTAAACCATAAGTTTTGCCTGATTCTAATGTAAACGTAACATCTTTTAACGCTTCAAATTGTTTGAATGACATCGAGACATTTTGAACAGACACATTAAAATTCATGTGATCCACTTCCTTTTCCTTTTTGAATTAAGTTCATGATATATTGATCTGACAAGCCTAGCTTTTTCGCTTCCTGTAACATCGGCATTATATAATCGTCGACAAATTTTTGTTGTCGTTTTTCGATTAACTTCGCTTTCGCTCCTGGCGCTACAAACATTCCGACACCTCTTTTCTTATAAATGATTCCTTCATCCACTAATAAATTAGTGCCTTTGGAAATGGTAATATGATTCACTTTATAAAATTGCACCATTTGTGTTGTAGATGGAATTTGCTCATTTTCCTTTAATTGTTCATTGACAATCTGATCTTCTATTTTTTCTTTGATTTGTATAAAGATTGGTTTTTTATCGTGGAAAGCCTGATTCAATTGCCTTCACCACCTTTGTATAATACTTATATAGTTATGTATATAAGTATATAACGGAGGTTGGATAAAAGTCAATGGTTTTGAGAAAGCTTTCATTAATCTGATGAAGAAGCTAAAGTATAAAAGGGATTGTATATGTAAGTGATGTATGGGGTTTTACAGAAGGTAATAAAAGAAAATACGAACGATGCAATAAGTATAATTGCGCAATATAGGGGATGCTTTTCACTAACTTACGTTTTTTTTATGATATCGAGTGCATAGCATCCGTTCTGGCTGATCGTTTCGCTTTTACCCATAGGGCATAAGTCAACATCTGTTCAAGCAAGCTTTCACAGTGTTTCCTATACCGAGGGGGCAAAAAACCGTGGAAAGGAAAGTGGACAGCCGGAGTGATTGGTACACAACTATAGTTTCTCAAAATTACTACGAAGCAACATAAGTTAGTGCGTAGTATGTTTCTAATAAATAGGAAAAACCAAACGATTTCAAGGTCTATTTGAATAATCGTTTGGTTTTTTGTGCTTATACCTTTCTTTTGTCCCAGTCATCTTGAGAAATTAATATTTATATGATTGGCCACCATCTATCGGGATAACAGCACCATTGATGAAGTCAGCCTGATTGGATAACAGGAAGGCAACAAGATAACCCACTTCTTCGGGTTTACCAAATCGCTTCATCGGGTTGACACTAATAAATTCTTTCCCAGCTTCTTCCCAATTATCTCCCCCCATTTGTTTTAATGATTCTTCGACCATATTGGTCATAATTGCTCCTGGAGCAATTGCCTTAATGCTAATCCCGTATTGGCCATATTCAACAGCTGAATTACGGGTCAGACCAACTACTCCGTGTTTGCTTGCGGCATATCCCGATTGATTTCCGACACCTCTAATTCCACCAACAGATGCTGTATTAACTATCGAGCCGTACCTTTGTCTTTTCATTACTTTTAACACATGTTTCATACCATAGAAAACCCCGTTTAAGTTGACATCCAATACGCGATGAAACTCATCAACTCCATAGTCCTCTGTTATATTTTGTTTTCCTTCAATCCCAGCATTATTGAAAAAGCCGTCAATTCTTCCAAATGTATCGATCGTAAACTGAATATAACGGAAAACATCCTCTTCATTTGCAACATTCGCCTCTGCAAGTTCTACTTGTGTATGAGGAGCTATCTTTTGGATTTCTTCTTTACTTTCTTCAAGGCCGTCTTTGTTCAAATCAACCAGTACTAATTTTCCGTTTTCCTTCGCTATTTCTAAAGCAGCAGCTCGGCCAAGTCCGGCACCGCCACCTGTAATGATAATTACTTTGTCTTCAAAGCGACTCAATGGTGATCACTCCTTATAAGGTTTTTTTATCCCGGTATTTATCGGCAATAAAATGAAACTACCACCGAGGGAAGTCTCACTTTTATGCGGATAGTATTCCCAATAAGGAGGAAATCATGATATGCTTATCGGACTATTCGACTATATCGCTATTTCCTTAATAATTCTAGCTGGGTTACCACCTGCAACAACATTATCCGGTACATCCTTGGTCACTACTGCTCCTGATGTAATGACGACATTATCACCAATAGTCACACCTGGATTAATAATCGCACCGCCACCAATCCATACATTATTTCCAATGGTGATCGGCTTAGCATATTCTTTGCCGGAATTACGTTCATCTGGATGAAGTGGATGTGTTGCAGTATAGAGCTGGACGCTAGGTCCAAACATGCAATTATCACCAATGCGAACTTCACATACATCTAATATCGTACAGTCAAAATTAGCGAAAAAATAGTTACCAACATATGTATGACAACCATAATCAAAACGGATATTGGGCTCCATAAACGCTCCTTTACCGACAGATCCTAGTAAATCTTTCAATAGTTGTCCGCGTTTGTCACTTTCTTCTTCGGTGGAAGAATTATATTCCCTCACTAACTTTCGTGCTTTTTGCCGGTCTTTAAATAATTCTGGATCAGCTGGATTATACATTTCTCCTGCTAACATCTTTTCTTTTTCAGTTCTCATTCAAATAATCCCCTTAATTCATTAGTATAACTGTTACTATTCTTACATTGTCCATTTTATCAAATCGAGGAAAATAGACATAAAATTGTAACACTAATTTAATATGATAAATGAAACTTACCGTATGGGAAAATCGTCTTCTTTATTAAAGAAAAATAGATGGGGCGAAATATCTGGCATAATTTAAATAATGGAAGGAGCAATCGAACATTGAGGAAGATACCAGTTATACTAGTCATCCTTTTAGGGTTGTTATGTGCTTGTTCTCCGGAGGAACAAATTGTGCAAATAGAGGATAAAGATTTTGCAAATATATTATTAATCCAAAAGGTAGAAAATAACTTTACTTCAGAGCAACTATCCAAGCAAATAGAAGATCAAGAAATGATTGAGCAAGTATTAACGATGGTAGAAGGGCTTAAAGTAGAGGAAATTGATAACGAGGAACTAATCAAAATATTGGAGAGTCAGGATAATTACTATATGTTTGATTTTTATGAAGGTGAGGATACCAATATACTAAGAGGAGATTATGGCTTTCATGTTTTGGAGGACGGCACGATGCTATTTAACGTTGATCTGTTAAGCGTGACGAATCCTCTTGTAACTGTCGAAACACATAAAGAGTTATTAGAAGCAATGAAAGAAATGCTGGAAATAAATTTCTAAGAGCCTTTGGAGAAAATGAATGACTTTTAAGGTAAAAAATCGTGCTTGCCCTTCCTCAATGTGCATGAATTAATATATACTTAAATATGAAGGTATTTTCTTGAAACGATTAATAAATGAGTGAGGTAATTTCCATGAAAAGGTTAGCAGTATATTGTGGTTCCAGCACAGGAGTTGACCCTGTGTATGTAAAAGAGGCTAAAAAACTAGGAAAGTTACTGGTGGAGAATGGTATTGATCTTGTGTATGGTGGATCAAATGTAGGTTGTATGGGTGCAGTTGCAGACGGTGTATTAGAAACTGGCGGAAGCGTGATTGGTGTTATCCCAGAGAAATTAAAGAATGTAGAGATTGCTCATGATAATCTAACTGAACTTCATGTAGTGAAGACGATGCATGAACGAAAAGCGATGATGGCAGATTATGCGGATGGATTCATTGCATTACCAGGTGGAACTGGGACGTTAGAAGAATGGTTTGAAGTATTTACGTGGGCACAAATTGGGTATCACAAGAAACCATGTGCACTGCTTAATATTAATCATTACTATGATCCAATAATGACACTTTTTGACCATATGATCGAGCAAGGCTTTATCAAACCAGCATACAAAGAATTAATTTTAATAGAGAATGACGCAAATAAATTAATTGATCGATTGTTAAAGTATGAAGGAATTTACATAGATAAGTGGGAAAATGATTAACCGGCCTTACTAGCTAGCAATAGCAACTGTTACGTTTTTGCAAGCGGTGACAAAGTTAATCCCTAACTATCGATGGAAGTTTACGCAATGAAAGAACTTAGCTATCCTGATGAAAATATCCACTATGTAAATCAATTAATAGATACTTATTACCTACAAAGAAGACAAATAATCCATAAATAATAGAAACAATATTGGTACCGAGTACATGTACTGTCTAGAAGCTAACGATTGCAATGATATAGTCTGAGGTGAGGTTATTGTATACTGTTATCGCTTATTCCTCTTTAATTATAGCTTTCGTATCAGTTATGTTAGCTATTAAAGGAATGCGTCATTATTACTGGTTAGCTGCTTTTGGTTGCTATCTTTTTAGTTTCCTAGCAGGCTTTTCTATAGGACGATTGACGGTAGGATTAACGTTTATCCCCCTAGCATTGGCGATTGGTTATACATTCAACTGGATTCAAAACAACGTACACTGTTTTCTTTTCGTTTGTTCGGGTATCACTATTGGACTTAGCATCGTTCTATATGTAGAGATGAAATGGGTGTTTTTGCCGTTCTGGATCTTAAGTTAAGAAATCGTACGAATCATTCTAGATTAAGTGAAGGTGATGTTGTGAAAACAGCTATGAAGTGGATCTTCCTTGTTCTTTGTATTGTTACCATGATTATAGGGGCAATATATCTATGGAATGAGGAAGATAAAGCGGAAAAAAATAATTATGCACCTACTTCTCCTGCTTCTTTATTATTATCTGACCAAATTGTAAATATCGCACATCGAGGAGCATCCGGGTATGCACCAGAACATACACTAATTTCTTATGATTTCGCTCTAAAAATGGATGCTGATTATTTAGAAATTGACTTACATATGACAGCTGATGGAGAGTTAGTCGCGATACACGATGAAGATGTTTCCCGTACTACTAATGGTAGTGGTTTAGTGAAAGATATGTCACTGTCTGAACTGAAAACTCTCGATGCAGGTTCTTGGTTCAACCAAGCTTATCCCGACAAAGCAGATGACCGTTTTGTCGGAATAGACATTCCTACATTAAAAGAGATTCTCGACTATTTTGGTTTACAGACTAATTATTATATCGAAATAAAGGATCCCGATCCAAAGATGATCGAAACATTTCTGGCGATTTTAGAGGACTATCACTTAATCAAAGAAAATAAAGTAATTATTCAGTCCTTTAGTGCAGATGCCTTGCAAGAAATTTATAGCCAATATGATACTATTCCACTTATTCAATTGTTGTCCGCAAGTGAAACAAACTCAGCTAACTATAGACAAATTCGACAATATGCGATAGGTGTAGGTGTCCCATATCAAAAGTTAAATAAAAAACTTATCGAAGAGATTCATTATCAAGATTTGCATATTCACACTTATACAGTCAATGAGAAAGCAGATATGGAACAGCTGATAAGATGGGGCGTTGATGGAATTTTTACAGACTACCCTGATCGGCTGGTGGAAACACTTCGAGATGATATGTCATGAGATATTTATTGCTGCATGTTCAGAATCCGTCTACAAGCACGATGTAGACGGATTTTTGTGCTTTTCCATAAGTATAGCAATTAATAAGAAATATCATTAATTGTGGTGTGGTACTCTCTTATTTACAAACAAGTAAATTAGGAGGAAACCATATGCTATTACTTGACCAATTTAAGCTGACAAGAGGTTTATTTGTCGACTCCATCTCCTCTATTCCTAAGCATTTAATGGATTTACAACTATCTGGATTACGCAATACCATTCATTGGCATATTGGACATGTGTTAGTCATAACAGAGGAGGTTGCTAACTTCCCGAATCGAAACAAAAGTAGACTGCCAGAATGCTATCAAGCGTTATTTGGAAGAGGTACGAAGCCCAGTGATTGGCCTCAAGTGGTACCAGACATTGACCAATTAATAGTAGATTTGCAAGATCAGCTAATTCGAATAGAGCATCTATCGCCGGAACAAGTAAAAGAACGGTTGACTGAGCCTTTCGATGGAATGGATTGTTTTGAAGAATTTGCTAGTCTTGTATTATTCCATGAGGCGTTTCATCTAGGACAGATTCTCACCATGCAACAAGTGTTAGGAGAAGAGCATTAGCATGATAGCTGAGGAGGTAGAACGAAATGAAAAAGCAAATCCTTTTTGTTCATAGTGCAGGCGCACAAGGACCCCAGCAAGGGAGCAGTAATTTAATTACCTATCTACAAGATAAACTTGGTGAAACGTATGAGTGGATATGTCCGATGATGCCTCATCCAGAAAATCCTACTTATACAAGTTGGAAAAGAGCTCTCACAACAGCACTTTCTAATTTGGAGGGCGAACTAATTCTTATTGGACATTCTTTAGGTGGCTCGGTTTTATTAAAATATCTTTCGGAAATGGAGGTAAAGCCTACTATTTCCGGTTTGTTTATGATTGCCTCACCATTCTGGGGGAAAGATGAGGACTGGCAGGCAGAGGAGTTTACCCTAAAAGAGAATTTTCCATTAACTATCCCTGAGAATCTCGACATTTTTTTATACCACTGTAAGAATGACCCGATTGTATCCATCACACATACTACATATTACGAAAGTCAACTGCCCCATGCAATTACCAAATTACTAGAAGGTGAAGAGCACTACTTCGCTAACGGATTGCCGGAAATCATAATTGATATCACGAGAGAAAAGAACACGGAACATATGAATGCTAGAGTAAAAGAAGAAGGAGAGAGAAGAGATATGACAAAAGTTATTTTGGATATTTCCATGTCACTTGATGGTTTTATCGCAGGTGTGAATGATAACCAAATACAGCCGCTAGGAGAAGGAGGCGAATTGATCCAAAACTGGTTGTTCAGTGGTGATCAACCAAGTCGTTACAATGAATTTTTTAAGCTTTCTGCCACAAACAAAGAAATTTTTGATAGTCCAGTTCCCATGACAGGGGCGATGATTGTAGGAAGGAGAACTTTTGATATTGTGAATGGTTGGGGTGGCAGTCACCCGATTCAGGGTGTTCCTATTTTTATTGTGACACACGAAGCGCCGGAAAGTTATGAAGAAGATAAGACAAGTTTTACCTTTGTCACAAGTGGAGTTGAAGATGCCATTGTACAGGCGAAAGAAGTTGCAAATGGTAAAAATGTTAGTATTGGAACAGCAAGTATTGCTCAGCAGTGTATAAAAGCTGGTCTTCTTGATGAAATGCATCTGCATGTAGCGCCAATCCTAATGGGAAAAGGTATTCGCTTGTTCGATCAAATTGGCACAGAACAAATAAAGCTAGAATCTCAAAATGTAACAGATGGTTCAAATGTTACACACTTGAAATATCAGCTGTTGTATTGAAATTTGGATTTTTACAGACAGGTTAGAGTCCATTGCTAAATGGTGTCCATAGCGCCTCCTATAAAATCTCTCGAATAATGCTTGGAAATAATCAGGGACTATTAGTAAAATGAGATCATAACGGAATTATCCATTAGAAGGTTGGAGTTAAACATTATGAATCTTGATAGGAAAACGAAACTAGTAGTTTTACACGCACACCATAGTAACATTGATTATACGGAGACAGCGGTGAAAAGTACCAACGTAGAACAAATTCACCACGTTGATCCAAGTCTTATTGATGCGATTAAAAATAAATCAACGCAACAGATTGAAAAACGAGTACAGGTACAATTAGAATGGTTAGCATCTACCAAACCAGATGCTATTTTAATCACGTGTACCAATTATAGTCTATATATAAAGGAATCTGAGATAAATGATATTCCCATACTAAAAATAGACGAATTATTTTTCAAGTCTCTCATTGATTATCCAACTACAACCTTATATTTTACCAATCCTGCTACAGTGGAAGGTACTATTAATCGCCTTAAAGAATATTATCAGCAGCTAAACGTAAAAGGTGATTTCCAGGTGGAGATCATTGAGCATGCTTTTGCACTACTAATGTCCAATAAGCAAGGCGCATATAGTGAAGTGATTATGGACTATATCGAAAATAATCCCCCTCAGGGGCTTATAGTATTTCCCCAGCTTTCCATGCATCAGGCAGCCACACATTTGAAAAATAAAGGGCTCAGCGTTATTACCCTGATTGATGCCTTGAAAAAGATAGAAATATAAATAGTTAAATCAAACAATTTGCCGAAAGAGTACATGTAGTACTTTTTCGGCTTTTTTTACAATCGGCCCTAAAAAACGATTGACTTTACATACTGAGTAAGTATATACTCGATATGTACTTACTCAGTATATAAATAAAGGGTGGGAAAATTGAATTTTATTGTCCAATACCAATGGGAAATCTTTATTGTCGCTGAAATACTATCACTTGCCTGCTTATTGTTATTTGGTGTAGTACGTTATCTGTTTGGTAAAAGGAAACAAAGCATAATCTTTCTATTTTTGTTTCTCTTCTTACTCATTCTAGAAGCAGGATTAGCCTTCTTGATCTATAACGAAACAGGTGAAATCTCCACATTCCAAATAGTTATTACTATATTTGTTATTTATGCCTGCACGTTCGGTATTAACGATTTTAAAAAGCTGGATCGTTGGATGAGGACGAAGATAGGAAAATGGCGAGGAGTTGACTTACTGTCCGAGAAAGATAAAGCAATAATAGAAAGGCAAAAAGATCCAAAATATATTGCGAAAATAAATCGATATAGTGCGTTAGTGCATTTAATAATATTTATTGTCGTACAAATTGGATGTTGGTTATATGGATTGGGTGACATAACGCTCTTCAGTAATTATCTTACTGACTTATCGTGGATTGGAACAGAGAACATAGAAGAAACTCCCTATTCAAATGAAACGATTTATCAAATTTCGATGGTATGGGGATTAGTTTTTATTATTGATTTTATTTGGTCTATGTCGTATACCATTTTTCCAGCGAAAGGATGAACAAATTGATTAAAACAATAGGTGTAAAAAAAGATTTTAAGGCAGGAAAAGAAACCGTTTCTGTGTTAAAAGGAGTAGATTTTACTATTAATGAAGGAGAATTTGTAGGAATTATCGGACCAAGTGGTTCGGGGAAGACGACACTGTTGCAATTATTGGCAGGGTTAGACACACCAACGGAAGGTTCGATTGAGATAAATGGAGAGACGCTATCAAGCAAATCAGAAAAGCAGCGAACAATTTTGCGTCGACAGACAATAGGGCTTGTTTTTCAAAATTATCAACTATTGCCACCTCTCACGGTATTCGAGAACATTATTTTTCCACTACATGCAGATGGAAAAAAGGCTTCTACAAAAGAAGTGAACGAACTGCTAGAAGCAGTCGATCTAAGAGGGTATGAGAAGCGTTACCCTAATGAACTTAGTGGCGGACAACAGCAACGAGTAGCAATCGCAAGAGCCTTGATCCATAAACCGGCTCTTTTATTAGCCGATGAACCAACTGGTAACTTGGATCGCGAACGCTCAGGGGAAATTCTTGATCTACTAGCTAAACTTCATCAAGAACGAAACCAAACGATTGTGATGGTAACACATGATATGTTCGCAGCAGGATATTCAGATCGAATTGTGTTATTCAAAGACGGTGTGATTGAAGCAGAAGTACAAAGAGAGGATGAAGAATATGCGGTTTTCCTTTCTCGTTTCATGGCGTAATCTCACCCGCCATAAAACCCGTTTTTTTCTAACACTTATTGCGATGGTATTAAGTGTTACCATTATGACCAGTATGCTTATAGCAAAAGAAACAACTGTTAAAATCATGGATGAACAAGAACAGTTATATGCTGGTAATGCTGATTATTGGATCCAGGGCAATCAGCGGTTTTTCTTCGAGAAGGAAGTGGAATGGGTAACAGACCGTGAGGAAGTCGAAAATGGTCTGGCAGCGTTACTTAAACAAGGATTCGTTGATATAGAGGTAGAGAATCCAGCACAAGCTTCTGTAAGAATTACTGGTGTTTCCAGTTATGATAATGAACTTATTGAATTACCTGTTAAAGAAGGGAATGCTACAAAAGAAGGGTTAATCATTACGGAAAATGCTGCAAATCTATGGGGCAAAGGTGTCGGGGATACGGTAACGTTTCAGGACATGGGAATGATCGAAATTACCGCTGTTGTTTATGAAGGAGCAATGCTGAATAGTCCAAAAACATTAGAAGGATCCACTTTTCGTGATGCACGTGTAATGGTTCCCTTAGCCACTTTGCAAGAATGGACGGGGATGGAAGGGCTAATCTCTAACTACCGTTTTTCGGTTAATGAGCAAGAGCAAACAAAATTTTTGGAAACCTATCAAGCGCAGTTGGAAGGATCAGCATTATATGTACAGCCGATAGTAGTGGATAGTCAACAGAATAATGATGTAGAGGGCCTATACTTTACATTTGATATTATTGCTATTCTTGCTGTATTTATCAGTGCCTTTATAGTTTTTAACATGCTATATACAACGATTGTTGAACGGAGGAAAGACTTTGCCGTTATGAAAAGTCTTGGCTATACTAATAGTAGCGTTAGACGACTAATAATGAACGAGATCGGGGTCCTTTCCTTCCTAGCTTTGGTTCTTGGATTACCATTTGGCGTATGGTTAGGTTCCTTCCTGCAGGAGATGTTAATCTCTGCCATTGCCACACAAACGATTACCTATGAATTAGAACTGATTAAACCCTTGATTATTTCAGGAATTGTCGGTTTAGCTTTTCCTTATCTTGCAGTAATACTTCCCATTTACCAAGCAGGTAAAACCTCTATTATGGAGACAATGTCAGAGAGTCAAGCGAATCGTGTTATAGACCCGAAATGGGTGGTTATACGTATCATGATGGGGATTATTTGCACAGGGATCGGTTTCATTGATAATGTTTGGGCCTTTTTGCTCTTATTTGTCGGCTTAGTGTTGTTGTATCCAGTTTGGATGAAGTTGTTTCAATGGTTATTAAACCCTGTTTTTAAACGGCTATTTGGTTATGCTGGGGAGCAAGCTATCCGATCAGTAAAGCAATTCGAAAATAGAAATGTGAATACTTCTGCAATGCTTGCGATAGGTGTCAGTCTAGCTTTATTTATGAGTGCAGCTTTAGAATCATTGCCTGATGGAATGGAAGAAGATATTCGTGCTACCTTTGGCGGTGATCTTCATGTGGAAAAAGAAACACCCTGGGTAGATGCAGAATTGGAAATAATTAACGAGATAGAAGGTGTTCGTACCACTGTTCCTTATGCGGAAATTCCAAACATAACATGGCAAACAAAAACAGGTGAGTTAAGAGAGTTTTCTATTATCAGTCATGCTGACGAACCAAAGGATGGAATGCTGTTTGACATTACTCAGATAACGGAGGAGCAGGGAGAGCACCCTTCTATTTTTGTTGGAGAGAGAGCATTAGCGGAATGGGGAGGAGAAGTAGGGGAAGTAATGACATTGAATACCCCTTCTGGTTCAGTAGATTTTTTTGTGAAAGGAACGGTTCAAACGTCTCATTATATGAGCTATGTGGCATTTGTAGAAGACAGTGAATTGGCAACTACTTTGAACTGGCCAGAGAGATTTCATGTAATAATAGATACGACAGATGAACAGACGATTCCGATCGTTTTTTCACAGCTTTGGAGTTCCTTTGGGGATTTGTTAGTAAATGTTAACCCTATTACCCTTAATATTGAACAAGGAAAGCAAGCATTAACAGGGATGCAGGAACTCATGCAAGGCTTGTTATTGTTAGTTATTGCCTTATCCGCTATTGGTATTAGTAATACATTATTGATGAATACGATGGAAAGAATAAAAGAGTTGGGCACTATGCGAGCGCTCGGTTTTACAAAAGGCCAGGTAAAAGGTATGATAATGGCCGAGGGCCTTCTGATTGGTATTACCGGAATTATCACAGGCATCTTATATGGTATTGTGGTCATCTACCTTAATGCTCAATCTGCACAAGCCCAAGCCTTGCTGGGCTTTACAATTCCAGGGATGAGCCTGTTTTTAGCAATTGCAGGAGGATTATTGTTTACACTTCTTGCTTCATGGTTTCCAAGCAGAACAGCATCACGTATACCAGTGAAAGAAGCGATAAATTATGAATAAGCGGGGATTACCATGTCAGTAAAACACTCGATGCTTGCATTATTATATGAAAAACCAAGGCACGGCTATGAATTGAAAACAGGTTTCGAAACGCTTGTTCAAGGAATGTGGCCGCTTAATGCTGGTCAAGTGTATACTACGCTTGACCGGTTAGAGCGTGATAACTTAGTTGAATCACCAGGAAATGACCAAAAGGACCGCAAGCTTTACACTATCACGCAAGCCGGTAAAGAGGAATTGTGGAGTTGGTTAGACAAGCCGGTTGGCCGGTCATTATTGAAAGACGAATTTTATTTTAAGTTTTTATGTGCCGATCATGTTGCATATGAGGAAAAGCAAACGATGATCAACAAACAAAAAGAAACACTAATAAAGGATGTTCTTCACTTAACCCATTTAAAAAAACAAATGGCCCAATCCGAAAATGATGCAATGAAGCTGCTTATCGAAGGAGCGCTATTGCATTTAGAAGCAGATATCAAGTGGTTGGATATGATTACAGTAGACAAATAACCTGTCTACTGTCTATTTTTTTTCAGTCTATTCATCCCTAGTAAAATGAGTGGGAAAATTAATCCAAATGTGATGGAGAGGACAATGTATGAACCATTAATAAACGAAAAGGCTTCAAATGTATTTGGTACTACAAGGATAGAAGCTAAAAATAACAAAAAAGCTAATGGAATAGCTAATGTTTTATAATTTTTCAGCTTTATTACATGGCTAATTCCGGTGGTGACAACATAAAAAGAGATACAAAGTTTAACAAAGATAGTAAAGAACCAAATAAAAGCCACGATTATTTCGACACGCTCCAGAAAATTAAAAATATTGATTCTTTGACCCAACGAATAGATTGGGTAGGTATAATTTGCCGTACCTTCTACCCCTAGTACTGTAATACAAGCGAATGTAATAATGAAGAGAATAAACCCACTAATAAGGCCTCCTACTAAAAGTCCTTTACGTGCACTTTGATTCTTGTTTACACCATGAGAGATCGCCAGCAATATTACTAATTCTAAATAAGTGATGGATACAATTGGCAGCGTTCCGGCTAACGTACCTGCTTGGTTTAATTGAAAAATAGGTTCAATATTGGTGAAATTCGCATCTTTTAAGACAAGTAAGGTTAGCAATATCGCACAAACCATTGTGAAAGGAAAAAATAATTCTGAGGTTCTTCCAATTACTTCAAGACCATACCTAATAGCAATGACTACTGTTAAAGCAATAATCATTGCCACTACTTCAAAAGGTGTTCCCATCAATATTTGGATAGAGATAAAATCACTAATTGCCCATAAATTAGCGGAAGTATTGATAAAGGCATAAGAAGCAAATAACACAATAGCAACTACTCCAATCCATTTACCGAATAGATTCTCGATTAGGGAGAATAGTTCTCTGCCTTTCAGTATTTTAATAATTTGGTTGTACATCAAAAGAATGATCGCTCCTAACATTGTAGAAATTAGCAGTGTGATCCAACCATTCTCCTTTCCGAAACTGGTAGCAATACTAGGAATGAAGATAATCGATGCCCCAAGTGTATTCATAATGACTAATACGGTAAATTGTTTGCCATCTAGTTTCTGTGTCACAGTAAGGCACCTCCACTACTAGAAAATTAAGATTGTTGGAAGCTTTGAAGCCACTTCCCTAATGGTTCTGAAACAGGTTTTGTGACAAAATCAATAATATCGACAAGGTATGGAAGCTTGATACCTAATAAATGCAAGGATACAAGGATAACAGCTAACAGCATCATAAGAATAAACCATACCTTATCCATTATTCCTTTTGTTTTATTTACTTTTTTTATCTCTAGGAAGAACAATAACGCACTTATCAACCAGAATATAATGGCATTTACCATGACCTATTCCTTTCTCGCGTTTTTTTGCTTGATTGCCTCATATAGTGTTTTGGTGATCATACCAGCTTCCTTGATTTCTACTCGTGTTTGTACATGGACTTTCACATCTGGGAATAGCGTTCCCCAGTTATCTTTTAGCTGCTCCCATTCTTTAGGGTGGGCACGCTTAATGGCATTACCGAACCCGAAAATATCACTGCGAAATTCCTGGGCTGCAGCTACACTTACATTCACAATTTCCCTTGTTTTCTGCTCGGCCTTTTTTTGTACTTCTTGAATTTCGTGAGGATTAGCTAGGTCGATCGCACATTCAACATCCCCGACATTTGCTTTGATTGTAACATCGATGTTGATAGTTGGTTTCCCGTTATCTATTGAGCCTTGCATATTGGTGTTGCTTTCCATAATCTCTAGGGATATGGTACCTCCATCATTACAATTCACCCAGCTTACCGTGTTTGATACGTTATCTGTTATGTAATTGAAGCCTTTGCTTTCTGTTTCATCCAACCAGCCCTGTAGCTTGTCACCTCGGAAAACACCAATACCATTTAAGTAAATCCTTGTCGGTGAGATAGCTTGTTCTGTGTTCTTTATTTTAGTACCCTCTTCAGGGTTACCTTCCACATGTATTCCAGTCAAGATAGCCTCTTTTCCTTCCGAGACAACCGATTCAATTAATTCATCTAATTTTACCTCCTTGGTTGGAGCCCAAAATTCTTCAGAGGATTCAACGCTCGATCTTATTTTAGTTGCTGGAATCTCCTCCAAAGGTGTCAAAATGCTAATCAAAGCCTGTCCTGTTACCCCTTGTGCAATAGCAATCGTAAAATCTGTGCGTAATTCATGGTCCCTTACAAGGAAATCTAATGTTTTGCCAATTCCCTCTTTCGCAACCTCTTCCCCATAAACAATAAGTTGAAGGTGACTTAAATGCATTTTTCGGGGTAAAGCTTGTGTTAACCTTCTATTTGCCTCAAAGATAGATTTCCCGGAAGCGGAGTAAGTAGAAATGTTAGCTTTGTCGGTTATCTGGTCTCCAGCAATTTCTTTAGGATTTAAAACCTGTAATGTTATCATATAGCCATCATCTGTTGTATCAATTGCCATTGCCGTTGCTAGGGTTATATCTGTTAATTCTTGTGCACTCCAGCAACCTGTGAGCAGGATACCAAGTGATAAAATATTTAGCAATATTGGATAGCGTTTCATGTAGTTTCCCTCTTTTGTTACTTGTTTTTCCTCTTATTTGGAGGCTGTGGTTGATTGGTATTTCCTTGTTTGGTATTTCTTTGACTTATTAGACGAGGTCTTGTTGTTTGTTTCCATGTTGGTGCTCGTAAGATAGCGTCCTGCTGATCAGCAGAGATAAAAGGCGCAAATGGTTTTAAATATGGAATACCGAATGACCTTAGACTAGTTAGGTGTAAAGTTAATAATAATGAACCAATGAAAATACCAAATAAGCCTAAAGTTGCTGCTAGTATCATAAAACCAAATCGCAGTATTCTGACACTGATTGCTAAATTGTAATTAGGAAAAATAAAGCTGCTTATTGCTGTCAGTGAAACAACAATAACCATTGTGGCAGACACAATTCCAGCATCTACTGCTGCCTGCCCTATAACAAGCGCACCTACTATCGATATAGCTGATCCGATTGGATTGGGCAATCTTATTCCAGCTTCTCTTAATAGTTCGAAGGTAAATTCCATTATCAACGCTTCAATAATTGCTGGAAATGGAATTCCTTCCCTTTGAGCAGCCAAACTGACTAATAAGGTTGTCGGAATCATTTCCTGATGAAAAGTCGTTAACGCGATATAGATGGAAGGTGTTAATAGAGCAAGAAAGAAAGAAATAAACCGTAATATTCTAATTAAGGTTGAAATGTCACTTCTCTGATAATAATCCTCACTTGATTTAAAAAAATCAGTAAAGAGCGCAGGAACCACTAAGACAAAAGGGGTACCATCTACGATAATTGCTACTCTTCCTTCTAATAGTCCTAAACTTATCGCATCAGGTCTCTCACTGTTAATAATAGTGGGAAAGGGAGTATAGGTTTCATCTTCAATCAGCTCTTCAATATAACCACTCTCTAAAATAGAATCAATATCAATCTTTTCTAGTCTTGATTTGACTTCTTCTACAATATCGGGATTCGCGATGCCGTGGATATAAGCAATCATGACTTTAGTTTTGGTTTTTTTCCCATATGTAAAAGATTCAAACCAAAGATTAGGGTCCTTTATTCTTTTTCTTATTAATGCCGTATTGACATTAATTGATTCTGTAAAAGAATCTTTAGGTCCACGTACAACCTGTTGTGTTGTCGGTGACTCCACATTTCGTTCACTTGCACCTTTCGAACCTACCGCAATTCCCTCAGTGAACCCGTCAATCAACAGAATCGAATCACCTGCAAGCAAATGTTCCAGCAACACTTTAAAATCATTGATTTCTGCTAATTCAGCAGTCGTAATCGAATGTTTGATGAATGAATATAAAGAACTGCCATCTAGTAATTCTTCCGCATTTACTTTATCTAGTAAAGGGTTCAATAGATAATGCTGTATCGTTTCTTTATCGACTAATCCATCCATAAAAATAATGATTGCTTTCGTCAATTTTTTTCCAAGCTGGAGCTCGCGAATAACGATGTCAGAGCTATTACCTAATATCTGCAAAAGATGCGATCTATTTAATGTAAGATCTGCAAATATTTTTTGTTGATATTCAGCTGATATATTCTCTTTAAACGCCTGATTTTTTTGTTGTATTTTTTTCCTTTGTTTAATCATTACAACTTGACCTCTACAGAGTTAATTTACTTTCTTGTTTATCACGGTGCTGGTCGTCCATATCTCTCCATTGAGAAACGCCTCACTTTATACCAATCTTGAATCATATTAAAAATTTGTATTGTTAGTATGGTCAAAAACAATATGTTTATGTATTTGATAAGAACGATATATAGAAAAGACTGATGATAGAAGAAAAAGAAGTTTGTTTCTCCTGTTTTATAGTTATTTCAATTTACATACATTCAGTATGTATGTTAAAATGAATGAACTAATGAATGTAGGAGTGAAATGATGAAATTAAACAGTTTTTATCCGGTATTGATGACAGAAAAGTTAAAGGAAACAGGCAGATTTTATCAAGCGTATTTTGGTTTCTCAGTTGTATTTGAGGCTGACTGGTATATCAGTTTAAAACAAGAGCGAACGGGAGCTGAACTAGCAATTCTTCAAGCAAGCCATAAAACAGTACCCTCTTCGTTTGGTAAGGCTGTACAAGGAGTAATTCTTAATTTTGAGGTGGATAATGTAGATCAAGTCTATCACCAGCTAATTAACGAAAGACAACTACCATTACATCTTGAATTGCGTGATGAGGAATTTGGTCAAAGACATTTCATTACGAGTGACCCTAATGGGGTATTAATTGATGTGATTACTGTAATACCGCCTGATGACTCTTTTTTAGATCAATATAAGGAAGAAGTATGGAAGGAAGAAGCTAATGAGTAATTATGTCCCCTTAAAATATTACTTTGACAAAGAATTAGCGTTTCGATTAGCGAAGTTAATACAACCGCTTTATCATGACTTCAACGAAAAATTATTTATAGAATGGATAACTAAAGAAGTGGAACACAAAGAATTGAAGGCTAGAGTCGAAGTAATAACCGACGCATTAAAGCGACACCTGCCGTCTGACTATGAAAAAGCTCTGACTATCTTATTACAAATACTCGGACCGGAAAATGAAACAGAAGAAGGTATGTTTACCAATGGTTATTTTTTAATGCCAGTAGCCTTTTTTGTTGAAAAGTATGGCCAGAAACACTTTGATCTCTCTTTTCATGCGATGTATGAAATAACAAAGCGACATACCTCAGAATATACAATCCGTCCCTATTTGACTGCAGATACGGATTACTGTTTAACTTATTTACAAAAATGGCTAACAGATCCTAATCCACATGTCAGAAGATTGGTAAGTGAGGGAACAAGACCGAGGCTGCCATGGGCAAAAAAGATTTCACCATTAAATAATAATCCAGAAGTTAATTTACATTTGCTAGAAAGCTTGCTTGGGGACACTTCTCCATATGTTCAGAAATCTGTTGCCAACCATCTTAATGATTTAACGAAGGAAACACCTGAGCTAGTTTTAATTTGGCTTCGTCAATTAATGGAAAAGAATTATGATATACATTCAAAAATAATGAGAAATGGCTTAAGAACACTGATAAAATCAAAGAATGAGCATGCATTAGCATTATTACAGCAAGTAGAGTAAGGAGTGTAGCAGCATGAGAAGAACGAAAGCAGAAACAGAGCAGACGATCCAACATTTATTAACAATTGCACGTCAACATTTCACAGAGTATGGATATGCAAAAGTAGCATTGGAAGAAATCGTGACAGAAGCGAATTTAACACGAGGAGCACTATATCATCATTTCCAAAATAAAAAGGGATTATTTCTTGCTGTATTTGAAGCAGTTCAACAGGAAGTAGGAGAGTATGTAGAAGCAGAGGCAGCAAAAGGTAGTGAGAGTTGGGAGCAACTAATCAGAGGTTGTCGAGCTTTTATGGAAAGCGCAGTACAATCACAAAATCAGCGAATTCTATTAATTGATGGTCCGGCAGTTCTAGGATGGGATACGTTCCGGGAAATGGATGAGAAATATTCGATGAATTCCTTGAAAGAACAATTACAGCTGATGCAGGAGCAAGGATTACTTAAGTCGATGTCAACTGAGGCAATGACCCATTGTCTATCAG
The DNA here is from genome assembly GCF_052063305.1 of Gracilibacillus sp. HCP3S3_G5_2. NCBI lineage: Bacteria > Bacillati > Bacillota > Bacilli > Caryophanales > Bacillaceae > Gracilibacillus > Gracilibacillus sp. HCP3S3_G5_2. The sequence continues at coordinate 123,736 of NZ_JBQHXU010000009.1, read as the reverse complement.
GAGCAATGAATGAAGCGGTACGTTGGATAGCTGATCACCATGATCAGAAAGAGGTCATTGAGGAGGTAATGGTTGTTCTGGAGCATTTACTAAAAGGATTGAGGAAGTAACTTTCTTTATGTCCAAAGATGAAAATAAACGCCCGCATCTTCAGACGTAGAAGTTTGATGGAAACAATCCATATCTTAAATGATACAGGTAGAATTTTTAATGGAAGGGTTAAGAACGCGATCAGAAATATTGCCCTTAGCTAGTACACATGAAATGATGAAAAAATGACATAAAAAGAAGGCTAGTAATAGCAAACTAGTCTTTTTTTGTTATATAATAATAATCGATCAAACTAAAAACTATTTAACCATGATTTATTGGGAAGGTACTCGAATGAGAGGGGAACACTGGCAGCTACGAGCCAGTGTTTCTCTAGCTAACGTACATTCCGTCTCAGAATAAACAATGAAGGAATAAGAACGGTCGCGTTTAAAAGGTTTAAATAATCCTAGATTACTAGTGATAAAGATAGATTATTAACAAGATTATCAGATAGTGTATAGTGAATATGGAGAGGAAATTGACCTTCCCCCCTTTAATTCGAGCAACTTATCAGGGGCTATAAGTATACATTAACATGATACTGATAAATAGGAGGTTCCAATGAAAAAAAGATTTTCTTCCTTTACTGAGCAATTTCGAAGTGTATTTGATAAATGTAACCTGAAAAAATTATCTAGAAATATGAGGATTACGTACCTTGTAGTTAATAAATTAGTTTTAATTCTCTGCGTTTTTATCATTTTATCTTTTCTTTTTGCTGGAGGAACAGCAGCAGGTTATTTTGCTTCACTTGTCAAAGATGAACCGTTAAGTTCTGAAGAAGAATTGCGAAATGCTATTTATAGCTATGAGGAAACAAGTGCAATTTATTTTGCTGATAACATTTATTTAGGGACAGTCCCTACCGAGTTAGAAAGGTATGAAATCGATTTAGAGGATGTTTCTGAACATGTCATCCATGCCTTGATTTCGACAGAAGATGAATATTTTTATGAGCATGAGGGTATTGTTCCCAAAGCGATTTTACGTGCGGGCGTACAAGAAGTTACCAATGCAAGTGTACAGACAGGTGGAAGTACATTAACACAACAATTGATTAAACAACAAATTCTAACAAATGAAGTATCCTTCGAAAGAAAAGCTACTGAAATTTTACTAGCTCTTCGTCTGGAAAAATTTATGGATAAAGAAGAAATATTGGAAGCCTATCTAAATGTCACTCCTTTTGGTCGAAACGCCAATGGCCGGCAAATCAGCGGTGTTCAAGCTGCAGCGCAAGGAATTTTTGGGGTGGATGCAAGTGAGTTGAATATTCCCCAAGCTGCATTTATTGCTGGATTGGCACAAAGTCCATTTGGTTATACACCTTTTACAAGTGAGGGTACCGTAAAGGAAGATATTAATCCGGGCTTAAACCGAATGAAAACTGTACTAACAAACATGATAAAAAATGGTTATATAACAGAACAAGAATATCAAGAAGCATTAACGTATGATATAAAAGAAAACTTAACATCCCCAACCCCAACGTCTCTTGATAAGTATCAATACTTAACAAATGACATTTTAAAGCGTGCTTCAGATATTTTAAGGGATCAGCTGCTTGCTGAAGATGATATTGTGTTAAGTGAGATAGAGGATAAAGAGGAAAGAGACCAAGTACGAGAAGAATATCAACTAAAGGCAACAGCTGCCTTAAGACAAAATGGTTACAAAATTCATACAACTATTGATAAAGAACTATATGATGCGCTTCAGGAAACAGTAAGTGATAATTCATTGTTCGGTAGTGAACGGACGGTATCAAAAGATGGAGAAACAAAAATAGATAAAGAAGAAGTCGCTGCTGTTTTGCTCGATAATTCTACCGGCGCGATTTTAGCATATATCGGTGGACGTGATGAAGGAAAAACGGATAATCAATTTAACCTAGCAACACAAGCAGTACGTCCTAACGGTTCTACAATGAAACCATTAATTGCCTATTCTCCAGCATTGGAATTGGGAATCATCCAGCCTGATACGATTATGCCTGATACAGAGGAGTTTTATCGGGATAATAATCAGCTGATTAAAAATTTTGATGGGAGCTATAAAGGTAAGCTAACAATTCGCCAATCTTTAGCCCAATCAAGAAACATACCAGCTATCCGAGCGTTTAAAGAAGTACCAGCAGACTATTCCAAAGAAGTATTTGATAAACTAGGTTTTCATTATTTTGAAAATGCCTTGCCAGAGTCAGCTCCCTTAGGCCAAATTGACGTTACAGTAGAGCAAAATGTGAATGCATTTGCGACCTTTGCTAATGGCGGGGATTATGTAAAATCTTATTTGATTGAAAGTATTGAAACGAATGATGGGGAAGAAATTTATCGACATGAAAAGGAAACAGTGAATGTATTTTCACCACAAACATCCTATTTAATTATTGATATGTTACGGGATGTATTACGTGGGGGAGGAACAGCAGCAGGAATTCCAAGTCAGCTAAAATTCCAAGCAGATTGGGCAGGGAAAACTGGTACATCTCAAGAAGCGAAAGATTACTGGTTTGTCGCAACAAATCCAAATGTAACACTAGGGGTTTGGCTAGGATATCCGGAGAATTTAGTGCTTGATAATGATTATAGTCCGCGTTTACAACGAATTTGGGCACGAATTGCCAATACAGCTTATGATGTGGATGCTGAATTGATGAATCCTTCTCAACGTTTTCAAGAACCGGAAGGGATTGTTCATAGAGGTTCAGACATATTCAATTCTAAATTTGTAGGACTTCAAGGTACCACTCGTTTCATCGAGATGTATCCGACAGAGGATGACGAAGAAAAGGAAAAAGAAGAAGAACGTAAGGAAGAAGAGAAGAGAGAAGAACGTAATAAGCAAGAAGAAGAGAAGAGAAAAGAAGAAGAACGTAATAAGCAAGAAGACAAGAAAAAAGAGGAAGAGCGTAAAAAGCAGGAAGAAGAGAAGAGAAAAGAAGAAGAGCGTAAAAAACAGGAAGAAGAGAAGAAAAAAGAGGAAGAGCGTAAAAAACAGGAAGAAGAGAAGAGAAAAGAAGAGGAGCGTAAAAAACAAGAAGAAGAGAAGAAGAAAGAGGAAGAAAATAAACAACAAGAAGAGCAAAAGGGAGAAGAAGAAGGCTAACGACTTCGTACGGAAGAGCAATACTTTTCCCTTATGGCTGGTTATATTAGGCAAAGGCCTATTATATCATGTCACCGGTTATTTCAGTCGGAATCATGTTATTAGGCTGGGCAATAGAGCCAGACAGCTTATGGGTTATTGCATTAACGATGGTCATCTTCCTTCTTATTTTAGGTATCTTCTTAATGTTGGGTTATCGTAAAAAAATGTGACGGAATCTAGTGAAATGCCAGCCATTTATAGTGGCTGGCATAAATTATTCCTTCATCTCCGGATAATCACAAAATTCAATAATGGTTCCTCCTGTATCAGCAGGATTTAAGTAGATCAAACGTCTACCATGCTTATTGATTCTTAGGGTATTTTCCATTACACGAACTCCTTGCTTCTTTAAAACTTCGATCGCTACATCTAAATCACTTACATGATAAGCGATATGGTGAACTCCTTTCCCTTTTTGTTTGATAAACCGGGCAATAGGCGAGGTGGTATTATTAGTTGGCATCAATAGTTCCGTACGAGCCCCTTCTATATCTATGATAGCAATTTCACTTTCCACACCGGCTGCTTCACTCCGATACCGATCGATTAATTCTCCCCCTAATACATGTAAATAAAAATCGATACTTTCATCCAAATTTCTAACTGCAACTCCAATATGATCTAATTCTTTTTTCATAAAAATCACCTTTCACAGCTGTTTTTTCATCTATTGTAACATGGCAGAGGTAATAACCATTCTTCTTATGAATAGCTTTATTACTTGTCGTGCTTTTTTCCCCTACATAATGTATGATTTTTCGCATGCGTATCTATTATATGCTAACTATACAAAATTCTTGAAAAAACTGGAGATATATAGTTGTAATTGTCTTAATATGCTAAAATAGCAAGAAATATGCATAGAAATAGTGCATATTTCTCCTTTTATCCATATAAATGGAAACTTTTTAGCATTTGATTCGTATATATTAAGAGGGGGTGTACATATTGGAGTATTAGATATTTATTGGTGGCTGTTATGGGGGAGTTTGGCAGTTGCGATTATTTCCCTATTACTTGGCAATGTTTTGGACGGAATCTTGGATAGTTTATTTGATAGTTTAGGAGATTTTTTTAATCCATTACTGCTTTTTGGTACTTTATCTGTTGTCGGAGGATCAGGTGTCTTACTGACTAAGTATTCTTCCTTAAGTGAACTCTATGTATTACTGATTAGTATATTAATAGGAATAGGGGCATATTTACTAATTTATTATTTTCTCGTAATTCCAATGTCCCATGCTGAATCCTCTACTTCGATTTCGATTCAGGACTTAGAAGGTAAAGCGGGCGAGGTAATTACAACAATTCCTGCTCAAGGCATGGGGGAAGTATTTATTTCTTTAACTAGTGGGAGTCGTAGTGAAACAGCGGCAAGTTTTGACCAAAAAGAGATTAAGCAAGGAAAACAGATTGTGGTAGTTAAAGCCGAAGAGCATGTGTTATATGTTTCAGAACTTGATGAGATTTAAATTAGGAGGCTAAGAATGGATTTTTTGATTGTAATAGGTGTTGTCGTTGCGGTTATACTAGCATTTGCGATTTTATTTGCTGCTCGTTATAAGACCGTTGGCGCAGATGATGCTATGATCGTAACAGGTAGCTTTTTAGGAAATAAGAATGTTCACAAAACGGAAGATGGCGGAGGTATTAAGATCGTTCGTGGTGGTGGTGCATTTATTCTGCCGATTTTTCAACAATATGAGAATATCAGTTTACGCTCTCATAGTCTTGATATTTCGACGCCGAATGTATATACGGAAAATGGTGTTCCCGTCATGGCTGATGGAACAGCGATTATTAAAGTGCAAAGCACAACAGAAGGAATTGCAACAGCAGGGGAGCAATTTTTAGGAAAAGACAACGCTGAACTTAGAAAAGAAGCACAAGAAGTACTAGAAGGCCACTTGCGAGCAATTTTAGGAACGATGACAGTAGAAGAGATCTATCGAAATCGTGAACGCTTTGCCCAAGAAGTACAAACACAAGCTGCAGTAGATTTGAAGAAAATGGGGTTACAAATTGTCTCGTTTACGATAAAAGATGTTCAAGACGAGAATGGTTACCTGGAAGCATTAGGGAAGCCACGTATTGCAGAAGTAAAAAGAGATGCCCAAATCGCTGAAGCTAACGCAATGAGAGATGCTCGTATTCAAAAAGCACAAGCAGAGCGTGAAAGTCAAAGTGCAGAATTATTAAGTGAAACACAAATTGCCGAATCAACGAAAGAAAAAGAATTGAAAATAGCGTCCTATAAGCGTGAACAGGATACAGCTAAGGCAGAAGCAGATATGGCTTATAAGTTGCAGGGTGCAAAATCTGAACAACAGGTCAAACTCGAAGAAATGCAAATCCAGCTCGTAGAGAAAAATAAACAAATCGAAATTGACGAAAAAGAAGTACTTCGTAAGCAACGCCAATATGAAGCAGAAATCTCTAAAAAAGCAGAGGCAGAACGTTATGCAGCTGAACAGAAGGCAGAAGCTGACAAAGTCACTCGTGTCAAACAAGCAGAAGCGGAAGCTGCTCAAATTCGCTTAGATGGGGAAGCAGAAGCCGATGCTATCCGTCAAAAAGGTCTAGCAGAAGCGGAAGCGAAAGAAAAACTCGCGGAAGCAATGGAGAAATATGGTGAAGCAGCAATCCTCGAGATGATCATCAAAATGCTCCCTGAGTTTGCCGGAAAAATTGCTGAACCAGTTCGTGCAATTGACAAGGTGACAGTTGTGGATAATGGAAACGGTGAAGGCGATGGTGCGACACGCATGAGTAACTATGTTACCAAATTAATGAGCCAATTACCTGAAACGTTAAAAGATGTATCTGGAGTTGATTTGAAAGGGATGCTTGATAATGTAGCAGCCAATAATGAAACGAAAATTAAGGAAAGTTTTACAGAAGCAAAAGCTGAAAAACAACCTGTAGCAGCTGATAGTGAATAAGCTACACATGTTATTTGGTGCTCAATTAGAAAAAATACTATATATAACAGAGGGCAGGCTGAAACCTGTCCTCTTATTATGTAAGAAGCGGATCTTGTAGCAATCACTAACAAATCGTTATGCTACAATAGAAAAAAAGGAGGAATAGTATGTCCACAGCGATAATCCAAGCATATTTACAAGATAAAGAGGAAAAATGGCATGAATCGTTTATCAAACTCTACCATACGATTAAGGAAAATATACCTGATGGTTTTACTCTTGAGATGCAGTATGGTATGCCTTCGTTTGTTGTTCCGTTGACAACATTTCCAGAAGGTTACCATGTCGAAGAAGGCACACCACTCCCTTTTATTAGTATTGCAGTTCAAAAGAAGCATATCGCTGTTTATCATATGGGAATTTACGCGAAGAAAGAATTGCTGAATTGGTTTCAAAGGGAATATCCTCATCATATGACTACTAAGTTGAACATGGGGAAGAGCTGTATCAGATTTACTAATCCTAAAAACATACCATTTAAACTGCTTGGTGAATTATCTGCAAAAATCACCGTTGATGAATGGATTCAAATGTATAGACATAGGACAGAATGAAGGTAAGAAGCCTCTTTCTGTCCTATCAACATTATTAAAACATGATATAGGTAGCAATAAAATACAGTATAATGGTTGTTCCTGCTGGCAGTAAATAGATGATTCCGTGTTTGATAAACGGCCGTTGTAGTGCATAGATCGTTAGGAAGATCATTATCAGCCCAAGTAATGCGGTCATCGCATTGGATAGGCTTGTCATATTTAAAATCGGCCCTTTTTGATAGAAAATATCAGTGATCACCAGTAGCTGTAGATTAAACAGATTACTTCCTAAAATAGAGCCGATTGCAAGTGAGTATTTGGCCATCTGGAAGGCTGCAAGTACTGTCACCAATTCAGGTAGAGAGGTCGATGCAGCAATCAAAAAACTACCGACAAAACTGGAGTCCATTCCTGTTTGTTCGGCGATGGCATCACCTGAAATAGTTAGTGTGCTTCCTGCCAGAAAGACCACAATTGCTGCAAGGATAAAACGAATGATACCTTGTTTTAAAGTGTATGGAGATATCACTTCAATATCTTCTTCCTCATTATCGAGCTTTCTCACGAAAAATAAATAAAGAATCATCAGCAGGTACATCTCGAAGCCGATATTAAAAAAACTAGGGGAGTTGTCCCAAAGAATAGCAATAACTAATAATGCAGTCATGACAAAGCCGGTATTCGCTACCGGTATGTGTGCTTTTGGATCGACTGTGTTGAATACTTTCCTTTTTCGATAAATAAAATCAAACAACATTAAAATTAACACGTTAAACACGTTGCTTCCTAGCATGTTACCAACGGCAATATCGGCATTGTCAATATATACAGCAGTTAAGCTAGTTGTTAACTCTGGTAAGCTTGTCGCACCACCTATTAGAAATGTCCCCACCATTGCTCCGCTTAGTGATGATTTTTGATTGATCACGTCTCCATATTTATTTAATTGAATTGCAGCATAAATAACAATGATAGCTGCCAGGAAAAAAACGATGAATGTCATAGATTATCCTCCCTATATAGTGAGACTATGATGAGTGAGGGTTGTCCCCCACTCATCATTAGCGAAACTAATCAGGTTGTAAACGTCTGTTACCCCTAAGCTAACATGAAGCTTGAAGTGTAGGTCATACATTCGCTTATCAACGTGATCAATACACTCACATTATACTGTTATAAGCTTAGTTTGAAAGTTAGTGAAATTAGTTATACAAAAACAGCGAACATATATTCTTGATAGAAAAGAATGGATATGGTATGATAAATACCCTCATTTTAACAACTATCTGTAACATTAAAAAGGAGACATACATATGACAGGAAAAACACATATTATGGGTGGGATCGCAGCAACTACTGTGATGGCCACTTTTACAGATTATGATCCTGCTTGGTTTATATTTGCAGGAGCTATAGGGGGAATAATACCAGACATATGTCATGGAGGAAGTAAAATTGGCCGAAAATTTCCACTCCTGTCTAAATTGATTAATACGCTATTTGGTCACCGGACTTTTACACATAGTCTATTATTTTTGCTTTTAATGGCATTTATATTATCTCTGATTACTAGTAATACCTCATTTGTTACGGGTGTTCTTATTGGGATGATCAGCCACTTCCTATTAGATTCTATGACGAAGCAAGGAATAAAATTACTTTATCCAGTGAACATAACGGTAAGATTTCCATTTACAACGAAAACCGGTGGTACAGTAGAAAATCTTGTGTTATTAGGTTTAACATTATTGACTATTTACTTTGGAAAAGACATCGCTACTATTTCTTCTCTTTTCCTGAAAAATCTATTGTTCTTGCAATAGATTCCAAAATATATACAACGGGTACTTGTGTGGTGATATTAGAATCCTGGACCCATTCTTCCGTAACATAATATGCAAGATTGATATCGGAGATTTTTGCTATCGTAGATAATTTGTTGTTAGTAATACTGATGATTTTACTGCCTTCTTGTTTCAGCTGATTAACCTGAGTCACGGTAAAAGGATTCTCACCTGACACTGACAGGATAATTGCTACACTATTATAACGAAACTTAGCATGAATCGGATAGTGTGGATCTTTAATATAGACAGAGAATTTTCCCATACTGGAAAAATACCTTGCTCCATATTCTGCCAATATACCTGAACTACCTATTCCGGTGAAAATCACATTCTCTGCTTCAGCTATTAACATAGCTGCTGCATGCATATTTTTTTCTAAATCACCGGTTAGCGTGCGCTCGAAGAATTCGGTAATAGACTGTTGAGGGCTTTTGATAACCGTTCGCTTGTTTTCTTCTAAATCGATCTTTAGTTTTACCTTAAACTCCGAAAAGCCATCACAGTTTACTTTTCGGCAAAAGCGTAAAATCGTAGCTGTCGATACATGTGTTTCATCTGCCAATTCACGTATTCTCATGTAAGCCACTTTTTCTCTATTTTGTGATATATAGTTATATAACGCTAGCTCTAATTCATTGAAGGACGCTATCATCTCATGAGTAAACATTCTGTTGAATCCTTTCTTTAAGCAAAATTCCCCCTCTATTTTAACATAAGCTAAAATGTGTTACACCTTGTAACATCAATGAAACATGTGACGAAACCAGTTATATTCAACAGAAAGGAAGATTCATATTTACCATCATTTAGATCCAAACTATAATGCAAAGTAGCATAATGTAACAGGAGGTTAGATCATGACAACAAACACCTATTATTTTCCGGAAAATTTCCTCTGGGGTGGAGCCACTGCTGCTAATCAAATTGAAGGTGGATTCGATGAAGGTAACAAAGGTTTAAATATAGCAGATGTATTACCTGGTGGAAAAGGGCGTCTCGATATTTTAAAAGAACCTGGATTTAACTTTGAAGTGAATACAGAGAAGTATACGTATCCGAACCATGAAGCGATTGATTTTTATCATCGCTATAAGGAAGATATTGCGCTGTTTGCAGAGATGGGTTTTAAAGTATTTCGAATGTCAATAGCTTGGACGCGAATCTTTCCGAATGGCAATGAAACAGAGCCTAGTGAAGCAGGACTAGCCTTTTATGACCGTGTCTTTGATGAACTCCATAAACACAATATTGAGCCAGTTGTAACGATTTCTCATTATGAAATGCCAGTTAATTTAGTGAAGAATTATGGTGGTTGGAGAAGTAGAGAAGTGGTAACGTTCTTCGAGCGTTATACTAGAGTGATTTTGGAACGCTATAAAAACAAAGTGAAATACTGGATGACTTTTAATGAAATTAATAGTGGTTTAATCATGCCGATTATGGGGCTGGGCTTTTCGATCCAAAATGAAGAGGATAATTATACGCCAACATTCCAAGCTTTTCACCATCAATTTGTTGCAAGTAGCTTAGCCGTAAAAGCTTGTCACGAAATAATTCCTGATGCGCAAATTGGTTGTATGATTTTATATGCACCAGTCTACCCCTATGATTCGAATCCAGAAAATGTCATGCATGCACTTGAGGAAGAGCGTCTCTTTAATTATTATTGTGCAGATGTACAGGTGCGAGGTGAGTATCCTGCATTTATGACTCGCTACTTTAAAGAACACGATATCGAACTAGACATAAAAGAAGGCGATTTAGAGCTGATTAAGGAACATACCGTTGATTATATAGGTTTCAGTTACTACATGTCTCGCACAGAGAAGAAAGAAAAAAGGGGAAAGAAACAAGCAGAGGGTAACATTTTGGCTGGTGTAAGAAATCCATTCTTAAAAGCAAGTGACTGGGGTTGGGAGATTGACCCAACCGGTTTAAGAATTGCCTTAAATCAATTATATGATCGTTACCAGGTACCGCTTTTTGTGGTGGAAAACGGACTAGGAGCGAAAGATGTTGTAGAAGAAGATGGCTCTATCGATGATGATTATCGAATAGACTATCTACGTGATCATATTGTTGCGATGGGAGAAGCAATAGAAGATGGTGTTGATTTAATGGGATATACTGCTTGGGGTTGTATTGATTTAGTAAGCGCCTCTACTGGTGAGATGTCGAAACGTTATGGCTTCATCTATGTGGATAAAGATGATGAAGGTAATGGGACCCTTGAACGAAGCAGAAAAAAATCATTTTTCTGGTATCAAAAGGTGATTAAGACTAATGGCAAAGAGCTATAAAAGCAAAAGCAGGAAAGAAGAAGGGGCATGTATCTCTTCTTCTTTTTTTCGTGGATTAATGTCCAGCCTTTGTCATTACTGTGCTCACTTATTTTAGACTTTCTTCTTTCATTAGAATATAATTTTCATAAGAATGTTTACATAAATTTAATTCGTTGAAACGTTGTTTAGGAGTACAATGGTACTATCATGAAATAAGGCGGTGTACGATGAATAAATTATTGCTGCATCTAGAAGGTGCTGTTGTTTTGGCGTTAAGTCTTTATGCATATTTTTACTTTTCGTTTGGTTGGCTGATGTTGCTACTATTATTACTGATACCAGATCTTTCAATGCTAGGATATCTTATTAATAACAAAATTGGTTCTGTTATCTATAATCTTTTTCATACCTATGTCTTTTCACTTTGCGGTGTCTTGATCGGTTTTCTTGTCAATGATTTGTTATTAGCGATCAGTTTAATTTGGACAGCACATATTGGCATGGATCGAATGGTTGGGTATGGATTAAAATATCCCAGTGGGTTTAAGGACACACACTTTGACCGGATGTAATTTCACTTGATATCCGTTTTGATAGAATGATAGTGTTTTGGACTAAAGAGGAGGAGGAGGACAATGCCAAAAGTGATGATGGCTTTTCCGAATGGGAAATTCAAAGTGTTAACGATGAGCTATGATGATGGAAAAGAAGCAGATCGACGCTTAGTTAATATCTTTAATCATTATGGAATAAAAGGAACATTTCACTTGAATGCTGGATTGCTAGGAGCAGGAGGCAGAATAGCAAAAGAAGATATTGCATCCCTCTATCAAGGCCATGAGTTGTCAGCACATACGTTCACACATCCTACCATTGCACGATCTCCAAAAGAGCAGCTAATAGAAGAAGTGATGGAAGACCGTAAAAACCTGGAAGAACTGACAGGCTATCCAGTAAGGGGACTATCCTATCCAAATGGTTCCTATAACTCACTCATTAAAGAATTGTTGCCTTACTTAGGGGTTGAATATGCAAGAACCGTTAATAGTACAGGAAACTTTGGGATGCCAGATGATTTTATCGAATGGAACCCAACTTGTCATCATAACCGAAACCTTTTACAACTGGCAGAGGAGTTTGTTGCCTTATATAAAAAACAATACTTATATATGTTTTATGTTTGGGGCCATAGCTATGAATTTGATCAAGATGATAATTGGGAGTTAATCGAGCAGTTCTCTGAATTTGTAGGTGGTAGAGAGGATATTTGGTATGCTACGAATATGGAAATCGTTGATTATCTCTATGCCTTTAGAAGATTGCATTTCTCAGCAAATAGTCAATTTGTTTATAATCCGTCCGTACAAACTGTTTGGTTAAGTGTCGATGAACGAGTTGTAGAGGTACCTGGAGGTAAACTAGTGAATTTGACAAAGGAAGAGGCACGAAAATGATTATTAAGAAGACTGGCTATGGAGGGAGAGAGAAGTTCCCTTTAAGCCAGTCTCCCTATTTAACCAATGCTACAATTGTTTCTTTGCCTGAATGGATCCATCTTTTTTATGGATAACGATAGTAGTCCCTTTATTTGCCGCAATCTCTTTTGCCCGATCAATAGCTTCTTGCTTTGTAGTGAAAACGTTAGATGCTTGTTTTGCATCCTCAGCTTTTACAGCCCATCCATCATCATGGGGAAGAACATGCTCTCCTTTTTCCAATAATTCAGGCCGACTATCTTGAGCATCTTCACCACGGCTGCGTAAGTCTTCATCACTCATTTGTTCAACTTGGTGAATTTCCCTGCGAGAGGCATTTTTATACCATTCTTTTGCCTGTTCGGTTGCAATAGGAATAGCTTGTCCTTCTTTATATCCTTCATCGACCATTGCATTGGCAATATCAATAGCTTTTTTTCTGACAACAGTGTCTAAATTTTTCAAAGAACTAGGATAATCATTCGTATCCCAAGGCATTTTATGACTCCTTTCTGCCAAATTATTTAAGCAATTTCTCTGCATGCTTGAGCACATTGGAAACAGGCTTCCGCACATCGTTGACAATGAACTTGATGATGTTTGTTGCATGCTTCTCCACATGATTGGCAAATTTCAGCACAGACAGCAGATAATTCCTTGATAAATGAAGAATTTCTTGTAATAGCTGTTTTTAGGTAATTACACATTTCCGCACATTCACGGTCCAATTGAATACATTCGGTCATCAGTTCAACTTTTTCTTCTTTTAAGCAAGCATTAAAACAATGGTTACATTTCGTCATGCAAATGTGTAATGCATCCATCAGCTTTTGGTGCTCCTTGGCAATCACCTTTTCTACCTCCGATCATTGGACTATAATGATGTAAGTACAATTCCCGAATATAGTAGAAATAAACGTAAGTGGTGTTGGTTTGCGTATTAAAATGGGTGTGCTATGATAATTCGTATCATCAGGGATGACAGGAGGTTGACATGAGAAATAATAAATTAATCAATATTTTCCTTATTTCTTGTTTTGTGATAGCAGTTAGCTTTTCGATATATTTTTATATACAATCTAAAACCTATCAATCCAAAATAACGGATGCGACCTTAAAAGAAGAGGTACCAACTTTTCATTTTGCTTTAATAGGGGAAGAAATGGATCATGATTATTGGCGTTTAGTTGGTGAAGGAGCAAAAGATATGGAGGAAAAGTACGACGTATTTGTGGAATACGAAGGACCTAGACGTTCTAATCCTGAGGAACAACTGAAGTTGCTGGATATTGCCATCAAATCTAAAGTCGACGGTATTATTGTACAAGCTTTGAATGATCAGTTTTTACCTGTGATTAATCAAGCAGTAGAACAAGGTATTCCGGTTATAACGATAGATACGGATGCACCTGAGAGTAAGAGGTCAACATATATTGGAACGGATAATTATGAAGCAGGCAAGCTTGCTGGTCAGACATTAGTAGAAGATACCGGGGGTGAAGCCACTGTTGGGATTATCACTGGTAGTTTTGAAAACGCTCATCATGATTTGCGGGTACAAGGGTTTAGAGATGTTATTGAACAAGAACCTGGAATTGATATTGTGGCCATTGAGGAATCAAATATTACGAGAGTTATTGCAGAGGAGAAGACGTACAGTATCTTAACAGAATACCCTAACATTACCGCTTTATATGGAACGAGTGCATTAGATGGTATTGGTATGGTTGCTGCTGCTGAATCATTAGGAGTAGAAGAATCCATCTATATGATCGCTTTCGATACGTTGCCTTCCAATATCGCGTTATTGGAGCAAGAAAAAATTGATGCATTAATTGGCCAAAAACCCTATGAAATGGGGCACAATAGTGTAGAATTAATGGTTGACTTATTGAATAATCAGGAAATAGAGGATGTATACCATACAAATGCGTCAGTAGTAAGGAAAGAGAATATAGGTGATTTTCATGATTAGGATCCGAACTAAATTACTCATTTATTTCGCTGCAATTCTGCTATTAGTGATTATCTTATTTTTTATTCGAGAACAAAGTGCACAAAGAATTGTCGAACTACATGATGAAAGTTCCGATTATTATTATTTATTAAATGAAATTACCAATAATACGGATGAGACGTATCAATCACTGCAAATTTTTGTTCATGAACCAACAGAAGAAAACCTGCAGTACTATGAACGGGACAAGCAACGATTAACAGAGCTGCAGCAACAGTTTGTGACTACTGCAGAAGATAGTATAGACAAGAAAAATTATGTCCATTTACTAACAAGCTTTTTGGAATTGACGGATCTTACAGCAGAAGGGGTCGTGCAGGATAACATTGAGCAATATTCTTATTATCTGAATGAAGCAGACAATAGTGCGACTTATATTCATGAGAAAACACTAGAGCTAATTAATTCAGAACTAACCGTTTATCAAAATGTAATAGAATTGGAAGATCAACGAGTTGATTATACGAAAAATATGGGAACAGCCATCTTTGTTTCTGTCATGATCCTTAGTATTTTGTTTGCATTGTGGTTTTCGAATGGTATTACAAGAGCAATTGAGCGTTTGACAAGTGCTGCGAAAGAAATCTCACAGGGTAATTATACAGTGGCTGATGTTGATGTTCCACAAAAGGATGAATTAAAAATTTTAACGGAAACATTTAATCAAATGAAATGGAATATTGTGGAGGCAATTCGGGAAATGAAGGAAAAAGCACGTATGACGCAATTGTTAAAGGAAATGGAATTGAAGAGCTTACAAAACCAAATTAATCCTCATTTTTTGTTTAACACATTAAATACTATTTCTAAAACATCCTATATCGAGGGGGCAGAGCGAACCAGTGATTTAATTTCTTCTGTTTCTGCCTTGTTACGCTATAATATCGGGAGTCTGGACAGGGAAACTTCTTTAAAGGATGAAGTAGAGATTGTGAAAGAATATTTCTTTATTCAAAAAACAAGGTTCGGTGACAGGGTAACCTTTCAAGAGCAGATTGACGAGGAATGTTTACAGGCACCTATTCCTTGTCTGACGTTACAGCCTATTATCGAGAATGCCTTTATGCATGGTATTGAGGAAATGGCGGAGGGGGCCAAGATTACCCTTGCTATTTATCAAAAGTTAGAAAAAGTTTGGGTAGAAATAACAGATAATGGCAAAGGAATGGATCAGAAAACGATTGACCGTTTACTTACAGCTGAAGAAAGTAATGATACGAACAGAAAAGGGCATTCCACAGGTATCGGCATGCGCAATGTTATGGACCGTCTGAAGTTATTTGATCGAGAGAGTGAAGTATCGATTGAATCAGAGATCGGTAAAGGTACGAAGGTAACGATTAGACTAAGAAAGGAGTGACAGAATGGTCAAAGTTATGCTTGTAGACGATGAGGCGATTGAACGTGAAGGAATTCGAATGATGCTCCATCGTAACAGACCTAATGCTGAAATTATCGCGGAAGCGAAAAATGGTAAAGAAGCAGTGGAACTAGCCGCTATTCATCAGCCTGACATTATTTTTATGGACATTAAAATGCCTGAATTTGATGGCTTGGTAGCAATTGAGAAGATTCTTGAAGAATTACCTGATACAAAATGTATAATGGTTTCTGCGTTTGATACCTTTCAATATGCTAAACGGGCAATGAATTTTGGCATTAAAGAATATTTGTTGAAGCCAAGCAAGGTCTCGGAGGTGTTAGAGGCGTATGATCGTATGGTTGCAGAGTTATCAGAAAGAAAAGACTGGAATAAACGATTAGAACAAGCAAGTTCACTGGTTGAAATGGAATTTATATTAACGCTGATGATGGATCATGTGCATGAGTTTAATACAGAAGATTGGACGAAATGGTTGGATATCGAGAATACAAAAGGATTTGCCGCCGTATTTTCATTTCATTCGGTGTCCTCAACACCTGATCGTGCAAAGAAAAGTAATTGGTACCGAACTTTAAAGAATGGATTGTCAAGGCTTCCTCATCCTACTTACGTGGGACCACTGACAGGCTATCAAGTACCGGTATTAGTCAAAGTTGAAAACAATAGTCTCGATCAGTTTGCAAGAGATGCCATACAGGAAATTCAACAAGGTTTACATGATTGTCAAGTTTATGTTGGAGTCGGTACAATTTTTACGGATTTGCAGGACTTCTCCCGTTCATATGAAGAAGCGCTGTATGCTTTAGAACAAGTGCAGTCCCATCGTAGTGCTAAATATCAAGTCTTTAATGAGCAGATGGCTTCAAATAGAAAAAAGCGGATTAATTTTGAGGAAGAAAAAGAGTTATTAGAAGCGATCAAAAAAGGAGATGCACAGCAAGGTATTCATTTATTTGATCGTTATTTTCAGGCCATACTTCAAAATGCTAACTATCAAGTGTCCATCATCCAAAAGACGATGGAGAACTTTTTTATTGTGTTAACAAGGATAACAAATGAACTCGGGCTTGATCAGGATATGCAAATGAGTTTTGATCAGTTCGAAACAAGTACACAGATAAAAGAAGCAGCAAAGGTACACTTGCAGAATATGGTGAGACTGGTACGTGATTGGCGTTCTACTGGAATACACGGTTTGCTGTTGCAGGCAAAGGACTATATTGAATCGAACTATCAGAGAAATATAACGTTAGAGGAAGTAGCAGACGAAGTTGGGTTAAGCTCATACTATTTGAGTAAGCTATTTAAAGAACATTTTCACATTACCTTTGTTGAATATGTTACACAAACAAGAATAGCCAAGGCCAAAGACTTATTACTAGATGATCGAGTATCATTGAAAGAAATTGCGTTAACAATCGGATATAAAGATCCTAACTATTTCAGTAGAGTCTTTAAAAAAGAGACAGGAGTTAGTCCAAGTGACTATCGTAAACAACATGCTTAAAAAGCGGTCTAGAAGATCGCTTTTTTCTTTAACTTTATTATCCTTTCACCTTATCATAACAAAAAAGTCTAGCAAATAACAAAAAAGTGAAGATGATGACGCTACCATGAAAGTGGATACATGATAAATTGAATATATCAACAAGTTATAAGCCTTTCACGCAGAATGAAAGCGGATCAAAAAGGGGTATAACTAAGTAAAAAGAAAACGATATCAATTTATTCATCATAATGGGGGAGTTATCATGAAAAAGAAACATTCACTTTGGTATGTTATATTAATAGCATCAGCTGCCGGTATGGCAGGTCTTCTATATGGTTTTGATACCGCTGTTATTTCCGGTGCGATCGGATATTTACAGGAATTATATGATTTAAGTCCAGCAATGGAAGGCTGGGTTATCTCATGTGTCATGATTGGTGGTGTAACAGGGGTTGCATTGTCTGGCTTTTTAAGTGACCGTTGGGGTCGTAAAAAGTTATTGATGGTATCAGCTATCTTTTTTATCATTTCCGCATTAGGTTCAGCCTTTGCGATAGATGTAACTACATTGGTATTAGCACGTATTTTAGGTGGCCTTGGGATCGGTTTTGCATCCGCTTTATCGGTAACCTATATTAGTGAGTGTGCACCACCAGCAATTCGTGGACGCTTAGGTTCAATGTATCAGTTGTTCACTATTTTAGGTATTTGTGCTACTTTTTATATTAACTACTTTGTAGCAAATAGTGGCACGTATGAATGGGGTTTAGAAATTGGCTGGCGCTGGATGTTAGGTTATGGAACTATTCCAGGGATCATTTTCTTATTCCTGCTATTCTTTATTCCTGAGAGTCCAAGATACCTTATCCAAAAAGGGCAAGACAAGGAAGCGTTTCATATTTTAAAACGAATCAATGGTGAAGAAGTTGCGAATAAAGAAGCGAAGGAAATCAAAGCTTCTATTGAAGTAGAACAAAGCAGTTCGGTTAAAGAGCTTGTGAAGCCGGGATTAAGAATGGCGATGGGTGTAGGGATCTTCCTTGCATTATTTAATCAGGTTATCGGAATGAACGCAGTAACTTACTATGGTCCGGATATTTTCCGTAGTGTAGGTTTTGAGAACAATACAGAATTTCTAGCAACAAGTATTATTGGTAGTGTGCAAGTTGTCTTTACGATTTTAGCAATTTTCTTAATAGATAAGCTTGGTAGAAAGAAATTGATGGCAATTGGCTCAAGTTTAATGGCGCTATTTATGCTACTAATCGGAAGTGTATTCTTTTTTGAACCAGCAAATGCAGGTGTACTATTGATTATATTAATTGCCGGTTTTACTGCTTCCTTCTGTATTTCGATGGGACCAATTCCTTGGATTATGATTCCAGAAATATTCCCAAACCATTTGCGCGCTAAGGCAGTAGGGATTGCTACTATCTTCTTATGGGGTGCTAACTGGGCAATCGGTCAATTCACACCAGTACTCATTAACAACATGGGAAGTGCCTTCACTTTCTGGATGTTCGCTGTTATTAACGTTATCTGCTTTACCTTCGTTATGACAATCGTTCCGGAAACGAAGAACAAAACATTAGAAGAGATCGGTCAATTGTGGAAATCAAAAGAACAATTGAAAAAAGAGGAAAAAGTGCAAGAAGAATTGGCATAGTATTTTTTAGAATAACATTAAAAGCTGACCTAAGGATATAGGGTATCCTAGGTCAGCTTTTTGATAAAAAGAGAAAATCCACTAAAGTGACAGCGATCTAGAGTTAATTACGATGAATTTTTCTATAATAGGTATCCACGATATATTGTTAATTGAGCTAACGCTGAGCAGATGGGATGTTCATCGTTACTCTGGGCCGGGTTTGTTTGTACCATTGCCAGCAAAGTATGAAAATGATCACTACATCCACAAGATCTCCTCCATAATACATGAGCATACCTCCAATTTCCGCTTCATAAGAAGAAACTCCGGTTGGCGGATTAGCGTAAATATATTTAGCGAGAATACCATGACCTGCTAGAGCGAGCACTACCACGATTGAACGATAGAGATAGCTTGTCCGATGTGGTGTCGGTTCTATATAAATTATTGATAGTGTAAATACGTAGCCAGCTAAGAAAATATGAAGATGAATGATTATATATAAAACCATGTTCTCATGCATGGCTATGAATAAATTAGTTGTATATAAAAGCCATAAACCACCAATATTGAGGATGGTTGCAATCACAGGATCGGAGATGATTTGAATAAATCTACCTCTTAGCAACCGAGTCAAAAGTTTTGCATGCTGGACAGGTAATGCTCGAAGGATAAGTGTGACAGGCGAAGCTAAAACCATCAGTAGTGGAGCGATCATTCCTAGAAATAAGTGAACCAACATGTGGACGATAAAATCTGTATGGGCACGCTCTGCTAATGGCCCAGCAACGGACATGATTGCAAAGGCATTACCGGTCACCCAACATAATACCCGATAGACTGGCCAAGGTCTTTGTTTAAAGTAAGATATCACCATCGCTACTAAATACACCATCAATCCAACTAAAAAAGGGAAAAGTAGGATATATTCCGACAATATATGGAGTCCGTGCTGGCTATGTTCATGCACGTTTACTTCCCCCTTTTCTAATCATGATGATGCCGATAATCATCATTAGCAGTGCAATAGTGTTCCATACTATATCATAGACAATGACATTTTCAACATACCGGATTTGATGGATACGCATTATTTTGTGCTGAATAATTCCATCATATAATTGAAAGACACCACCACCTAGTAAAACACCACCCCACCATTTCCTCACCATTAAGCCATTGCGACGCCGTAAATCTGCAAATATAAATAAACCGGCAATAGTAGCAAACCAGCTAAAAGCATGAAATAAACCATCGGATATTAAGCCAATATTTGTCGTAGATCTATCATAAAAATGATGCCAATGTAACAGTTGGTGAAAAAGTGCTTCATCAAGAAAGGCAACGAGACCAAGTCCAAATAAAATACCAGACCATACATTACGGCTTGGATAATTGATATTGCTAGGTGAATCTTCAGTTGTGTTCTTCATCATCCATATCCTTTCATATAGAAATTTCTTTATCAGCTTAACCTTACCATGCGCAATATAATCAACTTCATGTAAACAATGTATACCCTTAGGTAAAGGGAAGTATGCACCAGTATTTTTATACGCTAGATCAAAATAGATCAGTTCCCCTTGACTTGAAATAAAAAATTGTTATACTGTATATATAGATATAAACACTATAACAATTAGAGGTGATAAAATGGAATTCATGGAATTTATTTGGGCGTATATTCTTGTGTTTTTGCTGGCAGCTTTACCATTTGTTGAGGCTATTTTTCTTACCCCAATTGCTGTCGTGGCAGGCTTATCTATTGTGCCGACCTTTATATTGGCAGTATTGGGTAACCTTTTAACCGTATATTTTGTTATTGTATTCATTAACAAAATAAAGCAATGGAGAAAGAAAAAGAATGAGGAAGCAGGGAAATCAGGAAAAAGGACAGCGAGAGCCGAACAACTTTGGAAAAAATATGGCCTTCCAGGGTTAACATTAATCGGACCATTCTTGATTGGTAGTCATCTCAGTGCATTTTTAAGTTTAGTTTTTGGAGGTACAAAGAAACAGGTAACAATATGGATAACGATAAGTGTTGTTGGTTGGAGTTTATTATTGGGAATACTAGCAGCATTAGGATTTGAATTTATGAATGTAGAAAATCCGTTTATCGAACAATTTTTTGAAGAGCAATAATGAAGGGCGGAAAATGGTATGTGGAAAGATTCTTGGTGGATAGCAACGAAAGAACTAAAGCTGCAAGTGCCAGGTGTTATCCTCACTTTGCTTGTTACGATTTTTATTGCATTTTTAGCTACTCCCACCATTTATTCAATGGTTCTCAACATATTTGACAGTTCAGAGATTTATGCAAATAGAATTACCTTTGAGAATCGAACATTCTATATAGATAGCATGATTACTGACTTCATTTTTCTCGGTCTTACCCCTTCCTTTTCAGCATTGTTTATGTGGGGACCATATATAAGTTTCCGAACAATGAAAGAAGACCCGTTTAGTAAGAGATTAGCTGTTTACCGTATATTACCTGTTTCGACCAAAACGTTAACAGCTAGTCGAATCTTCTTTATGCTTTCCGTATTTTTATTATTTACGATAGCATTTTATTTAACGATTTTTCTCGCTATACCAGCTACCTTTTTTGATTATTTTGGATATGATCATTTTTTCTTTTTCATATTATTTTGGGTTGGTTATGCTTTAGTATTAGGTAGTCTGAATATGTATGTAGAATCTGGTACAAATGGAAAAGTGTTATATATTTATTCCTTTATCAATGCGGTGTGCTTAATCATTTTGCTGCTACTTCTCTATCTAATCTGGGGAGTGGGTGTGGTAGAAGCGACCATCTTGCTTATTTCAAAATATCCTGTTACTCCAGCGATAGTTTCCCTTATCTGTAGTATATTGGTAGTTCTAATAATCGCAAAATTATTAAATAAAAGACTCGCTCAAAGAAACTATCTGTAAATGGAAGGTGAAAGTGATGAAGTTACCGATCGTAGTATCAGAAGATAGTAAGGAGCCTATTTACTATCAGATTGAACTACAAATTAAAAGATTAATTGTAAGTGGGCAGCTACACGCAGGTACTGCACTTCCTTCCATTCGAGTACTATCACATGATCTGAATTGTAGTGTCATTACAACTAGAAGAGCTTACCAAAACCTGGAGAATAGTGGTTTTATTGAAACGGTCCAAGGAAAAGGGACTTTTGTAAAATCTTTAGAACCGAATACTCAGATCGAAATCAAAGAGGAGATCGTTTATTCAACTATTAAAAAAGCGATAAAGGAAAGTAAATTGTTGGGTTATTCGCTTAAGCAGCTACAGGAGATAAGTGATAAAGTCTTTGATGACTTAGAGAAAGGAGAAGAGCGAAAATGAATCCAGTCGTTGACATACAATCGCTTGAAAAAAAATATAAAAATTTTAAGTTGGGCCCCCTTGATCTGAAAATAATGGAAGGTACGGTAGTCGCTATTATAGGACCGAATGGCTCTGGAAAAAGTACATTATTCCAAACAATTATGAGACTACGTCAGCCGCTGAATGGCAACGTCACACTTTTCGGAATGGATGTCAATGAGCATGAAGTGCAGGTTAAAGATCATATTGGATATGCTGGAAGCAGGTTGTATGAGGCTTTTAACCAATTAACAGTTGATGAGCTGGCAGAGCTTGTGGGTCGATGGTACACCAATTGGGATCAAGCATATTACGAAAGATTGATCAATAGATATGACATAAATAGAGATGAGAAAATCGCTCATTGTTCGGATGGTACAAGAAAAAAGATAGAGCTTATTTTAGCCATAGCTCATCATCCGAAGCTATTACTACTAGATGAGCCGACAGTTAATGTAGATATCATTTCTCAGCAACGCATGAGAGAGGACTTATTAAAGTTTATGGAACAGGATGACCATACAATTATTATCGCTACTCATATGCAGGAAGAAGTCAAGCAACTATGTGATTACATTTGCCTGTTAGATAATGGTGAAATAAAAGGTATGTTTGAAAAGGATGAGGTGCAACATCGATGGGCAAGAATATGGTTGTCCCACTTGCCATCTGATTTAAAAAACGATGCAAGGGTGTTGTTGATAGAGGAAGAACCACCCCAAATGGTGACGAATCAATTGCTAGAACTAGAAAAAGAATTGGCTAGGAAAGAGGTCACGATTACTCACGTAAAACGGCTTGAACTTCATGAGATAATGGAATATATTTTGCAAACAAGAAATGTGCGTCCTTAAACGGGCACACATATTTTTGATATAAACCAAATCGATTTTCTGAGCATTTCTTAAGATAATTTTACTTGGTGGAATAATTCGTTATCCAATGGAGCTGTTTTCTATATAGTAGGGATGCTTTTTAGCAAAAAAAAAGCATAAAAAACCACCAAGGGATCATGATCCCTTGGTGGTTTCTCTCGTCAATTACCTGCATCTAAAGAAGAAAAGCATAGAAGTTCAGGTTATTTGCCGATAAATTGCTGTGTCCAGTGATTTCCTTGTTCTACATAGCCAACACCGATGTGTGTAAAGTTTTCATTTAGAATGTTTGCGCGGTGGCCATCACTGTTCATCCAAGCATTTACAACTTCTTCAGGTGAACGCTGACCTTTTGCGATATTTTCACCTGCAGTACGGTAACTGATTCCTGATTGCTGAATCATATCAAAAGGAGATCCATATGTTGGACTGTTATGGCTGAAATATCCATTTGTTGCCATATCCTCTGATTTCTGTCTAGCTACTTTGCTTAGCTCTGTATCAATTTCAAGATCTGATAGACCATGCTTTTGACGTTCCTCATTTGTTAAAGCAACCACTTGTTCTTCAAATTCATTAATATCAGAAGCTTGAGTAGTTTCTTCAGCTTGTTCATTTGCTTGTTCTTCTGTCTGTTCTTGTGAATTATTTTCGTTAGTAGATTCTTCAGTTTCTGTCTCTTCCTGTTCAACTGGTTCTTCTACTTGTTCTTCGTTTTCGTTAGTATTTGTTTGTTCTGTGTCCTCAGCTGCTTCGTTTTCATCCTTGTTTTCTTGTTCAGGTTGCTCTTGTTCTTCATTAGTTTCTGTTTCTTCAGTAGATGGTTCTTCCTGTTTTGGTTGTTCTTTTTCTTTTTCGTTGTTGTTCTTTTCAGGCTCTTTCTCCACTTGAATATTACCTAAACATTTATCTATTAACTCCTGAATAGTAGATTCGGAGAATTTTTCTGCAGCGACAAATTGCATACCATTACTCTGCACAACATGATGTTTGGCAGATAATGTAGAATTTGATGAAAATCCTGTTGTCATGACAAATGCTCCAATTAATAGAAGCGTCATCGATAATTTCTTTACCATAAAGTAATTCACTCCTTGTTTTTTAGTACGCATTTATCATAGCATGAGAATTTTGTAATAATTTTGGTATATATTTACAAATGTTTTGATAGAAATTTAAATGGTTTAATCAAGCCATTTTATAAAAATGCAAATAAGAAAAAAATGGCAATACTAGAAAAAAATAATCTAAATGTGCTATTGACAAGTTTGTGAAACAAGGGAAATATAACAATTTGTTACTTATTTATTGCATATATGACAAATTTCGAAAAGGTTGATAAGAAGCGGTAAAGAGTGTTAGGAGATAGTAGTAGCGGAAATGAAAATAAAAAGAATCCAATTGAAATTCGTTTACATACCATACATAATTCTTGTATAATAAAAATAGAATATGGAGTGAGTGCGAGGAATAATCCTCACACTCGTGTGGCTTTTAATCGGATCGTCGCTTGGCAGAGCGATGGTCCTTTTTCTTATGCCTTTTAAAGTTGATTATCGCCGTCGTTAGATTTACGCAAGCAACCGCGAAACTAACAACTAAAGCAATAATGGTCAGTGCCACTTCCATATTCGCCACCCCCTTTCTCTAACGAGAGGGTTGTCTATAGTATACCACAAAATCGAACATATGTTCTAAATTTAGTGAAAAAATTGGACTTTTCACTAAGAAAAGTCCTTTTTTCCTATAAAAGATAGTATAAATGGATGATAGGAGGCTATTTATAAATTGTTAATAAATAGCCTTACAATATCTGTACCAGCAATAATGGTACCTAGCGTACTACCGAGATTGGCAAACACAATAATGAGAAGTATTCTGGTAACCTTATTCTGCCAGAACCCTTTTACAGTGTGAACATCGTCCGATAATGCCTCAAAGTCGGATACATGTGGCTTCTTTACTAAGGCTTGAACAAAACCTGCAAACCAACCAGCAGCTATTAATGGGTTCAGTGAAGTAATTGGTGCAGCTACTAATGCAGTTAGAATGGCTAAAGGATGCCCAAATGCTAAAGCTACCCCTAATGCGGAAAAGCCGCCATTCCAAATTAACCAGCTCATTACTTGCTGCCAACCTGCTACAGGATTAGCCCAAAAGGTATATGCGATCAACGCAATAACAATAAAGGGGATTGACCAGCCGATAATCTTAGGTGCTTTTGATTTTGGAGGGAGTTTGGTTAATTTATTCAAATCCTGTTCTTTTTGAATTTCTCGAGTGATTCCCGGAACATGAGCTGCTCCTAAGACCGCTACAATTTTCTTTCCAGGTGCTTTTTTAATTTTCTGTGCTAAATATTGGTCTCGCTCATCAATTAATGGTTTCTTTAACCGTGGGAAAGCTTCTGAGAATTCCCTAAGTACACTGTCAATCGAGTCTTGTGTTTTCATTTTTTCTAGTTCTTCTTCTGAAATGGATTCTTTAGAGAACACCCCACCTAATACTTGTGTCAAAAGCATCATTTTGCCTTTAATGCCAATGCTACGCCATATTCGTGCAAAGGTGATCTGGATATTTCGGTCTGCTAATACTAATTCAGCACCTAGTTCATCGGCAGACTCAATTCCCTGAATCATCTCCTGTCCAGGCTTGATTCCGAACTGTTTTGCCATTCGTTTCTGAAAAGAGGAGATAGCAAGATTCATTAGTAATAAAGTTGCTTTCTTCTCTTTAATTACTTGGAATATATCCATATCACGCCAAGAGTTTCCGTTAACGATCGACTCATAACGTTGCTTGTCCAATTCTACACAGATAGCATCAGGCTGCTCCTGTTCAATCACCTGTTTAACCTGCTCTGCGCTTTGCTTAGATACGTGAGCTGTTCCAATTAATATGTATTCTTTTCCGTCTAGTTCGATTCTCGTAATATTTTCATTTTGTTCCGACATTCACGATTCCTACCTTTTATGAAATAACTACTCAATAACTATTACTAGTATAGCGGATTATTAGTAAAAAACATACTAACATTGTAGATAAATTATCAAAGCGTTGTTTTCCTTCCTATTAGTTGCAACTTTAACAGAGAAACCCTATCTCCATCTCGCCATTTACTTCAGTCATTTGACTTATTTTCTCCATCATACCAGATAGGACCCTTTTGTTAAATTTTTCTGACATTTGCCCATTGTTTTGTTATAATTAACAGTTAAATAGGTTGGTACAGCAATATAGTGGTTGAGGACAAACCATATACGATAAAGTTGTAATGGATATAAGTATTCTTTTTTACAGAAGCGTTTTTAAAGTTTAAACTATGGTTAGAGTATCATACCGATGGGAATAAACCCCTTCCAACTTTTGGATCTGTTGCATATAAGAGTGAAGGATTGAACATACTTTGAAGGCATAATTAACTGGATTTGGAGGAGAACAACGATGACATATGAAGACGATAGCTTGATGCTGCATACTGACCTATATCAAGTCAATATGGCAGAAACTTACTGGCGTGATGGGAAAGCAAATCAGAAGGCAATCTTTGAACTATATTTTCGTAAGCTTCCTTTTGACAACGGATATGCTGTTTTTGCCGGATTAGATCGTGTGTTAGATTTTATTGAGAATTTTGGATTTACGGAAAGTGATTTAAGCTATTTAAAAGAAATTGGCGGATACGAAGAGGACTTTCTAAATTATCTTCGGAACATGAAATTTTCAGGTACGATACGCTCGATGAAGGAAGGGGAAGTGGTTTTTGCTAATGAACCGTTAATGCGGATTGAAGCTCCACTGGCAGAAGCACAGTTAATTGAAACACCCTTACTTAACATTGTGAATTACCAAACATTAATAGCTACGAAAGCTGCCCGAATTAAATATGTTGTCGGTGATAGTACAGTGATGGAATTTGGAACGAGACGAGCACATGAGATGGATGCAGCCATCTGGGGAACAAGAGCGGCGTATATTGGTGGTTTTTCAGCGACAAGTAATGTTCGGGCTGGGAAGCTTTTTGGAATACCGATCGCCGGAACCCACGCACATGCGATGGTACAAGCTTATCGAGATGATTATACCGCATTTAAAAAATATGCTAGTACACATAAAAACTGTGTCTTTCTTGTTGATACATATGATACATTGCGTTCTGGTGTCCCGAATGCTATCCGTGTGGCGAAAGAGTTTGGAGAAAAAATTAATTTTCAAGGCATTCGTTTAGATAGTGGGGATATGGCCTATTTATCGAAGAAAGCGAGAAAAATGTTGGATGATGCCGGTTTTCCTGATGCAAAAATTATTGCTTCCAACGATTTAGATGAATATACAATTTTAAACCTACAAGCTCAGGGTGCAAAAATTGATATTTATGGAATTGGGACAAAGCTAATTACTGCTTATGATCAAGCAGCATTAGGCGGTGTATATAAATTAGTGGCTATTGAAGAAAATGGAAAAATGGTCGACACAATCAAGATTTCAGCTAATCCAGAAAAAGTTACAACACCAGGAAGCAAAAAAGTTTATCGAATCATTAATAATGAGAATGGGCGCTCAGAAGGGGATTATATCGCATTAGAGGATGAGAATCCACAAGCAGAAAAACGTTTGAAGATGTTCCATCCAGTGCATACCTATATTAGTAAGTTTGTTACCAATTTTACAGCTGTCAATCTACATGAAGATGTCGTGGTGGATGGAGAAATTAAGTATCAAAGTCCCTCATTGGAAGAGGTCCAGAACTATACGATTAGCAATATGGAACTGTTATGGGAAGAATACAAACGGACCATGAAGCCGGAAGAGTACCCGGTTGATTTAAGTGAAGCTTGCTGGGAGAATAAAATGAATTTAATCCGTGATGTGAAGGCAAAAGTAAAGCAGAAGGTTGAATAATAGAAAGGGGACCATATTGATGCATTTATTACAGAAGGAGATTATTGAAACACTGAAAGTACAACCGGAGATTGACCCTCAAGAAGAATTCCGTCGTAGTGTAGATTTTGTTAAAGGATATTTAGTGAAGCATTCTTTTCTGAGAAGCGCAGTATTAGGGATTTCCGGTGGTCAAGATTCAACGTTAGCAGGATACATCTGTCAAACAGCGATAAATGAGTTAAATGACGAATTAGGTGAAAATAAATATGAATTTATCGCGGTACGTTTACCGTATGGGGAACAAGCAGATGAAGAGGATTGTCTGTTGGCGTTAGATTTTATTAAACCGAGTCGGGTTGTTCGAGTTAATATAAAAGCTGCTGTTGATGCCAGTGAGGCTGCGGTTGCGCAAGAAATCGGTGAAATTAGTGAGTTTGTCAAAGGGAATACAAAAGCTCGTGAACGAATGAAGGTGCAATATGATATTGCTGCTGCATGTAATGGTGTGGTTGTAGGTACTGATCATGCTGCAGAAGCGGTTACGGGTTTCTTTACCAAGTATGGTGATGGAGCAGCCGATATTTTACCTTTATACCGTTTAAACAAGCGTCAAGGAAAATTGATTCTTAAAATGCTAGGGTGTCCGGAACATCTATATCAAAAAGCACCAACCGCAGATTTAGAAAGTGATCGCCCGCAATTACCGGATGAAGAAGCACTAGGTGTTTCGTATGATGCGATTGATGACTATTTAGAAGGAAAACAAGTCTCCGATAAGGAGGCAGAAACAATTGAAAACTGGTTTGTAAAAACACGTCATAAGCGAGAGGAACCTGTAACTGTGTTTGATGATTGGTGGAAGAGATGATGACCTTGGTGTCATCATCTTTTTGATGAATAGAATGCTTTGAGATACAGAGTATAAGAAATACATGTTATCCTAAAATAACAAAAGTATTTATAATTGATTATTGCTGATGTTTTTGTTATATTTATCTCGAATTCGAAACAAATAGCTAGCTACTTACAGGAGATGATTTTATATGAACGAATTAAAAGGTATCCATCACGTAACAGCTATAACAAGCAGTGCAGAAGAGAACTATAAATTTTTTACCTATGTATTAGGAATGAGATTAATAAAGAAAACTGTTAATCAGGATGACATCCAAACATACCACCTGTTTTTTGCAGATGATAAAGGTAGTCCTGGTACAGATATGACCTTCTTTGATTTTCCAGGAATTCCTAAGGGCTCACATGGTACGAATGAAATTTACCGTACAGCCTTTCGTGTCCCGACTGATGCTGCCCTCAATTATTGGGTGAAGCGGTTTGATCGTTTAGAGGTGAAACATGATGGAATCAAGGAACAATTTGGGAAAAAAGTAATTAATTTTGTTGATTTTGATGATCAACAATACCAATTGATTTCAGACGAACATAATGAAGGAGTTGCTTCTGGGACTCCGTGGCAGGATGGTCCGATTCCATTAGAATATGCGATAACCGGTTTAGGCCCGATTTTTATAAGGATCCAAGATTTTAAATATTTTAAGCAAGTAATGGAAAAGGTTATGCTGTTTACCGAAATGGATCAGGACGGATCCTATCATTTATTCGAAGTTGGCGAGGGTGGAAATGGTGCACAAGTAATTGTGGAAGAAAACGTAGTACTGCCAATCGCTCGCCAAGGGTATGGTACGGTCCATCATGCTGCTTTTCGAATTGAAGACCTTGATACGTTACACCAATGGGATGAACATTACCGTCGCTTTGGTTTTCAGACATCGGGTTATGTTGATCGCTTTTTCTTCAAATCATTATATACGAGAGTGGCACCGCAGATTTTGTTTGAATTAGCAACAGATGGACCAGGATTTATGGGTGACGAACCGTACGAAACATTGGGAGAGAAATTATCGTTGCCACCATTTCTAGAAGATAAACGAGATGAAATCGAAGGAATGGTTCGTCATATTGATACCGTAAGAAGTACGAAGAAGATGGAGAAGGAATACTTAGATTAATATGAATTCCTTACCGTTATTATTAGCGCCCTATTGTCGAAGCGTCCCTAAGCAGGGTTTGATAGTAACAGGCAAACATATCTGAATAAAGAAAAAGGCTTGTATTCCTCTACAAGCCTTTTTCTATTTACTTAGGGTCTTAACAAGTAAATAGTGAATTTGCAATCAATAACTGTGCAAGATATGATGAAAAGAAAAAGTGGAGTGCAATTATGAGGAAAATCGAGCAAGCAGCACAACTGTTGGAACAGAATAAATCCCTTTTTTGTTGCCCAATTTGTAAAGAAGATATAAGCGTAAAGGAAACATCCGTTATTTGTGAATCCCAACACCAATTTGATTTAGCGAAAAAAGGTTATGTCAACTTTTATACAAAGTCATCGCCAAGAGAATATAATAAACAGCTTTTCGAAGCGAGATATAAAGTTATCCAGAGCGGTATGTATGATAAATTACATCAACATATTGCTGAAATAATTGATTCACTGGAACAACGTCATGTACATATCCTTGATCTAGGATGTGGAGAAGGATCGCATTTACAAAAAATAACGCAGCAAGCTAATCATACTACGACTGGTATTGGGATGGATATTGCGAAGGATGGGATTATAACAGCTGCTAAATATCACCCAGGACTAATTTGGACGGTTGCGGACTTAGCCAAAAGTCCCTTTCAATCTGGTCAATTTGATGTGCTATTAAATATATTATCTCCTGCAAATTATCAAGAATTTAAAAGACTTTTACATACAGACGGCTACCTCATAAAAGTAATACCTAACAGTGGCTATTTAAAAGAGATACGAGCACAGATTATGAAAGAGGAACAACAACCATACTCGAATACTAAAGTGATCGATCATTTTAAACGGCATTTCGAGAACATCGAAATTCGTACTAGCCAATATCAATGGGAAGTACCTGAGGACGTTGTTGGAGAACTGTGGAAGATGACGCCGTTAACATGGGAAAAAGAGAGGAAACAATCGCTTGATTCCGTTACAATTGACCTGGATATTATGATAGCTCATAAGTAAAGTAATGGAAATGTTACCGTCGATTTTATAAATGTAGTATAATACTCCTGCATTATCAATTAGCAACATGAAAGTATCAAGCTATTGCTATACTGGCAGCATGCTCTTCTTTTGAAGAACCTGCTCTTTCGAGGCGAAAAGGAAAATAGGAGAAGTCAGCATAAATACCCTATGTAGGTTGCATACATAAGATTGCCTGCATAGGGTGCTTTTATTATACTTACTCAAAAAGGAGATTTTTTTCAAAAACTTATGTGCAAGTTGAGAGATCTCACATTTGTCTTCTGTGCAGTATTATTTTTAGATAATTTTCGTACAATGGAATGTGGGACAGAGAGCAACGGATATACCACCTTGTCCTTCACTCTGAAAAACCTTAGTCAAAAAATGAAAGGGGTTACAAATGAAAAAGCTGTTGATTGTATACATTGTATTAATTGGACTGTTTGTATTATATGTCTACCAATATCAAACGAATGAAACGACCAGTAATGAATGGTCTGAACATGAATTGATCGGTACGATTGATGAAACATATGTGATGGTGACCTTTCAGGCTGGTATTGATTATTGGAAACGGCCGTTAAAAGGCTTCGAGGATGCAGCAGAGGCGCTTAATGTGACGGTAGAATATCGTGGAGCAGCACAATATGATGTGAATGAAGAGATAACTGTCCTGGAACAAGTAATTGCAAAAAATCCTTCGGGAATTGCTGTTTCAACTATGGATCCAGAAGCATTAAATCCAGTAATTAATCAAGCGGTTGATGCCGGAATTCCCGTAGTAATGTTTGACGCCGATGCACCGGATAGTAAAGCATATGCTTTTTTAGGAACGGATAATTATTATGCAGGTGTTACGGCAGCGCACAAAATGGCAGATTTATTGAACAAATCAGGTAAAGTGGGAATAATAACCCATCCGAATCAACTCAATCACCAAGAACGGACACAAGGCTTTCAGGAAACA
This sequence comes from Gracilibacillus sp. HCP3S3_G5_2, assembly GCF_052063305.1. Classification (NCBI taxonomy): domain Bacteria; kingdom Bacillati; phylum Bacillota; class Bacilli; order Caryophanales; family Bacillaceae; genus Gracilibacillus; species Gracilibacillus sp. HCP3S3_G5_2. The sequence goes on along the minus strand of NZ_JBQHXU010000009.1, from coordinate 91,653 downwards.
ATTGAGGAGGAGTACCCTGATATGACAGTAGTTGATATTAAAGATGGCCGTGGTGATCAGATGATTTCTAAGGAAGCTTCTGAAGAGTTAATGAGGACTTACCCAGATATGGAAGGTATTTTTGCGTCTGAGGCAAACGGTGGTGTTGGAATTGCTAAAGCCGTATTAGATCAACAGAAGAAAGGGGAACTCCATATCATTAGCTTTGATACAGATAAGGGAACGTTGGATATGATTGAGGAAGGAGTGATATCAGCAACAATGGCACAGGGTACCTGGGAAATGGGGTATTGGTCATTACTGTTTCTCTTTCACCTTCAACATAATTTAGCAGGTGACTTAGAAGGAGAAACCAATTTACCACGATATGTGGATACAGGTATTAAGGTGGTAACAAAAGACAATGTTACTGATTATTACTCTGCTGATTAAAGAATGGATGGATGCCTGGTGAAACGCTGGATGCAAATTAATAATATTCCAATTCGCTACAAATTAATTTCCCATTTTTTGTTGATAAGTATATTCCCGATTTTTTGTTTGGCTTTGTTAATCGGTTGGACGATTGAAAGAGTCATAGAAGAGCAAGTGAATGATAATACATTACAATTAATTGATAAAGTAAACGAATCTTTAGAGTTTTACATTAATAATCTACAAAGCTATAGCTATATGATTGCAAATAACGTAGCTGTGGAGGAATTTTTGGCAAGGGATGAATGGGAGCCTAATGCCTTATCCGACAATAAATATGAGATACAGCGATATTTACGTAATTTCACAACTGTATCTCCTGAAGTAGCTGGGATTATGGTAGTTAATGACACAGGTGATTATGTCAGTAATGAATTATATGCACCATCTATTATGCCTTTAACACAAGAAAGCTGGTACCAAGAAGCTGTTGAAAATAATGGTATATTTAAGATTGTTGGCCGACCTGATGGAAGAAGACTGCATTCTATCGTAGATTATACTAATGATGACGTTGTCACTGTTGTAAGAGCGGTAGTAGACCCTTTTACAGAGCAAGTTCACGGTGTGATATTAATCGATTTGAAACTAAGAGTAATCGCTGAAACGGTAAAGGACGTGACATTGGGGAAAAGTGGCTATTTAATGGTGCTTGATGATACCGGTCAACACATTTATCAACCGAACCAACCTATTGTACACGATCTACCATTGAATTGGATGAATGAGCAACAATCTGGAGACTTTTCTAAAACGATCAATGGCGAGAAAATTCAATTTATTTATCAATGGTCCCCATTTACCAATTGGGTGACGGTTGGCGTTTTCCCTGCGGAAGAAACGGCCTACGGATTACAAGAAATTAATTTTTACTTAGTGGTATTTATATTTATTATAATGTTATTTGGAATTCCAGTATCTTATTTTCTATCTCATTCCATTTCGAAGCCGATCGTGCAATTAGTATCTTTTATGAAGAGAGCAGAGGGAGGAGATTTTAAGGTTAGGTACAAAGGTAAGCGACGATTTGACGAGATAGGATTACTAGGTAGAAGTTTTAATACTATGTTAACGAAAATTAATGACTTAATGCGTTTAACGGAAAGACAGGAGAGACAGAAAAGAGATGCAGAGTTTCGTAGTTTACAGGCAAATATTAATCCCCACTTTCTCTACAATACACTTGATACTATACAATGGATGGCAAGAAAACAAAAAGCAGACGATGTGGCAGAAGTAGTGGAATCATTAGCTAAACTATTTCGCATAGGATTGAATAAGGGGCGTGATATCATTTCATTGGCTGAAGAAATCGAGCATATTGAAAGCTATTTGACAATCCAAAAAACAAGATATCGCGAAAAGCTCCATTATGAAATGAGTGTGGATCGATCTATTAAAAACAAATCAGTATTAAAATTTATCCTGCAGCCAATTGTTGAAAATGCTATCTATCACGGAATTAAAGAACGGCGAGGAACGGGGCATATAAAAATAGAAGCTAAACACTGGCAATCTAACTTGCTAATTCAAATTGTAGATGATGGAAAAGGTATGTCTACAGAACAACTGGATGAGATAAGAACAGCCTTGAGAGAGGCTGTTGACAGAACGGAGAATCCGGAAGTAACAAGGAATAAAAAAGGTTACGGGCTGTTGAATGTTCAAGCAAGAATTCAATTAACACATGGAGAAAATTATGGTATATCGATAGATAGTCAGGTAGACATCGGGACAACTGTTACAATCGTATTGCCGATTATCGAAGTAAATAATCATGAAAGGGGGAAGTAATGGAAATGAAAACCTGGAAAGTGTTGATAGCAGATGATGAGTATATCATACGAGAAGGGATAAGGTCCTCCGTTAACTGGGAGGATTACAATATGGAAGTTGTTGCAGAGTCTGAAGATGGGGAAGAAGCTGTTGAATTAGCAATCAAACATAAAATTGATGTACTTTTGATTGATTTAAATATGCCAATCATGAATGGTATCGCAGCTATGAAGCAAATCAAAGGGGAATTACCAGATTGTCGCATGATAGTAATATCCGGGTATGACGATTTTCAATATGCTCAAGAGGCAATTCGCTTGCAGGTGAAGGATTACTTACTGAAGCCAATAAACCCTACTCAACTAATAAGTATTCTAACAGAGGTAAAAATGCAATTAGAACAAGAAAGAAAAGAAGACCAATATTGGCAACAAGCCTCTAGGCAGATGAAGAAGAATCGCCAGCAATTGAGCAATCGTTTTTTCCTTGATTGGATGGAGGATATGCTAGATGATGAGGAGGTAAAAGATCAGTTACAATTTCTTGGACTGCCTCCTACAGAACCTGTATCACTTATTATGATAAAATGGCTAGATGACGAGCCGGGTTTTCATTTATTTGATGAACAAAGAGACAAGCAACAAGCGGAATTAATAAGACAATTATTGGAAAAAGCGGTGGATAAGTATGTGAGTGCTATATTTATGGAAGATACCAATTGGATTTCCATTTTCGTTTGGGATCAAACTTCAACTGATTTAGCGTTACATTTAGAAGGATTGATAGAAAAAGAATGGTCGTTACATGTATATGCTAGGCAAGTCGAGCTGGAATCTGGGGATGTTCCATCTGTATATGGTGCAACAAAGCAAGAAATAAATAAATATATGCAGCTTTCTCCCCTAGTTAAACAATCGATACAGCATATTCGTAACCATTATGATGATTCTCAACTAACATTGGAACGTATTGCGGAATCTCTTCATGTTTCATCTGTTTATCTGAGCAAAATGATTAAGCAGGAAGTGGGAGTTTCTTATGTAAAAATAGTTACACAGATACGTGTGCAGGCCGCAGAAAAATTATTGAAAACAACAGATCTCAGTATTAGGGAAATAGCTGAACGAGTAGGATATGATTCCCAACATTATTTCAGCACAGCTTTTAGAAAATTGACAGGAATGCCCCCAAAGCAGTTTAGGCAAAATTGTATACAGATAAGTAACGGAACGAAGACATGGTAAACCTTCCAATGTCTTCGCTTTTTTTGTTAGCCAGAAGACTAAAAGAGCGTATATCATCCAGGAAGCTACTTCGATGGGAAGATATTGCTGTGGGAAGAAAGGAGAGCTCATGTTTAGAGGTAAATTAAATTTTTATAAAAACTGTTTAGAAATTTGTAAAGGATTACAAATAGAAATGTGCTACATTTATAAGCGGGCAAGATAAGTAAATATAAAAATGGAAGGGGTTACAATGATGAAAAAGGCTAGTATGTTAGCAATTTTCTTTAGTCTTATTTTATTTTTAGCTGCTTGTGGTAGTAATGATACGACAGATGGAAACTCGGGTGGTGAAGAGTCGGCAGATGGTGGTCTAATCGGTGTGGCGATGCCAACGAAATCTTCTCAGCGTTGGGTTGATGATGGGGATAATATGGTAGAGCAATTAGAAGCATTAGGTTATGAGACAGATTTGCAATATGCAGAAGATGACGTAGATACACAAATTGAACAAATTGAAAACATGATCGTAAAAGGTGCAGAAGTACTTGTTATTGCTTCCATTGACGGTACAGCGCTAACGGATGTCTTAAGCCAAGCGAATGACCAAGGTATAGAGGTAGTATCTTATGATCGATTGATTATGGAATCTCCACATGTTTCCTATTATGCAACATTTGATAATTTTCAAGTAGGTGTATTACAAGCAACTTACATTGAAGAGACACTTGATTTAGCGAATGAAGATGGGCCATTCAATATCGAATTATTCGGTGGCTCGCCAGATGACAACAATGCATACTTCTTTTGGGATGGCGCGATGAGTGTGCTTCAGCCATATCTAGATGAAGGAAAATTAGTTATTCAAAGTAATCAAACAGAATTTGAACAAGCAGCAACAATGCGTTGGGATGGTAATACCGCGAAATCACGTATGGAAAATATTTTAAGTAGCTCTTACTCAGGTGGAGAAACTGTTGATGCTGTCTTGTCGCCATATGATGGCATCAGTCGAGGTGTTATTCAAGCTCTCAAAGGTGTAGGTTATGGATCTGATGATCTTCCACTACCGGTAATAACCGGTCAAGATGCCGAGTTAGCTTCTATTAAATCAATTATTGCTGGAGAGCAGACACAAACAGTCTTTAAAGATACTCGAGATTTAGCTGCAGTTGCAGTGGAAATGACAGAATCCATACTAAGTGGTGAGGAAGCAGAAGTCAATGATACAGAGACCTACGATAACAATGAAAAAATTGTTCCAACGTATCTGGTTGAACCTATTTCTGTAGATATTGATAACTACCAGGAAATTGTCATTGATAGTGGCTATTACTCGGAAGATGAATTAGAGTAAGCAGCCATGATAAAGAATTGAATGTAGTGGTGATCCAAAGATCACCACTACATTCATTGCGATAAATGAGCTATAAAGGTGGTGCAGGAATGTCTGATTATATATTGCAAATGCGTAACATTACGAAAGCATTCCCTGGTGTAAAAGCTTTAGATAATGTGAACTTGCAAGTGAAACAGGGGGAAATCCATGCGCTGGTCGGAGAAAATGGTGCAGGAAAATCCACATTAATGAAAGTATTAAGCGGTGTGTATCCATATGGAAGTTACGAAGGATCTATTTATTTTGAAGGTAAGGAATGTCAGTTTAAAGATATTAAACAGAGTGAGAATTTAGGGATTGTCATTATTCATCAGGAATTAGCACTAAGTCCCTATCTTTCAATTGCGGAGAACATTTTTCTTGGTAATGAACGGCAATCTCGCAAAATAATTAAGTGGCAGGAAACTATTCTAGAATCGAAAAAACTGTTAGAACGTGTCGGGCTTAGAGATTCTCCTGAAACTACTGTGATGGATATCGGTGTAGGGAAGCAACAATTGGTGGAAATCGCTAAAGCCTTATCCAAAAACGTGAAGCTTTTAATTCTCGATGAGCCGACTGCTGCCCTTAACGAAACAGATAGTGAGAATTTGCTAAAGTTATTATTAGAGTTAAAACAGCAAGGCATTTCTTCTATCTTAATTTCTCATAAGCTAAATGAGGTATCATTTGTGTCTGATTCTATTACTATACTTCGAGATGGAAAAACAATTGAAACATTAGATACGAAGAAGGAAGAAGTAACAGAGGAAAGAATTATCAAGGGGATGGTAGGGCGTGAGTTAACAAGCAGGTTTCCAGACCGTCACCCTAACATAGGCGAGGTTGTTTTTGAAGTGAAGAATTGGCATGTTTATCATCCCCAACAGCAGGATCGAAAAATCATTGATGATGTCCATTTTTATGTAAAGAAAGGTGAGATTATCGGAATTGCAGGACTGATGGGTGCTGGTCGAACAGAATTAGCAATGAGTATTTTCGGAAAATCATATGGTAAGAAAATAAGTGGAGAATTGTATAAAGACGGAAAACAGATTGCAGTCAACACAGTAAGTCAGGCGATTGCGAATGGGATTGCCTATGTGTCGGAAGATCGTAAGACATATGGTTTAAATTTAATTGATGATATAAAACGTAATATGACGATATCCAATTTAAAAAGAATCTCTAAATCAAGTGTGGTTATTGATGAAAATAAGGAAGTAATCGAAACTCAACAACTAAGAGAGAAGCTAAATATTAAGACACCAACGCTTGAACAGCTAGCAGGTAATTTGAGTGGGGGTAATCAGCAAAAAGTAGTCCTTAGTAAATGGATCTTTACAGAACCGGATGTTTTGATTTTGGATGAACCTACTCGTGGTATTGATGTTGGGGCGAAATTTGAGATCTATTCACAAATCAATGAGTTGGCTGAGCAAGGTTTAGCTGTCATAATTATTTCTTCTGAATTACCAGAAATATTAGGATTATCAGACAGGGTCTATGTAATGAATGAAGGACGATTGACGGGTGAACTAAGTAGAGAAGAAGCAGATCAAGAGAGTGTCATGCGTTTTATGACCGGAGCAAGGGGGAATTAGAGATGCAAACAATATTCAATTTATTTAGAAATAACCTTAGAGAATACGGTATGATCATTGCATTGGTTTTGATCACCGGACTATTTTGGCTTTTAACAGACGGAGTAAATTTTACATCCTTAAACTTGACTAATTTAATTTTGCAAAATGGATTTATACTTGTATTAGCTATTGGGATGGTATTAGTAATTATTACTGGAAATATTGACTTATCAGTCGGTTCGGTTGTGGCATTTATTGGGGCTATTGCTGGCGTACTTATTATTAATATGAATGTTCCTGTGTGGCTAGCAGTTATTATTGCCATCATAGCAGGAGCCTTAATCGGTGTATGGCAAGGCTTTTGGATCTCTTATGTTGGCATTCCCTCCTTTATCGTAACATTGGCTGGTATGCTTATATTTAGAGGTCTAACATTATGGTTGTTGGGCGGTCAATCTTTAGCGCCTTTTCCAGAATCATTTCAGAAAATTAGTAGCGGTTTCATTCCTGATTTCGGATCGGGTGATTTACACATCGTTTCGCTTATATTATCGATCATTTTATCATTAGTGATAATCTATTTAGAATTTACTAAACGAAGAAGACAGTTGCATCATAATTTTGAAGTGGTTCCACTTTGGATTACCATTGCGAAACTTGCATTATTATTAGTAACGATCAATTGGTTTGCCTATCAATTAGCTTTAAATAAAGGGATACCAACAGTACTGATTATTGTGTTTGCATTAATTATAGTGTATACCTTCATCATGAAGAATACGACGATGGGTCGCCACATTTACGCGACAGGTGGAAACAAAAAAGCAGCGGATTTATCAGGAATTAAAACAAAACGTGTTGTTTTTTGGGTATTTGTTAATAATGGTGTGCTTGCTGCTTTAGCAGGTTTAATGTTTGCTGCACGTTTGAATTCAGCCACACCAGCAGCAGGTAACATGCTGGAATTAGATGCAATTGCTGCAGTATTTATCGGTGGTGCGTCAATGGCCGGTGGTGTTGGGACTGTTATTGGTGCAATAGTCGGTGGCCTTGTAATGGGTGTAATGAACAATGGCATGTCATTGATTGGTATTGGAATCGATTGGCAACAGTTTATTAAAGGGTTAGTATTGTTAATTGCTGTAGGGTTTGATGTTTATAATAAGAGAAAAGGGTAGCTGGATTAAAAATGGTAATCGAAGTGAAAAATAACTCATAAAAGGTAAGCGCATAGCTAAGCGAATATGAAAAATGTACACTTCTTATTGATAGAAAAAAGACAATTCATCAGTCAAATAGATTGATGAATTGTCTTTTTTTCTATTCTACAAATGAAGTAATAATTACATGTTTATCATAAACAATACTTTAGAACAAACATAAGTAACATAAACTGAACAAATTATAGATTATCCATTTAACGAAGAATTGAATAGAAATTGTGAAAATAGTTAATTGTTTATCGTACTGCATTCGCGATATGCTTTTATTGAAAGTAAAGAAAGGGGGCAGTGCATGGATGGGCATATAAAAAATGAACAAGTCATGATGCAGAAGGATGGATTATGGTATCGCTTACTTCGGAGTAGTTTCATCAAAAATGTACGAAAACATTGGATGCTATATTTAATGATTTTACCGGGGATAATTTATTACATTGTCTTCAAGTATATTCCTCTACTAGGTAGTGTGATTGCCTTTCAAGATTTTCAAATATTCAAAGGAATATTCGCAAGTCCCTGGGTAGGTCTTGAGAATTTCAGAAGCTTGCTGCATTATCAAGACTTTCATGAGGTTTTACGGAATACTGCATTAATCGCATTGTATCAATTGGTATTCCAATTCCCTGCACCTATTATTTTAGCTTTATTATTTAATGAAATAAGAATAATGATAGTAAAAAGAACAGTACAAAGCTTATTTTATCTACCACACTTCTTATCATGGGTAGTTGTGGGAGGAATAGTATTTGAACTACTTGCAAGTCAAGGTATAGTAAATGCAATAAGAGAAATGCTCGGATTTGAACCGATACTGTTCATGCAAGAAGAAGCTTATTTTAGGTCGATTGTCATTATTTCGGGAATTTGGAAAGAAGTTGGTTGGAGTACGATTATATACTTAGCTGCTATAACAGCAATAAATCCTAGCCTTTATGAAGCAGCGGTGATGGATGGAGCAAATCGTTTTAAACAAACGGTTTATATTACGCTTCCTTTACTGTTACCAACAATCTCTGTATTGTTTTTATTAAATATTGGTAACTTTTTAGAGTTAGGGTTTGATCAAATTTTTAACCTTTTGACTCCGATGACCTACTCTGTTGGAGATATTATTGAGACCTATGTATATCGGGCAGGGGTGTTACAAGGACAATATAGCTTAACGACAGCAATTGGTCTGTTTCAGTCCGTTATTGGTTTTGTATTGTTGTGGATATTTAATAGGCTTGCAAGAAAATCAGAACAGGGGTTGTGGTAAATGAAACAATCTATTGGAGAAAGATTATTTCAATTGTTTAATTATACCTTACTAATCGTATTAGCATCGACTATGATCGCACCATTATTACATTTGCTGGCAGTTTCCTTTAGTTCACCTATTGCTGCCGATTCCAAAAAAGTATTTCTAATTCCTGTCGAATTTACAATGGCCACTTGGGAACATATTCTCCAAAATGAAGTATTATGGAGAGCTTTTGGGGTAACGGTATTTATCACGATTGTAGGAACCTTTTTAAGTATGCTATTCACAGTTTTGACAGCGTTTCCATTATCGAGGAAGGATTTTCTGCTTCGTAGACCGATTATGTTAATGATGGTAATCACGATGATTTTTAATGCGCCAATGATACCTTTCTTTTTAACCGTTAGAGAGGTAGGGCTGATGGATTCCATCTGGGCCTTAATAATTCCGGGTTTAATTAGTACTTTTAATATGGTTATTGTCCGTACGTTCTTTTTAGGAATACCAAGTGATATTGATGATGCAGCACGAATTGATGGTTGCAATGAGTTTCGGTTATTATTTCAAATTTACCTACGACTATCAAAACCAGTTCTCGCAACCATTAGTCTATTTTATGCTGTTGGTTACTGGAACACTTTTAAGACAGCTGTACTATTTTTAAGAAATCCAGACCTTTGGCCGTTGCAAATGCGGTTGCGAGCATTCTTTACTTCTGAAGAAGAGCTTGCTGCGGTGGATTTAATTATGGGTGATTTTGACTTTAATACAACCACGCTAAAAGCGGCAACGATTATTTTTGCTACGGTCCCAATAGTTTTAGTATATCCGTATTTGCAAAAATACTTTGTGAAAGGAGCAGTACTAGGGTCGTTAAAGGAATGATGAATGCCTGTAGATTATAAATAGGGAGGAAGAACGGATGAGAAGAAATCATTATATTCATTTTTTACGGTTTTCTGTTTGGGTACTGTTTTTGCTATTGTTTGTAGCTTGTTCAGAGAACGATGATACAACAAGTCAGGATGGAGGGAATGAAGATGCAGAATCCTCAGTAGAAAGTGATCAATCTGAGACGGTTAGTGTATTTAAAAGTCATTTAGGTAAGGGGACTATTCCTGACAGTGATGATCCGCATGTACAATATATTAAAGAAAAAACGGGTGTGGAGTATGAACTAAAGTCAACCCCTCCAGGCTCGGAACCTGCTGAATACATTAATTTAATGATTGCTTCGGAGGATTTTCCTGATATCCTTAGACCAATTGGTGGAGTGGAACAGACATTAATTGATCAAGGTGGTGCCTTGCCCTTAGATGACTTGTTACCAGAGTATGCCCCTAATGTATGGGAAAGAATCCCTGAAGAAGCATGGAATATTGTAAGATCTGCATCTCCGGACGGAAAAATATATTATGTCCCAAAAGTATATTTAATACCAGAACGTGCGGCCTTATTAAGGCAGGATTGGCTAGATGCAGTTGGTATGGATATCCCGCAAACCTTAGATGAGTATAAAGAAATGTTAATTGCCTTCCGTGATCAAGATCCAAATGGTAATGGGGAGCAAGATGAGCTTCCTACATCAGGTAGAGAGTTTGGCACTTGGATGGATCACTTGTTTGCGATGTTTGGTGTAGCAATGTGGGAAGGCTATCCGGAATGGGATATTTACGATGGAGAGATTAATTATGCAGGTACATCAGAGAATATGAAAGCTGCTATTTCTTTTATAAGAGAATTATATGCTGAAGAATTATTAGATAATGAAACATTTTTGAACAAGGGAGATGTATGGACAGCTAAGATTAATAATAATTTAGTTGGTAGCTGGTATCACCTACCTGCTAATTTACATGAACGATATGCTGCAATGAAGTCGGGCGCGCCAGATGCTTATGTAGTTGGAATGCCTCTTCCCGAAGTAGAGGGCTTTGAAGGATTTATTACACAAAAAAGTATGGGTGAACCAGAGTGGATGATTCCCGTGGCTTCCGAGGATAACGCCATAAATGCTTTGAAATTACTTGATTTCTTTTATGATCCAGCAAATGAGGATTTCGTTCAATATGGTATTGAAGGAATTCAGCATGAAGTGGTTGATGGAGAGAAAGTATTATTACCTTCTTCAGACGATAAACCAATTGCACTGGGGATGCTTAATTTAACGACCGAAGAATCAATGGATGTAAGAATTGAAAACTCCTTTTCTGAGGATGAACAAGAAATGGTAAAGGATATCTTTGAAATAAGTAAAGCAGATGCAAGAAGGATTGCAGGTGACGGATTACCTAGCACTGTTTATGATGGATATCCTGATATTCAATCACATAAATTATTCCAAGAGTATTTAACCAAAATTGTCATAGGTGAATGGTCTATTGACAAATTTGATGAATTTGTAGAGCAATGGTACGAATCTGGAGGTGAGGAAGTAACACAACGTGTCCAGGAATGGTATGCAAATACAAAGTAAAAGGCTACTCCTCCTCTTATGGTTGAGGAGGAGTAACGTTATGTAAGGTGTAGGCTTTTGATGAAGAAGAAAAAAGCTTGAACTCAAAAGGTAGGTGAGTAGATGTCAAAGTTTCTCCCAGTTAAAATAAAGAATATGCTCAGAAAAAATCTCTCAGATACGCAGATTAGGTTACTACTAATTTTAATGATTCCTATTATCTTTATTATACTAATAGTCGGTTTTTCTTCTTATTATACTTCGAAAGAAATTCTACAACAGGAATTAAATGAACCACAGCATCAGATGTTAACAATAAACATGAATTTAATTGATGAATATTTAATGGAATCCGATCAAATTGCAGTTAAATTAGCATTAGATAATGATGTCACTCGCTTTTTAACAAATCATGCACAACCCTCTTATCAAAATATCACGGAAATCTATGATAAGCTAACTACTATTACCAATAATGCCTCTTTTATTCAAAGTATTTATATTTATAGTCTGAAGAATGATAGTTTTGTCGCGATACCCCAGGGCTTTAGCTCTAGTAGTGCTGTTTTTAATGATGCAGAGTGGACTAGTGTGATCGATGAATTCAAGGAAACATCAATGGTTGTTAAGTATCGTGATTTGCCAGAGGGAGCAAAATATAAAGGTTCGAACATTTCATTATTTCGTAAGATAAATTTAAATGGGGAAGCGATGGGAATTGTTGCAATCAATCTAAATCAAACAGAATTGTTCTCTAAATTAAAATCAGCTGCTGAGCAACAGTCTAATAGTATGCAATATATTTTAGACCAAAATAATACCATTCTACATACAACAAAAAATCATACCTTTGATTTAGAAACTGTCCAATTTGTGAAGGAAGAAATAAGCAAAGGGAATTTAAGTAATATTACGTATAACGATAAAATACTATTGGCAAATCAAATTGAATCTGATTACACTGGATGGAAATATATTTCTGTAGTTTCACAAGAGAATATACTTGCTAAATCAAAAACAATACTAGACGTAATAATCATTGTGTCTATAATTTCACTCATAATTGGTGGTGCGGCCATATTTTTCATTCATTCGGTTGAGTTAAAACCTATTCGTCGAATGAAAGAACTATTTTCCGTTGAAGCTGATCCACATTATAGAAGAGACTTACTTCATTTAGAAAATATTATTGATGATTTAGTAAGTGATCATGCACAACTATCCCAATTAATCAAAAAAATGAAATTAGAGGCTAAATCAAAATTTTTATATGACATATATATTGGAAGGTTAATGAACAGAGCAGAACAAAAGGAAAAATGGCAGACCTATTTTAAAGAATGGAATGACAATAATATTCAATTAATTGTAGTTTCGATCGATAATTATCTTTCGTGGAAAGAAGATGTTACAGGAACTTATCGCTCTGTTGTGAAGTCTGGTATGGCAAATATTTTAACCGAGGTACTATCGACGCATTATTCAGTTGAGACAGTAGACATTGGTAAGGATAAAATGATTATCATTATCCAACACGTAGAAGGGAAAATCAATCTTGTAAGCCATTTAAAGATAGCGCTTACAAATATTAGGGATATTTTAGGTTTTTCTGTTTCAATAGGACTTCATGAATCAGGTGTTACGTTTATGGATTTAAAAAAGGCGATGAATGAAGCGGAAGAGGCGCTTCAATACCGTTTGTTTGGCGGATATGGAGATATTTATACGAAAGGGGACATAAAGAAGGAAGATAATGACGCAAATATAGAAAAAATGGATAGTATGGTAAAATCTATTACTCTCGAAGATCCTATGCAAGCTATTGAGGATGTCACAGCATTATTTCAGTTGTTTGATAGGAGCGATATTAGTGCTGAACTAGCCTTATATTTTATCGAACAGGTAAGAAAAGTTATTTTTATAGAAAATAATCGTATACATTCAACTTTTCTTACTTCAGAAGAAATTCGGACAATGAATTTACAAGATATAGCTATTGTTTTCAAGGAGAGAATATCAGAAAGAATGGAGAACATAAAAAAGTTAAATGACTCTAAAAGATATGTAAAATGTAGAAAAATGATCCAGTATATGAATGTTCATTTAGGTGAGCCTATCGGTATTCCAGAAATAGCTGAATCCGTTGGTGTTAGTGTAAGTTTAGCTAGTCAGTGGTTTAAGGAAGAGATGAACGACACTATTTATGGTTATTTTACCAAGTTAAGAATGGAACGTGCACAGGAGTTATTAACAGAGACAGATAAGAAAATAGCAGATATTGCATTTGAAGTGGGCTATCAGCATGAAAATAGTTTTATAAGAAAGTTCCGTGAATATAAAGAAATGACACCAGGTAGGTATAGAAGGTTAAATTCAGTGATGGAAAAAGAGGAATAAAAGGGAGGAAGCTAAGGTGGATAGAAAGAGAATTGTCCAAAAACATAATCCTAGAATCAATCAGATAGAAACCTTATCTCCATTATCTATTGGGAATGGTGAATTTGGTTTCAGTGTAGATTTTACAGGGCTACAAACATTCCCATATGTGTATGAAACCCCTTTAGGAACCCAATCAAATTGGGGGTGGCATTATAGTAGAAGGAAGAATTTATTTGATGAAACGGATATAGAATATCAGACTTTTGAACATTCTGGGAGAGATATCTTATATCCAATGAAGCCTGGAAATAAAGAAAAAGCGTATCACTGGCTACGACAGAATCCACATCGATTGCAACTTGGTCAAATTTCTTTTCAATTCTTAGATGAAAATGAAAAGATGATAGACACAAATGCTATTACTCAAATTGATCAAGAGTTGGATCTCTGGTCAGGAATCATAACCAGTAAGTATAGGGTGAATGGTGAAGCGGTGTTGGTAAAAACAGTTTGTGATCCAAATTCTGATTCGATTGGCGTTTATGTAACTTCCGCATTATTACAAGCAGGCAGACTGCAGATTATTCAGTCATTCCCCTTGCCTGATGTTAGCCATGATAGCTGGGATAAAGCGACTACTTTGAACTGGGAGCATGATGAAAGGCACAAAACCTTTGAATTAAGTGTAGACGAGCAAGCAGTGATTCTAAAACGGATGATGGATAAGGATAGTTATTACGTACGATGGGAGAAAAATGGTGCAAGCTTTACACGTCTTGACTACCATCGCTATAAAATAATTCCTCCGAGTCACCAAAGTGAATATTGTTTTACTGTTTCGTTTAGTTCTACGGAAATCACAAAAGTTCATGTAATGACAGATATGATGAAAGCTTCTCAACAATATTGGGAGGATTTTTGGGAAAAAGGAGCTTTTGTTTCCTTCGAGGGGAGCGTCGATGTCAGATCCAATGAATTAGAGCGGAGAGTAATTTTATCTCAGTATTTAACAGCGATTCACAGCAGTGGAACTATTCCGCCACAGGAAACAGGGTTGATGTACAATAGCTGGTTTGGTAAGGCCCATTTGGAAATGTATTGGTGGCACAGTGCTCACTTTCCGCTTTGGGGTAGAGCAGATAGATTAAACAATAGTTTACATTGGTTTAACACGGTTTTACCAATAGCAAAAAAAATAGCCACCCAACAAGGATTCAATGGTGCTAGGTGGCCAAAAATGGTAGGAATCGATGGGAAACAGAGTCCATCGCCTGTAGCACCTGGACTTATTTGGCAGCAGCCACATCCTATTATGTTAGCAGAGTTGCTTTATCGAAGTAGTGAAACTGTGACGGTGCTTAACCAATATAAAAAAGTAGTATTTGAGTCTGCCGATTTTATGGCTGATTTTGCAAGTTGGGATCCAAAGGAAAAGGTGTACGTCTTGGGACCACCGTTAATCCCTGCGCAAGAATGCCACAGAATGGAGGATTCCAAAAACCCTCCATATGAAAATGAATATTGGAAATATGGATTAGAAATTGCCATAAAATGGGCCAAAAGATTAGGGCTTTCTCCAAGTGAAAAATGGGTTCATGTTGCTGCTCATTTAAAGCGTCCTCGAGAAAAAAATGGAGTTTATTTAGCACATGAAAATTGTGATAATACGTTTTCTGAAAAGAACTATGATCATCCTTCAATGGTTGCGGCATTAGGTATCCTTCCGGGATCATTAGTTAAAAGGGAAACAATGCTCCATACATTATTAAAGGTGAAAGAGGAGTGGCAATGGGATACGGCTTGGGGATGGGACTTCCCGATGTGTGCGATGACAGCAGCGCGTTTAGGAGAAAAAGAGCTCGCAGTCGAGTTTTTATTGATGGAGACAGTGAAAAATACGTATTTACCTAATGGACACAATTATCAGCGACCAGGGTTAACTGCATATTTGCCAGGTAATGGCGGGCTACTAATTGCCATTGCAATGATGATAGCAGGCTGGGATGGATATGACAGTGGAGACTATCCAGGGTTTCCTAAAAACAATAAGTGGCTTATTCAGGCGGAAGGGTTTCAAGCCTATATATAACAGCTTCGGATATTAGTGAGGAGGAGATGTTTTGTTTGATAGTGTCCCTGATCGAAATAAACTTATTTTGCAGTATCCAGCTTCATGGTGGAGAAATATGTGGCGAGAAGCATTGCCATCAGGTAACGGAGAAGTGGGAGCAGCTGTCTATGGGGCGGTAAATAAAGAAACGATTTTAATTAATCATTCTGAATTATGGCATATGGGTGTAAAAGGTAAATTACCCGATGTCAGTCAATCTTTAAAAGAAACGCGAGCTTTAATGAATGAAGGGAAATTTCAAGAAGCGAATTGGCACTTAACAAATACTGTGAAAGAGAAAGGTTATTATTCCAAATTATCTTGTCCGCTTCCATTAGTCGATTTACGATTGGAGATGCTTTGTGAGCAAGGCTTTAGTGAGTATAGCAGAGGAATTAATATGGAAACAGGTGAGGTAAGTGTCAAATGGTGTGAAAATGATACGACATTTACTAGAAATTTATTTGTATCCAGAGCTGATAATTTAATAGTCTATAAAATTAGTGCAAATAAGGTAAATGCTATTAAGGCTGTGTTAGGTTTTTCCTTACATCAAACAGATTCACCTAATATGAAAGATAGGTACAGTAAGCTATCCAGTACAGTGAAAGTTCAAACCAAAGATAACTTTCTATTTTATAAAGCTACAAATGAAGATCACAAGGATTTTGGGGCAGTTGCCAGAGTAATAACTGAAGAAGGTGACTTAATTTCTGAGCAAGGAAAGTTACGTTGTGCAAATGCTAATAGTCTATTAATACTTATCAAGGTTTTTGTTAAAGCAAGCAGTACATTACAATGGCCAATATTAAAAGAAGCGTTAAGTGAAAAAGATGGTAACTATGAGAAATTACTACATGCACACCTACGAATTTATCAGCCATTGTATTTTTCCTCCACTTTACAACTAACAGAGGAGCAAGAGCATTGGTCTAATGAGGAGTTGCTTTTACAGGCATATAAAGGAAATGTTCCAGTAAAACTCTACGAAAAACTTTGGTCCTTTGGAAGATATTTGTTTATTTCTGGAACAAATGTAGACGGTCAACCTTTTTCGATGTATGGATTATGGCATGGAGACTACCATCTTATGTGGAGTCACCGGATGGCAAATGAAAATATTCAAATGATGTATTGGCATAGTTATGTAGGAGGGTTGGCTGACTTTAACCTTTCCTTCATTAATTACTATGAGCGTTTAATGGCTGATTTTCAAGATAATGCGAAGAAGTTATTTGGTTGTCGTGGAATCTATATACCAGCAGGAACAACTCCAGGATTAGGTAAGCCGAATCAATTGGTGCCGGTGATCATGAATTGGACTTCTGCTGCAGGATGGTTAGCACAGCATTTTTTTCAATATTATCAATTTACTGGAGATAAAGAATTTCTTAAGCAAAAGGCATTACCATTTATGAAGGAGGTAGCGGTATTTTATCAGGATTTTTTAGAAGTGGGAACAGATGGGTTCTATCAATATTATCCTTCCGTATCACCAGAGAATACCCCTGCCAATTTTATGCCAGAAAGTAGTAAGCCAGTAGCCCATCCGATGCCGACAACCATAAATGCTACGATGGACTTTGCAGTGATGAAAGAATTGCTAACTAATCTAATAGAAGGTAGTTCAGTAGTTTCAATGAATCAACGGGAACTCCCGGTATGGAAGGAGATGCTTGAAAAGATTCCTACTTATCAAATGAATCCAGACGGGTCAATCAGAGAATGGATGAGTGATTATTTTGAGGATAATGATCAACACAGGCACCTGTCCCATATCTATCCAATTTTTCCTGGGCAAGAGATCATAAAAGAAAAAGAAGAAGTGTTATTTGAGGGATTTCAAAAAGCAGTTCAAAAAAGAGAACTAGGAGCACAAACAAGCTGGTCCTTCGCTCATATGGCAAGCATATATGCAAGGTTACAAGATCCTGTAAAAGCGCGTATTTGTCTTGAACATCTTTCGCGATCCTGTTTATTAAATAACCTTTATACGGTTCATAATGATTGGCGTAATATGGGGATGACGATGGAGATTGACTATGCACCGGTTCAAATGGATGCCAATTTAGGGATAGTAAATGCCATTCAGGAAATGTTAATCTATGTGTCACCGACGATGATTAAACTCTTGCCAGCCTTACCGGATCAATGGAAAACAGGGAAGGTAAATACCTTTCATTTCTGTACAGGTACCATAAGCTTTCGTTGGGACTTACAAATGGGGACATTTTCGACTGAAATAAAGGCGAATCGAGAAACAAATATCCTCCTCTATTTACCTTCATACTTCTCAGGTTACAATTGGCAAGGAAACTATGAGGAATTGCAAGCCGACTTAGGGAAAAAATATTACCAAATAAAAATGGCAGGAGAGCAAACCTTAGTGTTTTTTTCTAAATAGAAGGGGGATGAATATGCAAAACTCAGGGATTATCGGTAGATTTTATGTGATTGCAGATTGGATTTATAAATTTTCATTTGCTAATATCTTTTGGATGGTATGCAATATACCAATCATTTTTATTTTGATCAACCTTTTATTAGCAGATGAGATAGGCGTGATAGGGGTATTATTCGGCTCCATACTATTGCTATCTCCTTTTGTTTTTTTTCCATCTACTGTTGCATTATTTTCGATTGTAAATCAATTTATTAGAAAAGAAGATATCAATTTATGGCGTGATTTTTGGCGTTTTTATAGAGTGAATTTTAAGAAAAGCATGAAACTAGGGGTAATATTTACCGTCTTCTGGGCTGTTCTGATTATAGACTTTTTCTATGTGGTGAAATTAGATAACGGTATCCTCTCATACGTTTTTATTGTCTTGGGATTTTTTGCGCTAGTTTATAATTTGCATGTTTTCTCTGCCGCTGTAAATATCGACAGTAACGTTCAAAGTCTGTTAAAACAAGTAGCTGTTATCATGTTCGGTCATCCACTTTTATCCATGTCACTGGGATTGCTTAGTATCACCTTTTTTTATGTAATGACACAATGGTTAACTTATCTCATCCCTTTATTTTCTGGTTCCATTATAGTATTTATAGCACTGCTTGTTTTTATAAAGCTCCAAACAAGTTCGATAAAAATAAAGAAGCACTGATCCTAAGAGATCAGTGCTTTTTTGACAATCGTTGCTTTGCTTGAAGCAAGTGTTGAAATTGCTTTTCGAGTTCTTCTGATGGTTCCATACTTAACCTGCTTAATACATCTGTTATTTTTGTTTCGATGATTAACAATTGTTCTTCCTTGTCATCCAGCACATCTGTTTCTTCGCGATTGTTAAATTGTTGATAATTTCCTTCAAAATAGGTAATTTCTTGTTCTTCGATAGCAATTATTTTGGTTGCAATCTTTTCGACGAACCTACGATCGTGGGAAACGAAGATGACAGTACCTTCGTATTCCGACAGCAATTTTTCCAGTGCTTCCAATGCTTCTAGGTCTAAAAAGTTGGTTGGTTCATCTAAGACTAGTGTATTGCTGTTACTTAGAAATAACTTTGCAAGTGTTACTTTCACACGTTCTCCACCACTTAAAACACCTACTGTCTTATGAACCTGATCACGGTAAAAATGGAGTCTTGCCAGTACGGTCCGAATCAGTGTTTCATGGTGGTTGGAGCTTTTTTGTACATTTTCCAGTATCGAAAGCTTAGGATCCAAAATAGAAAGGTCTTGCTTGAAATAAGCTATTTTGCAGGCAGAAGAAAGGTGGATACCTTTGTCACCATTGACTATTTTTCGGATTAATGTTGTCTTGCCACTTCCATTTGCTCCTATGATAGCAAGCTTATCTCCTCCTCTTATGAGGAAATTTGCCTTTCGCCATAGCAGCTGGTCGCCAGCTTTACCATCTAGATTCTCTACTCGCACAAGAACTTTCCCTGCTATTTTTTCTTGATTCGGCAAATCCATTTTTATCGGAGGTTCTTCAAAAGGTTTTTCTACTTTCTCAAGCTTTTTCAGTCGAGTTTCGATTGATTTTGCTGTTTGCTGGAGTTTCTTTTGTTTTTTAGCAAAGTATGGTTTTGCTCCTGTTATTTTTGCCTCGGAATTACTTGTTTTCTTTGGTTTCTTAGTAGCCCTTTCGGCTTTCTCTGACTTCAAAACTAACGCTCTTTCCAATTGTTGCTTTTTTGATTGGTATTTTTCATATTCTTGTTGATGTTGTCGTGTTTCTTGGTCTTTTTGTTCTTTGAATTGTTGATAATTGCCTTTATATTCATGTAATTTCCCCTGATCGATTTCCCATATCTTGCTACAGGTCGCATCTAGGAATGCTCTGTCGTGTGATACAATCACATAAGCGCCTTGCCAATGCTTTAATGTGTTTTCTACCCATTCAATATGGTTCGTGTCTAGGTGTGTGGTTGGTTCATCTGCCAAAAGAATACTACTTCTCTTGGTGAATGCTCTTTGGATATAGTCTTGTGTAATTTCACCACCACTTTTATGATCATCAGCCGCTTTTAGTTGGGGCAGAAGCTCTACTGTCCCATAGTGTATAACAGTTCCATGCTCAGGAGGCAATTTCCCGGCCAATGTGCGTAATAAGGTTGTTTTTCCGGTTCCGTTTTTTCCCACAAGTCCAATGCGTTCTCCTTCGAATACTTCTATTAAGTCAACTTCTAATAATGTCCTTGCCTCGACAGAGATGATGAGATCTTTTGCTTGTAATAACATCTACATTCGCTCCATTTCTTTTTGGAGACAATAAAAAGCCTCCTTATTCGCATTCAGAATAGGAGGCAATACCCGTATGAAAGGCAGATGTGTATAAGTATAAGAAGGATGATCGAACTATCTCTTATACATGAGCCGGTCAATGAGTATCCATCCTATCCTGAATATTTTACATAAAGACATACGTATCCCATTGGGAAACGACACACCTTTATGAAAATATGATGAGAGAATAGGATTATAACTTCATTGGCCCAAGGCTCACCCTTTCGCTTTTAGTTAACCAAAGTGTACATAATTAGCGAGGAGAAGTCAACAGGCAAAATACAGGGGATTAAAATTGCACTTTAAATCGGCAATGATTATTTCCTTCTGTTTTGCATTGCATTCTTTCTACACGCTCTGTCCCTAACACTTTTTTAAACATCCTTGTTTCGCATTGACAGGCGATATGAAATTCTTTTGCCACGGCAAATATAGGACAATTGTATTCAATTATTTCAAATTGATTATCATCATACTGAGATAATTCTGCCATATAGCCCTTCTCGTTCTGGATATTGACGATATCTCGCACTTTGTTTAGATTGGAGGATTGATCGACAAGGTCAGTATATTGTTTTGTCAGTCGTTCTTCCCGATTTTCAAAAAGCTGTTCTACCGATTCTTTCCCATGTATTGCTTGAATATCCATTAAGAACTCGACACTGATGGATTCATAGTTGTTCGGAAATAGTCGGTTTCCCTTTGGTGTTAAAAAGAACTTTTGGATCGGTCGCCCAATATCCTGTTTCTCATGCTTACTGAAAACAAGACCATCTTTTTCTAATGTAGCTAAGTGCTTGCGAATCGCCATGTGGGTAATATCTAAATGATCAATAAATTCCTTGACAGACAAAGAGACTTCTTTTTTTAATAGCTCTAAAATCCGATCTTTAGTTGTTTTTACTAATTGCTCCATAGGGTTCCTCCTAAAATTGGCTATCCCTTTTTATTCATAGTGTTATTATACAATATCCATTTTCTTAAAAGAAATAAATGTAAATTTTATCATAAAAGAGTTGAATAAACGTTAAAAGTATTATACCATATAATTATACTTTTTATACTAAAAGGTATAATAATTATTATTGGAGGTTTTACATATGGCAAACTTTACTTTACCTGAATTAGGTTACGCATTTGACGCTTTGGAACCAAACATTGATCAAAAAACGATGGAAATTCATCATGGGAAACACCATCAAACATATGTTACAAAACTAAATGAAGCACTTGAAGGACAGGATGCTTTAGCAGATAAAAGTCTTGAAGAACTATTATCTAACTTAGACAGTGTACCTGAAAATATCCGTACGGCTGTGAGAAACAATGGTGGTGGACACTTCAACCATACGTTGTTCTGGGAAGTGATTGCTCCAGGATCAAAAGCAACTAAACCAGAAGGAGAACTAGCAAAAGCAATTGATGAAGCATTTGGAAGCTTTGATCAATTTAAAGAGCAATTCTCTAACGCTGCAACTACTAGATTCGGTTCTGGCTGGGCTTGGTTAGTAGTAAATCAAGCAGGAAAATTAGAAGTAACTAGTACGCCAAACCAAGATAATCCGATTTCGGAAGGCAAAACAGCTATCCTTGGTATCGATGTTTGGGAGCATGCATACTACTTAAACTATCAAAACAGACGTCCTGATTATATTGCTAATTTCTACCGTGTTATTAATTGGGATGTTGTCGCAGAAAAATTTCAAGCAGCTGTTAAGTAAATAAGTAATCAGTTTAAGACAAGTGGAAGGATGGAGTTATGATTCTTCCACTTGTTTTTAATGAAAGGGGATGGGTAGTGTGGCATTTGTCATAACAGCGCCTTGTGAAACAGAAAAAGCTGGAGAATGTGCAACGGTATGCCCGGTAGATTGTATAGAAGAAGGAAAAGACCAGTTTTATATCGATCCTGATATTTGTATTGATTGCGGTGCCTGTGTAGCGGTATGTCCAGTTGATGCAATTGTAGAAGAGTATGATTTAACGGAAGAGCAGGAACCTTACTTAGAAAAGGCAGAAGCATTTTTTGGTAATTAGTCATATATCCCTAGTCTTAAGCAAGGTTAATTAAAAGGAGCTTACTTATAAAGTAAGCTCCTTTTATATTTGATAAGACTATCCAATTATTCGAAGCTGTTTATATGTCATGTAAAAAATGAAAAAAACATTGCCAAAATGGTGTTAGAAAACAGTTCAAACTTCAGGAAATAATGTTATAATTTGTATGGTGATGGAAGAAGGTGTAAATGAGATGTGGAAAAAAATATTAAAGAAATCGGAACCTACACAAGAAGAATTCCGTCTAGTATATGAGATGTTTTATTCGAGAGTATATCGAGATGTATATTTCATCACAAAAGACAGTTATTTGGCTCAGGATGCTTTACAAGAAACCTTTGTGAAAGCATATAAACATATGCACCGCTTAGAGGATAAAGAGCGGATGGGAGCTTGGCTTTCAACGATTGCCACAAGAACAGCCATTGACTTATTAAGGAAACGAAAAGGAGCACGTGAGGTACTGACAGAGGATGTTATGATACAAGAAAAAAATATGCAAGAAAATAATTTTGACACGTTGTACATAGTAGAAGAGAATTTAGTGAAAGAGGAACTGCTGAATTCTTTACATGAGCTCAAAGCAGAGTATCGGGAAGTAATACTTTTGCGTTATATCCATGATTTATCCATTAAGGAGATGGCTCATTATTTAAAGATAAATGAATCAACTGTAAAAACAAGACTTCATCGTGCCCGGAAAAAGATGAAAGAAAAAGTACAACAAGATCCAAAACGACAATGGATTGGTGGTGAATCATGATGGATGAGGAATATAAGTGGAAGAAGTTACTGAGAGAAGATTATGAAAAGGTAGAAGAATCTCCAAGCTCTAAGGAAGAAAACTGGAGAGACATTGTTAGCGAAATATCGAAAACGACACAATCACAGAAGAAAATGCCAAAGAAAAGTATATTAGTAGCAGCTATGATTGCGGTAATTGTGATTGGCTCTGCTTTTGCTAGCTCAGATCAACTACAAGCATTTGATTGGATTGTGAAAATGTTTGTGACCTCAGATGGAAGTACGACACAAATTAGTCAATCAACAACAGAAGATGAAGCACCTTCAACAGATTCTCTTCCAGATTTTAATAAGATAACAACAGAAGAAGTACAAGCATATAGTGAAGAAATGGACTTTGAAGAGGCACAAGCAGTTACAGAGTTTCCCATTAGTAAACCAGCTTATTTACCCGGTAGCTATCAATTAGATACAGTCACTGTATTTTATGAAGATAATTCAGCTTTTCGAGTTCAACTTTCTTATATAGACGATAGGGATAATCTGTTGACCTTACTTCTCACCAATCAACCCAATGACTTTGCTAATGCGAAAGTGATTGATAATGGAGATACGGAAGTGAAGACAATCGCATTATCTGATGGAGAAGCACGCTTGTTGAAATTCAAGGATGACTTGTTGCAATTAGTGTGGAGTACACCTACTGTTAATTGGAAGCTGGAAGGTGCCGAAAACGAGGAAACATTGGTCAAAATTGCTGAATCGATAGAATAATGTAAGAGTTTCGTATCTAATAAAGACACGAAACTCTTTTTATGATGGAGGAATACTAAAACAAACTGCATGCCATATTCATGTTAAGTTAATATCTTATATATCCAGTGGTAGAAGTAAGCTGTTCGGTGGAGCTATATCTGGAGGTGATATGAGTGGCTCGGATTCGATAGTCAAATCCCCTCTCAATTCGGAAGTTGACACTGCCACTGACATAGGAACTGTTATTTTTAGCAAATCTTCTACTGTTCCCGGTATTTACCCATTGTCCAGTTGATTTATTTTTGACTTGTAGGTTGATGGTGCAGGAGATTTGGTGGACGGAGGAATAGCTTGAAGTATTACATCTGCCTCCCACTGTTTGAGAATCCACTCTGCGAATCGAAGCATTCCCTTCTTTAATGTATCTAGTAGACTGAACGCTGATAATATCCTCCTTTATTTGTGGAGCATTACCCTCTAAAGCATTTACCTCTGA
The DNA here is from genome assembly GCF_052063305.1 of Gracilibacillus sp. HCP3S3_G5_2. Classification (NCBI taxonomy): domain Bacteria; kingdom Bacillati; phylum Bacillota; class Bacilli; order Caryophanales; family Bacillaceae; genus Gracilibacillus; species Gracilibacillus sp. HCP3S3_G5_2. The sequence goes on along the minus strand of NZ_JBQHXU010000009.1, from coordinate 67,018 downwards.
AGTATAAAGAAAAAATCCAATAATGAGAATACATGATGTTAGTAAACCTTTAACTAACATTTGCATAAAACCATTCCTTTCCAAGGAAATTTTCGTTTCACATGTTTGACGTTTGTAGTAGGAGAAAGGTTGCAGAAAAATGCCCTTTTCCCTAGCTCATTAATCGACATTTTTAAGTGGTAACACTTTTGTTTGCAAACTTATATGACAAATAATTGTGAGAATCTAACAAAGTCTCCTCGTTTTTAGTAAACCTCGCTAATTAATCCTAAGTTTATTTGTGTCAACCTCCCAAATACATAGTCAGGGTCGCAATGCTACAATTCTTGTAATAAATGAAATGTATGCAAATGGAGGTTGAACAATGGACTACCAATTAATTAGATGTGATATGAAAGATCCGGGGGATGTTTCCGAATTAAAGACTTTAATTGAAAAAGGAGAAGTAAAACCGACAGAAATTAAGGCCATTATCGCGCAAACAGAAGGAGATGGTTATGCCAGAGGTTATGCAACTCTTGCGTTTCAGGTCCTTCTTTCTAACTATTTAAACATTAGTCATCAGGAAGTTTTCGACCAAATTCCTATGATGATGATAGGTAAAACAGGTGGTTTAATGACTCCCCACTATACTTTATTCCTCAAGAAAGAATCAAAGGAGTCACACAATGACAAACGTTTTGCCTTTGGGATTGCTTCCACTCCAGTATTGGAACCTGCTCAAATTGGGACATTAGAACAAGTGGATTTAGTTTCAGAAGCAGTGAGAGAAGCGATCAAAGATGCCGGCATTACTTCTGTCGAAGATGTGAAATGTGTGGAAGTGAAGTGTCCTTGGGGAGTAGGAGGTGCAATGGCAAAAGCTGCATCTGCTTTAGGATCTGCTGTTGCGTTAAAAGAAATAGACCGTAAGCAATTAACTGAAGATGCTATCAATCGTGATCATCGTTTATATTCAGAAAAAACATCTGTTTCTGCTGGTCAAGAGCAAACATCAGCACGAATTATCGTGATGGGTAACTCTACTACTTCTTCAAGTGATTTGAAAATAGGGGCAGGAATCATGGAAGATGCGATGGATTTAGAAGGACTCTATCGAGCATTTCGTGATGTAGGAATCACATCAGGCAGTTATTTAGATCAGGCGATGCAAAAGCGTGTAGTACAAGTGTTTGTTAATGCAGGAGCCGATGCCATACCGGATATCCGCGGGAAAAGACATACGATGCATACGGATGCATTAGCGATGCATGCAGGGATTATAGCAAAAGCGGTAGCAAATGCTGTTGTTGGCAGCTATGTAGGAGAAACGCGTATTTTGTGTTCTGCTGGATCGGAGCATCAAGGACCACAGGGAGCCAATTTGATTGCACCTGTTGTTCGAATCAATGAGAAGGGAGTAGTTGGATGAAGGTCACTGGCTGGATGAATTATCATGCTCATATTGATAAAGGATTTTTATTAGAAAATCAACAATATCAAGATATAACTGCACCAGAAAGAGCAGCTTTAACGAGAGAAATCAAAATGGTAAGAACAAAGCAAGAAATTAAACAAGCAGCCACTCAAGCATTAGAAAAAATGTATCACTATGGTACTTCCTATGTCAGAACAAATGTTGATGTAGATCCACTTTACGAATTAAGAGCGATAGAGGCTTTACTGGAAGTGCAGGAGGAATGGCGTGAAAGGATTGTTCTTGATATTGTAGCGTTTAATCAAGAAGGATTCGATCGTTTTCCCGAAACAACAGTCTTATTAGAAGAAGCGTTGAAATTAGGAGTTCAAGGAATTGGCGGTCATACAACCATGGATGAAGATGGGAAAGCACATATTGATCAAATTTTAGTGCTGGCTGAAAAAGCGGATCTTGATTGGATTGAATTTCATACAGATGAAACTGGAAGACCAGATGATTTTAACCTTCCTTATTTGGCTAAAGTGACGAAAAATCGAGGAATTGGTGATCAAGTGACAGCGATCCATTGTTGCTCATTGGCTAATATTGAAAATGGATTAGCAGCAAAAACGATTGAAGAAGTGGTTGAATCGGGAATGTCTATCACTACTTGTCCAACGGCAATAGCTACCCGATCCTTAACAAGGGTAAAGGAATTGGCTGCTGCGGGTGTTCCAATTCAAATCGGATCTGACAACTTACGTGATTTCTTTAACCCTTTGGGAAGTGGAAATATGTTGCAATATGGTCAACTACTAGCTTATACCCAACGCTTCTATGAGCCAAATGAAGTAAAAGATATCCTAGCGTGGTTACAAAAGCAACCGAAAAATAAACGGGTAGCAAATCAACTAGCCCGATTGGAAAATAAATTTGTTTATACTGTCAAAGAGGAAATGGAATTACTAGCAGAAGCACCGGCTCCAGTACAAGCATCTTTAGTAAGGATATGATAAGGAGGAATGGAATGTGACCACAAATGTTGAAGTGGAAAATGGACAAAAGGCGAATGTGGAGAAAAAGCCCATTGTGATACCAAAGTCTGGTTGGGCGATATTAACACTTCTAGCTATTTTTTTCGTATGGGAAGGGTTATCGAGATGGTTTGCAATTCCGGCATATATTTTACCCTCTCCTTTTGAAATTAGCAGTCGTTTAGCACAGGAATTGTCCATGCTTTGGGAACATACATTAACTACTCTGTATGAGGTATTGTTAGGTTTTGGCTTAAGTTTAGTTATCGGAATTCCAATGGCGATAACAATTGTTTATTCTCGTTATTTAGCCAATTCGATATATCCAATTATTATAGGAATTCAGTGTCTTCCAATGGTTTCTATTGCTCCCATACTTGTGATTTGGTTTGGGTATGGCTTAGTGACAAAAATATTATTAGCGTGTTTAATATCATTCTTTCCGATCGTAATTAATGCGGTGAATGGCTTTAGATCCCTTGATAAAGATATGCATGATTTAGGTCGGTCACTAGGTATATCCGAAGCGAAAATATTTTTTTACTTTCGGTTGCCTAATGCATTACCACATCTATTCTCTGGTTTCAAAGTAGGTATAACTTTGGCTGTTGTCGGTGCTATTGTTGGAGAGTTTGTAGCATCTGAAAAAGGCTTGGGCTATCTTCAGCTGACAGCTAATGCCCGTTTAGATACAGAATTGGTATTTGTAACGATTGTAGTGCTTGCTTTCGTTGGCATGATTCTATTCTTAATTGTTCATATGCTGGAGAGACTCCTTATGCCTTGGTATCACGCAAATAAAGCAGGAGGTGATCAGTAATGAGTAGTTACTTAAATTTAAAAGGAATACAGAAGGTATTTTATACAAAAACAGGGAACGTGCATGCGTTATCTACTATTGATTTAAAAATTGAAGCAGGTGAATTTTTATCCATAGTAGGACCAAGTGGTTGTGGGAAAAGCACTATTATGCGAATTATTGCCGGCCTGGATAAACCGTCTACTGGTAAAGTGGAAGTAAATAATGAATTGCTCACCGGCGTTGCAGACGGGGCAGCTATTGTATTTCAGAAAGATGTATTGCTTGCATGGCGGTCTGTTTTAGATAATGTATTGCTGCCACTAGAGTTAAAAGGGATTACTTGGTTTGAAAGAAAGGATCATACAACAAATAAAGCAAAAGCTTTAGAACTGTTGGAATCTGTTGGCTTAAAAGGTTTCGAAGATAAGTATCCACATGAGTTGTCTGGAGGGATGAGACAGAGGGTGTCCATATGTAGAGCGTTAATACAGGATCCAAAATTGTTACTGATGGATGAACCATTTGGTGCTTTAGATGCATTAACGAGAGAACAGATGATGTATGATTTACTAAAATTATCACATAAATACAAATTTACTACCGTTTTCATCACACATAGTATTGAAGAAGCTGTGTTCTTGTCAGATCGTGTTGTGGTAATGTCTGAACGGCCAGGAGCAATTATGAAGGAATTACCTATTGATCTTCCGCGACCTAGGGATCATCAAACACGTTCAGATAGTAAGTTTACCGAGAGTGTCAATGTTATTCGAAATATTTTTCAATCGCAAGGCATTCTAGCAGAAATTTAGGAGGAATAAACAATGAAAAAATCTGTTTTTATCCTGATTCTTTTTGGATTGTTAATGTTAGCAGCATGTCAATTAGATAATTCAGAGGCACAGGACACCAATCCGGCAAGTGATGAAACGGCAGGAGAAGTAAATGGAGCAGAAATGGAAACAATTGAATCAGCATTACCAGAGCCAGAAGTAACAGATGTAACGCTAAGGTTAAATTGGCGATTTAAAGGTGAGTTTACCCCTTTTTTTGTAGCATCTGAAAAAGGGATATTTGAGAAATATGGATTGAATGTAGAAGTGCTGGAAGGTAATGGTTCCACAAATACGATGCAAACTGTTGCTCAAGGTCAGGATGATTTTGGCGTTACCTCAACGGTAGAACCGTCGCAAGGTATAGAACAAGATATGCCAATTAAAATGATCGCATCCTATATGAATCGCTCTCCAATTATGATTGCCTCACATCCGGAGGCAGCGATAGAAACACCGAAAGACTTGGAAGGTAAAAGTATCGCGATGTCTATTTCTTCAACATTTACGAATATCTTTCCTAATTTCCTGGAGTCTAACGATGTAGATGTAGCAAAGGTTGATGCAGTTCAAGTAGAAACATCTGCAAGAAATGGCGTATTTCTTAATGGAGAAGTAGATGCAGTGGCGATTTTTTCGACTAATGAATATCCGATTTTTGAAGAAGAATTAGGAGTAGAGTTAACCCCGTTATATTTGGCGGATTATGGATATGACCTTGCTGGGCTAACTATTATTGGTAATACGAATTTCTTAGAAGAGAATCCTAATACGACTAAACGATTTCTAGCAGCGATTGATGAGGCATTTGCTGTTACATTTGAAAATAAAGAAGAAGCTATTAATATCGTACTGGATTTATTTCCGGATGCGACAGATGAAGTTACAGTTAGTAATCAATTAGATCTATTAGAGGAAATATCGATTTTTGAGAATGAACCCTATGGAACGATGAGTGAGCAAAATATGACCGATACATTAGACATTCTTGAAAAAAGTGATCTTATTGACGACAGAGTGGCATTAGATCGCTATTATACGAATGAATATTTGCCTGAATAAGCCAACTAAGATTCATAGGAATTCTTTTCTCCTGTGAATCTTTTTCTATTAAAAAGGAGGAATTGTCGTGATGTATAATGTGAAAAAATTGTGCGTTGAGAAACAAGCGGCCTTGATGGTCATTGACATGCAAAACGATTTTGTTGCTGATGATGGTGCTTTTGCACAAGCAGGCTTCCATGTTAAAAAGTATCAAGCGTTAGAACCTACTATTTTAAAATTGATTGAGGTAGCAAGACGAAACAAAATACCTGTTCTATTTATACAAATGGAATATAATGATGAAAATGATGGTCATGGGGCATGGAAGGATAGACGTATAGCGATGAATCATCCAAACAGTTGTCGAGAGGGAACGTGGGGAGTTGAATTTTATCATGATTTACAACCTAAACCAGATGATTTCATCTTCAAAAAGCATCGTTATACCGCATTTATCAATCATCAATTACATAAAAGGTTAGATGATTTGGGCATTGAAACGATCATATTCGCAGGAATTAATACAAACACTTGTGTAGAGGCTACTGTGAGAGATGCTCATCATTTAGATTATCATGTGATAGTGATCAAGGATGCAACAACCTCTGCATTTATCGATGCGTACGAGCCTTCTCTTACCAATATTAGTCGACATTATGGAGCAGTGATTGATTATGACACCTTTCAATCTTTTTTTCACAGCTAGTAGAAAAAAGTATTTACATGTAAAATAAACATCAACAAAAGGTAAGGTTGGTGTAAGTATGAAAGAGATTAAGAAGCAACGTGGATTAACATTAAGGGATTTATTGAAATTAGAGCCATTAAAAGGAGCGCAACTGGTAGCTGCGGTAGAATTCGATAAGAAAATGATCGATCGTATTAATATAATGGGCTCTCCTGAGGTGGATCATTTTGTCCGGCCAAATGAATTTATTTTAACAACAGGCTACCCTTTCCGGGACAATCCTGAGGATTTAATTGTTTTTTTAGAGAAATTGGTGGAAAAAGGTGTGGCAGGAATCGGAATAAAAATAAAACGGTTTATAACAGAAATTCCTAACGAAGTATTGAAAAAAGCGGAAGAGTTACATTTTCCAATCGTGGAGATCCAGCCCACCACGGTTTTTTCAGACGTCGTTCGAGTTGCGATGGAGGAGATATTTTATCGGGAATCTGAGCATTTTGTTGCTACTTATAATCGCCTCCAAAAGTTTACTAACTCTATAGTAGAAGGAGAAAAGCTGGAAGATGTACTAGCTGAACTTGAACAGGAGCTGGAAAACCCGTTAATTATTAAGGATTTGACCGGTGATATCGTCGCTCCCTTATTATCAAATATTTTAAATGCGACAGAATTAGCTGACCTAGCTAATGTCATAGAGGGGAGAGTGGGGACAGGCTCTTTTCAAGTAGAATTAAGGGAGGAAATATTTGTTGGCTTCGGTCTTCCTTTATCTAAAAACCGAACCTCTCAGCATATTCCTTATATTGCATGTATTGAGACCAATCATCATTTAACCGATGTGGATTTTTTAACTTTAGAAAAAATTAGCACTATTCTCCTCATGGAGTTAACCCATATCCAATTTAAAGAGCAAATGGAGGAAAAATATTTGTCTCAATTTGTCAAAAGTTTACTTCGAGGAGATGAAATATCGATTGAACAGAGCGGAACTCAATCAGAAATTACGAATGTTGCTTTAGAGGAGAAGTGGTTACAGGTCTGTATTCTTCAACTAGGCGACTCCTCCACCTTCGTTCATCCATATACCTTGCTTAAGAAACAGTTGAATCAATTTGTTAGCAGTGAAGTGCTGGTCACCGAATTTAATGGCCAAATGGTTATGTTGGTAGCAGATAGGGAAAAGCAAAACCTTCATGTAAGTATGAAAATAATAGAAAATGAGATTGGGCGTTTTATCTCCTTTCATGAGGGAGCCAAAACATTCACTTTACTGATTGGAAATGAAGTGAACAAACTGCAGGATGTGTATAAAAGCTACCAACAAGCCTTACAAGTAAGGAAAATATATCAACAATACAATTTTCAAAAGCGGAGTATTTATTTTAGTGATATGCATATTTATCGGTTGCTGTATTTGTTACCGGAAACAGAGGAAATCCCCCGATACATTGCAGATCTAATAGGACCATTACTTGAGCATCCCCGAAAAGATATGCTCATCGAAACGCTGGAAACCTATTTTGCAAAAAGTAAAAATATCCGGGCTACAGCGGACCACCTCTTTACACACTATAATACGGTCGTATATAGATTAGAACGAATCAAGGAATTACTTGGACTGAACATTGATGATCCTGAAATCTCTTTAGAACTTCAGATTACGTTAAAAATAATAAAAAATTAAAAATATCAGGAACTGATTTGCCTGATATTTTTAATTTGTAGGAAAGTGAGAGCCATTTTTATCCGGAGCAGATCATCAATATTCTTTAAATCGATATTAAGAAGATTGCTGATTTTGTCCAGTCGATATAACACGGTATTACGATGGATAAACAGTCTGTTGGCTACTTCTTTTATGTTTCCATTACACTCGATAAAAGTTTCCAGTGTTGCTAACATGTCTTTTTCAAAATTTGTACTATCATGGAGTAATGATTCAAATATATTCTGATAGAAAGTTTCCATTAATTGGTCAGGTATATGTCGGAAAAGACTAAAGAAATCCAGTTCTTCCACAATAATGACATCATCATTATAATCTAATTCGGCGGCTAAGTCTTTTGCATGAAGACATTCTTCAAAGGCATCAAATAAAGCATCGAGCTGGTTGTATTGTCTGCTGGTAATCAGTTTTAACATTTGCTTACTGTTGGTTCTACCAAGTATCTCTTCAAATATTGGTAAGAACAAATTAGTACGTTGAAATACTCTGTTTGTTGCTTCAGGATCAAAAATAATGGAAAACTGATAGTCATTCCAATGGAAGTGTTTCATTTCGTAACTTTTAAAATAAGCGTGCTTTTCTAATTCTATAGTAATGTCATGAATAGGAAGTTTTGTGCTAGCGGTATCGTGGTCAATTAAAACGATCCAAAAAGGCATTTCTAATAGTTTTTGATCTTGCTCATCTAACTTTTCCCGTAAAGTTTCCAGTGTGATTTGCTTATTCAGAAAGCTCTTTACCCATTTGTTGAAACTATATTCTTTTAATTTTTCAGGTTGGGTGGCGTAGATTTTGGAGAAATAATCTGACAAAATTTCACCAATTTGACCAAAAAGCATTTCCTCCTCTTTTGATATATCTTGCTCACTAATAATAAATAAATAGCCAAATTGTCTTTGCTCGTCTTGTAATTCCATTTGATAATACGTATCCGCGTGTTTTATTTTTTTCGGTTCTTTATTTATATCTTTCCACTTTTGGAGTAACTCCTTCTCTGACTGGTTCGTTTGATTAAACAAAAAGTCTCCTGTAGTGGTTAGTACTGCAAAAGGATGCTGGATAATTTTTGCAACGATTTCTAAATATTGATCAATATCTTTATTTTCATGTGGAAATGTAATTAATTCCTTTTGTATAAGGATTTTCTCGCTTAACCATTTTTCCTTCTGGAGATGTGCTTCACTGTAAAGAGCTTTGATTTGATCAGAAAAAGTAAAAGAATAAGGTAATTCAAATAAAGGAAAATCTAATTGGTTAGCTGTATCAATAATTGCTTGCGGAATTTCCTTCCAATATCTTCCTAATTTAATAGCTAAACCGGCACAACTCTTCTTATCTAATTGTCTTAAAAGTGTTATTGCCTTATCAATATTGTCTTTGAGAATAAAGGCAGTTGTTAACAGTAATTCGCCCTCTTTTACCCAGTTTTGTATATCAGGAGCATCCATAATGTTTACTGCTGTGATCCCCCGGTCTAACCTATTAGCTCCTGCTACTAAGCGTGACTCAGAAAATGGATAAACAGCTAAGGCTTCCTTAATTGTTAGATACAATGGTAATCCCTCCCCCTTGTGACATCATTTACAGGCAAATTCGGAAACAGTAATAGGGTTTATTGGCAAGATCATGATGTTTTCTCTTTATATTATACCTGAAAGCGGAAAAAATCCTTGACAACTGTAAGGTTTTCTGACGAGTGTTTTACTGGAAATCTCTGTATATCTAGCTAAATAGCATTATATTGGTGTGAAAATGGTAGAAAAATAGATGATATTGTTAAATTATACAATTAAAAAGGTGTGAGTTATTATTTTTAACAATTGATGTAAACTATATTGACACTAAATTCGCCCTGCCGTTATAGTTAATACAATATGAAAAGTTGGAGGTGCGAAAATGGAGGATAAGTGGAGAGCGTTTATTGATCAGCATTGTAAAATACCTCCAAAGGAGAAAGGTAAATTATATCCTTATACATTTTGTGTAAAAGATGTTTTTGAAGTAGAAGGATTTGTTGCAAGTGCAGGTAACCCATATTGGAAAGAAACGCATTTACCGGCTGACTCAAATGCAGTGAGTGTCGAGAGATTACTAGAAAGTGGAGCAGAGTTAGTTGGTAAAACGCATACTGATGAATTGATGTATAGTTTGAATGGAGAAAATTACTTTTATGGTACACCAATTAATCCAGCTGCACCAACTAGAATACCAGGTGGGTCCTCCAGTGGATCAGCTGTAGCAGTGGCTGCTGGATTAGTTGACTTCTCCTTAGGAACGGATACAGGAGGGAGTGTCCGGATTCCCTCAAGCTATTGTGGAATATATGGTTTTCGCCCTTCCCATAACGCCATATCTCTTCAAGGTGTTATACCTCTTGCCGAAAGCTTTGACACGGTGGGAATTATGGCAAGAGATATCGAAATAATTTCAAAGGTGACAGAAATTTTACTCGAGAGGTCTAATGATGGTCATGCCAACTTTACAAGATTACTATTCCCAAAGGAAGTGTGGGAATTAGTCGAATCTCCTATAAAAGAAGCCAAAAGAAAGATAGATCTGCCCCATTTTGACAGCAAGGAAATAGAAATATCAGAGGATGGCTTAGAAAGTTGGATGGAAACTTTTCGTATTTTACAAGGCTACGAGATTTGGAAAAATCATGGAGAATGGATTGAAGCAGTTAAGCCCGAATTTGGACCGGGGATTCTTGAACGGTTTCAATGGACCAAAACGCTTACGGAAGAAAGTGTCATACAAGCTCAGCAGAAAAGAGCGAGTATTAACAGGAACTTAGGACATCATTTAGGAAAAGAAACGATTATTGTTATTCCTACTTCTCCTAATGTAGCTCCTTTGTTAAAAACAGAGGGAGAAGCATTGCAAGTCCATAGGCAAAAGCTTTTGCAGATGACGAGTATAGCCGGTCTGAATGAATTACCACAGCTTAGTATACCGTGGATAGAGATAGAAGGAGCTCCTGTAGGGCTATCCTTTATTGCCGCTAAGGGTGAGGACAAACGGTTAATAGAATTTGTTAGGTCTTTTATTGTAAATAATGTAGAGAAAGTATAAGTAGAAATGTCTAGGCTATTAATCTGAAGTGAAAGAAGATCAAACGAGGTGAAGTAATGAGGTTAGCAACGATCGCGCATGAAGGGGAAGAAAAAGCAGCTATTATTCACAACGATAGATATTTTTTAATAGAAACACTGAATGAAATTGAAAATAAAAGCTGGCCAGTTACAGTTTTTGACCTTATTGAAGGAAATCAATTAAAGCAATTGGAATCGTGGTATCGAACGGATGGTATAGAGGTACTTAACAATGCATATGGCTTTGATGCTGATACTGTTGATCCAGCCCCTTTATATCGAAGACCACGAAAAATATGGGGAATAGGGATGAATTATACTGATCCAACTGAACAATCACTTGCAGATGTCCCTTATACAGATCCGGTTAGCTTTATGAAGCCAGATACCACCATTATAGGATCGGACGATAAGATTATGATTCCAAAGAACTCCACTAATACAACAGCAGAAGCTGAGCTTGCCATTATTATTGGTCAAGAGTGTCGAGATGTGAAAGAGGAGGAAGCCGCTGAGTTAATAGCTGGTTTTGCTGTTGCGTTAGATATGACTGAATCAGACATTCATGCTGAAAATCATCGCTATTTAACAAGGGCTAAAAGTTTTGATACTTTTTTCAGTTTTGGCTCTGAATTGGTAACAAAAGCTGAAGTGGAGGAGGTTGGTGAGCTGACTGTATCAACGATTCATAACGGTCAATTGGCATACCAAAACCAAGTGAAAAACATGCGATATAGTCCGTCTTTTATTGTGAGTTTTCATTCGAAGGTCATGACATTACTTCCAGGAGATATTATCTTAACCGGTACACCAGGGAAAGTCACACTTCGAGATCAGGATGATATACAGGCTGATATTAGCGGCTTTCGATCATTGAAAAATCAAGTTCAACAAAAATAGGAAGGGAAGAATGGACATGAATAAAACGTTTAGACATTTAGTTATATTTTCTGGATTAATGTTAGTTGCTGCAGGTTGTGGAAATGAGGAAGCTTCTAATCAAAATGAGGAGGCATCTGCTGCAGAATCAACTGGTGAAGTGTATGAAATGAAATTGCATCATGATTTAGCAGATGATAGCCCACAGCATGTAGGCGCAGAGAAATTTAAAGAAATAGTAGAGGAGAGAACAGATGGGCAGGTACAAATTGAAATCTTCCCTTCTGGACAACTTGGGGATGATGTGGAAGTAACGGAATTAATTCAAAGTGGAAGTGTGGAAGCGGGATTAATCCCAACCGCTAAGTTATCTACCTTTGATGCACAAATGCAGTTACCTGATTTACCATTTATATTTCCATCGCGAGAAGCTGCCTATGAAGTGTTAGATGGAGAAGTGGGACAAGAGTTGTTAGGGGGATTAGCAGACATCGGTTTAAAAGGTGCGTCATTCTGGGAAAGTGGCTTTAAGCAATTTACTAGTAATGTAAGAATTGAGGAACCGTCAGACTTTGAAGGGCTAAAGATTAGAACGATGGAAAGCCCGATCGTGATTGAGCAATTTCAGGCACTTGGGGCTAATCCTGTGCCAATATCGTTCGCTGAAACCTATAACGCCTTGCAACAAAATGTCGTAGATGGTCAGGAAAATCCATTAGTTTCAATTGTGAAAATGAACTTTTATGAAGTACAGGATTATACGATTTTGTCTAATCATGGATATTTAGCTTATGCGTTTATATTAAGTGATGCATGGTTTAGCCAATTACCAGAGGATGTTCAAACAGTCATTTTGGAGGCGTCCCAAGAGGCAGCGGAATTTGAACGAGAAGAAACATTGGCACAAGAAGAAGGGTTTATCGAAACGATCGAGGAATACGGAACAGAAATATATGAATTGACGGAGGGGCAATTGGCATTATTTCAGGAGCAAACAAGAAGTGTTCATGATGAATTTGCAGATGAAATCGGTCAGGAACTATTAGATAGAACTTATGAAATAATCGATTCAACAGAATAAACAATAGGAAGATTGGAGGTTAATTATCATGAAAAAGATCATTCGCTGCTTTGATATTGTGGAAAAAGCTATCGTTGCTTCAGGTATATTCTTAACCTCCGTTATCATTTTTTTGAATGTAGTGTTACGTTACTTTTTTGATTCGGGCATCGTTTGGGCGGAAGAAGCGGTCAGATATATTATTATTTATATCGTTATGCTAGGATCGTCCTTAGCCATGACAAATAATGATCATATAGCTGTATCGATCTTTGAGAATTCCTCGATTAATTGGTTTGCGCACATTGTTTTCGGTGTTCGGACCTGTTTATCTTTAGCCTTTACCATCATTATTACCTATTTAGGACTTGGTGTAGTGGAGTCGCTTCATACGACTTCACAAGTGTCACCGGCTATGCAGCTTCCGATGTGGTGTGTCTATCTTATTTTTCCGATAAGTGGTGCATTAATGTCGATTCGGTTAATAGGAAATCTGATTATTTGGATCAAAACACGTGAAATACCTACGAAAGGAGGGGAAGTCAGATGATTTGGTTTTTTGTACTGCTTTTGGTTCTTGTTTTTACCGGTATGCCAATGTTTATCGCCATAGCTGGTTCTGTTATAGTTATGTTGTTATTTGTCAATGGTATACCTGCGGAGACCGTTGTACAACGAATGTTTTCCGGTTTAAACCAATTTCCATTGATGGCAATTCCTCTCTTTATTTTAGCTGCGAATATCATGGGTAAAGGTGGTATTTCAAGAAGAGTCATTGCATTAACAAACGCATTAATTGGCAAGGTGCCGGGCGGAATGTCTGTATCCGTGGTATTAGCCTGTTTATTCTTTGGGGCTATCTCTGGATCATCTCCTGCAACAGTGGTAGCGATCGGAAGTATGATGCTTCCGGCAATGATTAAAAAGAATTATCCGGCATCATTTGCCGCCGGGTTAATTGGTTCAACTTCTTCGTTAGGTATTATTATCCCTCCGAGCATTACCATGATTGTTTATGGGGCTGTGACAGGAACCTCTGTAGGTGAATTATTCATCGCTGGACTAAGTGCGGGCATTGTATTTGCTCTTGTATTTGTCATTTACTGTATTGCCTATGGGAAAAAGCATCATTTAGTCAGTGAAGAGCCTTGGAGTATTCGAGAGGTATTACATCGAACAAAAGATGCACTTTGGGGATTGGGTATCCCAATTATTATTATTGGTGGTATCTATGGTGGATTATTTACCCCTACTGAATCTGCTGGCGTAGCAGTAATCTATGCATTTTTCATTTCTATGTTTGTCTATCGAGAATTGAATTGGAAAGGTTTATTCGAAGTTTTTGTAGAATCAGGGAAAACTACAGCAACTGTGATGGTGATTCTTTCATCAGCTGCCGTTTTATCCTGGTATCTAACAGTTGAACAAGTAACGGTTCAGGTTACCAATTTTATGACAGATCTTACGGATAATAAAATAATCATTTTGTTGTTGATTAATGTCATTATTCTTGTTGCAGGAATGTTCTTGGACGGTTCTTCTTTAATCGTCATTTTAGCACCGTTATTTTATGCAATTGGTATTTCATATGGGATTGACCCCGTGCATTTAGGTGTGATCATGACGGTGAATTCGGCAATAGGAATGTTTACGCCGCCGTTTGGCTTAAACCTATTTGTTCTAATGGGGATTTCTCATCAAAGTTTATTGAAATTATCAAAGGGTATGCTCCCATTTATTGCGATTTCGTTAGTAGTGCTAGCTATTATTACGTACATACCTGAAGTCTCTCTGTTTTTGCCAAATTTACTCTATGGGAAATAATTCGAATAGAAGGGGGTAAGTGATGATATTCCAGAGATCACCATTATTAATAGATTCTGCTATGGTTCTTCATACAAATCCTAATGGAAATATCTATTTTACAGCAAAATCAATTGTAATAGAAAATGGTAAGGTGAAAAAAGTTTTTGACCCTAGTGAATATAACAAGGATGATTGGACGCATGTAGAAGTGCGAGATGCTTCCAATTTGTTTATCATTCCACCTTTCTCTAATGCTCATAGTCATTCTTATACCGGAATTTTGAAACGTACAGTTGATAGACTGCCACTTGACCTTTATATGTTAGAAGCAATAGCCTATGGTAAAAATCGTGATCCAGAACTGATCTATGATTGTACGTATCTTCATAGTATGGAATTGCTTCGGAATGGATACCAACTGACTGTTGACCATTTTTCTGAGCGACCTTATTTGACAAAAGAAGGGATTGCTGCTGCGGTATCAGCTTATGAAGAGCTGGGCTTACGTACTGTATTAGCACCTATGTTTTCTGATTTAGATTACCTTGATACTTTACCTTTTGGTGAGCAACCTATAAAAAGAAATACTTCATCTAACGATATCTATCATTATCAGGATTTAATGCGGTATTTGGTTGATAGATATGAATCACACCCTTATGTGGCAATTGCGCTAGGGGTCGATGGAGTACAAAGGTGTTCAGATAAGTTGTTGGAACAAACGAAACGAATGAAAGAGGAATTTGATATTGGCTGGCATTCACATCTTTTAGAATCCCATACTCAGTGGACTTTTAGTCATGTAAAGGGAGAGTCCTTACTTCAGAGAATGGATAAATTTCAATTGTTAGATGAAAAAACGCTATTTGCCCATGCTATCTGGACAACAGAAGAAGACCGTGTACTAATGCGAGATAGAGGGGTTAGTATCGTTCATTGCGTTTGTAGTAATTTACATTTAGGCTCTGGCATTTGTCCTGTACACCATTATCAATCGCATAATATTCCATGGTTTTTAGGGACTGATGGCTATAATTGCGGCAATTTGAGCGCATTTGAATTAATGCGGCAATCTTCCAGATTAAGTCGAATTGCTTCAGATGATAGAAAAGATTGGTTAGACCCAATCGAAGTGTTCAAAAGAATGATAAACAAAACGTCTCTAAGTAAAGAAGAGTGGGATCAACCATTTTTACAAGAAGGACAGCTAGCAAGCTTTCTTGGTTTAACATATGAGAATGTAACTGCAGCTGAATTTTTCTCAGAGATCGTTTATTACGAAAATGGAGAACATTTAACAGATGTAATGCAAGATGGCAAATGGATCAAACAGCAAAACAAACGGATCCTTTCTAGTGAAAAAGAAAGGAAAATAAGAAATCGACTAAAGGAAAAACAGCTGGAATATGAACAAGAATTGAAGAAGGCTAAGTCTAAATTTCAAATGGTAGAGAATAAGATATCACAATCATGGGAATATGTGAAAGAACATTGGAAAGAATCGTTGCCAAAAGCAGGAGTAGAAATGAAGTAAACAAAATTATTTAGCAATAGTAAAAGGACTTGTCTTCCTTTCATCGTCAAATGTTCATCACACTCTGTAATTAATGCCTGCTGTTCATTACGTTTCGAAAGATAATAGTACCTTTTCTTGACATTTTGTTAAGCAAATAGCATGCTATACATAAATAATTGTTCGAGAGGGTGCTAGAGATGAAAATTGATGAAAAGGATACCAAAATATTAGAATTGTTAGCAACAAATGGTCGAATGTCTTATGTAGATATTGGTAAAGAATTAGGATTGTCTAGAGTTGCTGTTCGCGAAAGAGTAAATCAATTAATTGATGAAGGCGTTATTGAAGGATTCAGCGCCGTGATTAATTCTGAAAAAGTAGGAAAGCATGTGTCTGCTTTTTTCGAAGTAGACTGTGAACCATCTTCGTTAGTTCAAGTAGCACAAAATCTGGCGGACAATCCGAGTGTGGCCAGTTGTTATCAAATGACGGGGCCAAGTACGTTACATATGCATGTATTGGTGGAAGATTTCAAAAAACTAGAGTCGTTTATTAATGAAGAATTATATGGCTTAGAAGGCATTACAAGAGTGGAAAGTCATATTCTGTTACGTCGATTCAAAAGCAGAAAAGGCTTAAAGTTATAAGCAGAAGGTACGTCATTAACCATTTTAATCATTAGAAACGTGTTTGATAGCTATTCCTAGTTAAAACAAACTACTTGTATCATTTGGAGGTGATAGTATGAAGGCTTATCGGCCAACTGTAATGGCTACTAAAGGAGCAGTAACCTCACCGCATTACTTAGCTTCCCAGGCAGGAATGAAAATATTGCAAAAAGGTGGTAATGCCATCCATGCGGCTATTTCGATTGCCGCTACATTGGGGGTTGTGTACCCGCATATGAACGGCTTGGGCGGGGATAATTTCTGGTTGATATATAATGCCAAAAATAAAGAACTTAAAGGACTGAATGCGAGTGGCCGTTCAGGAAAAAACGCGGATATCACCTATTACCGTCAAATCGGTTATGAAGAGATCCCTAAACGAGGATATTTAGCTGCTAATACTGTTCCAGGAGCATTATCAGGCTGGCTAAAGGCATACGATTATGCAGAGTCGGTTATGGATCAGACGATGAATTGGGCGGAGCTTCTGGAGGATGCTGTCGATTATGCTGAAAATGGTTTTCCAATCACTTACAGCCAAATAAAGATGGCAAAAGGCTTTATGCGAGAAGAAATGGAAGCTGATCAGCGTAATAATAATGATTTTTCTTCTATATTTATTGATCCTTTCGTGCAAGGGAAACAAGCAGGGGAGCTTTTTTATCAGAAGGATTTAGCAAAAACACTGCAAACAATTGCGATAGATAAGGGGTATTCATTTTACAGAGGAGAGCTTGCCGATAAAATGACAGAAGCTTGTCAAAATCAGCTTGGAGTTCTAACAAAAGAAGATTTTGCTACACATACGGCAGATTGGGTTGAGCCGATCGCGGTTGATTACCGGGGATATAAGGCATATAATTTACCACCTAATACACAGGGGATTGCCTCTCTATCGATTTTAAATATTTTAAATCAGTTTGATATATCTGCTATGAAGGAAGATGCATCCTATTACCACCTTATTGTGGAAGCGACAAAGCTCGCCTTTAAGGATAGAGATAAATGGGTTACGGATCCAGACTATACGATGCCTCCTGTAGATCAGTTACTATCGCAGGAATATGCACAACAACTAGCAGACATGATACAACATAAAGAAGAAGCGGGGGCATTTGCTACCTTATTAGATCCAAGAGGTGATACCGTTTGGTTTGGTGTCGTGGACCAATGGGGAAATGCTGTATCCATGATTCAAAGTATTTATCATGAATATGGTGCTGCGGTGGTGCCACCACAAACAGGGATATTACTGCAGAATCGAGGGAGCTACTTCTCATTAAATCAAGATGCGATAAACAAATTAGAGCCTAAGAAACGGACTTTTCATACGTTAAATCCAGCGATACTGTGTAAAAACAATCGACCATACCTGGTGTATGGAACGATGGGAGGAGAAGGACAGCCGCAAACACAAGCTGCCTTAGTGACAAGAATTGTAGATTACCAGTACCCGGTACAAGAAGCTATTGAGGCTCCGCGGTGGTTATATGGGAGAACGTGGGGAGCTTTGTCTAACTCATTAAAATTGGAAAATAGAATTCCGCCATCTGTTCAGGAAAGCTTGAGGAACAAAGGACATGAGATAGAGATAGTCGACAGTTACAGTGATATGATGGGGCATGCTGGTGTCATTTTAATTAATGAGGATAATATAAAACTAGCAGGTAGTGACCCGAGAAGCGATGGTATCGCGCTTGGTTATTAGTAAGTGAAGGCTTCGTGAGCATACATTCTAACAGGGAATACCAATAAAATCATATGATTTTATTGGTATTTTTCTATAAGACTATTAATCCTTTGATTGGTCTAATGCTTTCATAAAATAAGCAGTAGGTAGCAAGACACCAATCGCAGCTTGAATTAAGGCAAAGAACCTTGCAGAGTTAACAGGGACCATATCTCCATACCCAATAGAAAGGAGGGTGACACCACTAAAGTAGAGCAGATTGGTAAAGCTGTGCTCTATAGGAGTATTGTCCGATACCTCATGTACAACCACTGTTTCCTGAAAAGATAAGGCATAATATAGTAAAGTAAAACCAAATGTAATACCAAACAGCACAAAAAATAACTTCTTAAAAAGAGCTGTACTGAAATAACTTTTCTTGTAGGTTTTATTTTGAAAAAAATACATTAATTGAACTGTAATAAAGATAATAGCAGCCACCATTAAAAACTGTGACATGACTTGACCTCCTTTACTGTATATATTAACTATCTACGTATAAATCAAACATCGTAAGTGGATCGTCGCATTTACCCTAAAGAAAAAAGTGAAAATATTTGTTACAATAATTTAGAAGGTTAGTAGAAAGGAAGTTTATATATGACGTTTGTGAATGAAGTAAAGCGTCCGATTACACCAGCTTATGATCCGTGGGAAGCATACATGGATGTTGAACAGTATGGTGAAATGACGTTAACGAATATAGAGTTTACTACCACTCATTTATGTAACATGCGTTGTGCACATTGTGCAGTAGGGTATACGCTTCGGGATAAGGATCCAGATGCGTTACCTTTTTCACTTTTAAAGCAACGATTAGATGAAATCCCTCATTTGCGTACATTAAGCATTACTGGTGGAGAACCGATGATGTCTAAGAAATCTGTACGGGAATATGTTGTGCCGTTACTGCGTTATGCGCATGAACGTGGAGTTCGGACACAAATTAATTCGAATTTGACATTGCCGTATTCCCGGTATGAAGTGATTATCCCTTATTTAGATGTCCTACATATTTCACACAATTGGGGAACATCTGAAGAGTTTGCAGAAACTGGTTTTGCCAATATGGATCGGAAGCCAAGTGAAGAGAATCGTAAAAAATATTTCGAGCGAATGGTCAAAAATTCCCAGCGACTTGCTAAGGAAGGTGTGATGGTATCAGCGGAAACGATGTTAAACAAACGTACTTTTCCTTATTTAGAATCCATTCATGATCATGTAGTGGAAATGGGATGTGCCAGACATGAGATTCATCCTATGTATCCAGTAGATTTTGCTAGCAATATGGAGACACTCACTTTACAAGAAATGCAGGAAGGTATTGAACGACTGTTAGATCATCGTGATCAATCGATGTGGATGTTATTTGGTACATTGCCCTTTTATCCATGTAACAAAAGTGAAAAAGAACTTGCTTTACTAAAAAGGTTGTACAACGAAAAAAACGTAACAGTGCGGAATGATCCGGATGGAAGGTCTCGTCTAAATGTCAATATCTTTTCCGGGAAAGTGATTGTGACAGACTTTGGTGATGATGAGGAACCATCACTTGGCAATATTCAGAATACCCCGTTACAAACTTCTTATGATCGCTGGATGGCATCAAAAACAGCAAAGTCCTTAAATTGTCACTGTCCAGCTGTAAAATGCCTAGGACCGAATATCCTGGTTAAGAATACGTATTATCAAGATGTTGATTTTACAGAAAGATCAGCAAATATTTCGCTTTGAGTTAATTTATATGCTAAAAGCCTGTTTCGATAGTAAGCGAAACAGGCTTTTATTTGGTGAAAGCACTTCTCATCAGCTAGTAGTCTTGCTTTCTTTATTACGGATGGAATGGTTAAAAACAAATAGAGATATATACATCTGTGTCAAAGCTAACACTGGTATAAAAATGAAAATACTAATCTGGATAAACTGAAATGCCAAAAAGTAAAGTATCACAAGTAAGAGAAATTGCAGAATAGTGTGTGATAAGCTACTTAAGCCGACAATGGTTGCTATGTATAGATACTCCAATGTTCCGGCTTTAAAATGAGTAATGCTTGGTAGTATATATATCCAACAAATAATAAGGATTAGGGTAAATGTAGTTAAAACCCCATACAAAGGAACTTTAACGATAGCATTAGGTACTTGGGGAACATAATACCAGTTGAAATAGACTAGTATGCTGAATATCGACAGTATCCAGCCAGATAAATTCGCTGCTTTAAAATTGTCCTTGTAGTATTTATGCATTGATTGCTTAAGCGGCTGATAACTTTCATGAATGTATAACTGTCGAATGCAGGCATAAGCTGCAGCAACTGCAGGAAATACCCCAAGTACCACTCCTCCTCGAAGAATATACAAGTAACAATACAATTGAATTTTTATCATTTCCCATAACCATACTACCAACCAATTTAATTTCTCCAATGATAAATCCTCCCGTATTAACTCTTTATGGCACCTTCCGTAATTCCTGCAATAAATTGCTTATTAAAAATTAAAAAGATGATGAGAATTGGAATGGTTGCAAGAAATGTGCCAGCTAAAATCATTGGGTAATCTGTTGTATAAGCATCATTCAATGTTCTTAGCGCAATTTGAATGGTATGTGAGCTCTTATCCTTCAATACGACAAGTGGCCAGAGGAAATCATTCCAAGAGTTCATATAGGTAATAATTCCTAATGTTGCAAATGCAGGCTTAATAGTTGGTACAACGATATTCCAATATATGCGGAAGTTACCACAACCATCTATTTTTGCTGCTTCCATTAAATCATTTGGAATGGCACCTGCAATATATTGGCGCATAAAGAATACACCAAATGCGCTTACCATACCTGGTACAATTACTGCTTGCAACTGGTCGACCCACCCTAAGAAACTAATAATCATAAAAGATGGGATTAAACCAAGCTGAGGAGGAACCATCATGGTTGCTAATAAAAAGATGAAAAAGAAATTCTTAAATTTAAAATCTATCTTTGCAAAAGCAAATCCTGCCAGTGAGCAGAAAAATAACACAGCAATCGTTATCGTTGTAGAAATAATGAAGGAATTTAACAACGATCCGAAGAAATTAATCCGTTCAAAGACCTTGAACATGTTCTCAACAAAATTGGGTCCTGGTAACAATGCAGGCGGTATTTTATTTACTTCTGAATTCGTATTAGAGCCGATAACAAACATCCAATAAAATGGAAAGACAGATATGATGGCTGCTAAGGTTAAAAATATATATAAGAAAAACTTAGGTACTTTCTTTTCCCCTACTTCTCTCAATTGTGAGCCCCTCCTTCTAAGACCTTATCCGTTGTGTTATAAACATGTTAAATAATGAGAACAAGATGATGATAACAAAGAGAACCCAAGCAATGGCCGCACCATACCCAAAGGAAAAGCGAGTAAAGGCTTCTTCATATAAATACAAGGTCATGGTTAAACCTTGATTACTTGCGCCACGGCCGAATAATAAAGGCTCGGCAAAAATTTGCATTCCGCCAATGGTTGAGAGGATTACCGTAAATAGTATAATTGGTCGCATTAATGGAATGGTTAAATAGAGAAATTGTTGCGGTTTGCTTGCCCCATCAATCGTTGCTGCTTCATATAAATCTTTAGAAATCCCCTGAAGTCCAGCTAAATAAATAATCGTGTTGTACCCTACCCATCGCCACATCACCATTGCTGATATCGCCAGCTGAGTACCGATATAAGACCCTTTCCAATCAAATGGCTCCAAGCCGAATAACGTTAGTCCATAATTAATAACTCCGTAATTAGTACCGAACATAGCAGAGAAGATAATGGCAACAGCCACAACGGATGTAATATTAGGCATAAAGATCGCTAGCCGAAAAATGCCTTTCGCTTTTAAGAAGGCTTGGTTAAGAATAAATGCCAATATTAATGCCAGAATTAACTGAGGGATCGTGGAAATAATCCAAATGCTAAAGGTGTTACCGACAGATTTCCAAAATAATGGGTCATTTGTAAGTAAGGATTGATAATTGGAAAGTCCAATGAATTCTCGATCTCCAAGCACGTCCCATCTGTGCAGAGATAAATAAGCTGTGAAAATCAGTGGATAAATACCAAAGATAGAAAAAAGTATAAAAAAAGGTGATATAAATAAATATCCTGATATTGCATCATGTATTTTGGGACGATACTTCTTCCTAGTCTTACTATCAACAGCTTCAGAATGGACAGGATTATGCTCAGCCACTTTTTTACCTCCTTTGTTTACCTCTTTATATTGTGAAAAGGATAAGAAGCTAAGCTCAGCTTCTTACCCTTTGTTATTAATTTTACCGAGAGATTTGTCTGTTTATTTCATCTAAGGCATTTTGCCAAGCATCTTCCGGTGTAGCCGATCCGTCATGAATCGCTGTAAGCGAATCATCCATTATTGTGTTAATTGTCGCTGTGTCAGGTGAACGGTAAACATATGCTACACGTTCTGCAGCTTCCCCGAACATTATGCCTAAATCATCACGAGTAAAAAATGGATCATGATAGTTTTGAACTTCTTCATGGTCATACAATTCCGGTGTAGATGGGAAGTTCCCGTAGCTTTTAAATATTTCCAATTGTTGTTCTGGTGCCATTAACCAGGAAATAAAGTCATATGCTTCTTGTGGATGGTCACTCTGTGCAGGTATAGTCAGCAACGAACCACCCCAGTTTCCAGAAGCCTCAGGGATTTGAGCTACATTCCATAGCCCTTCTGTTTCTGGCGCATCATCTTTAATATTTTGCAGCATCCAAGGTGGTAAGAAGACTGTAGCAAAATCTCCTCTTGCTAACGCAGCACCATACTCAGTTGACTCTCTTTCGATCCCAGCCTGGATATCTATCGCTTCAATAGCTAAGTTCCATGCTTTAGAGATTTGTTCACTTTCTTCGATAATTAGATTGTTATCTTCATCAAAATATTGCACTTCCCCTTGATCTCGGATAACCCCGTAAATTTCAGCAATGTGATTAAACATGTATCCGCCAGTAGCCTCTTGTATTTGTCGTCCGGCTTCAATATAATCTTCCCATGTGCTTAACTGACTAGAAACTTCATCTGGATCTGTTGGCAGCCCTGCTTCTTCAAAGATGTCCATCCGATATGCCATTGCCATTGGACCAACATCCGTTGGGACTCCTAATACAAATGAACCATCCGGAGAAGAGGCTTCACGCCATCTCCATTCAAGAAAATCGTCCGCGATTTCTTCTGCACCATAATCATTTAAGTTATGGAATTGATCGGGATTCACTTTAAATTGTTCGATATAAGCTGACTCCACGACTGCAACATCAGGTGCGCCAGAACCAGCACCGATAGCTGTAAGCAAGTTTTGATGATGGTCTGCATACTCTGCTTCTTGAACATTAATGGTGACATTTTCATTCTCTTCCTGATACCGTTCAATTTGTTCATCGATTCCCATTCCTGGGAATACCCACATGGTTAACTCTACTTCCCCACCTGAGCCACCAGAATTTCCAGAGCCACCTGAATCATTATCAGCTGATCCACTAGAATCATCGTCTTGAGAACATGCCACCAAACTAGCAATGATAACTAAGAGTAATAATGAAAGCGCATACTTTTTAAGCATTACTTATTAACCCTCCTATAGTTTTATTTATATTAACTAGCTTTCAACAGCTAATTAACACCTGATAAAGTAACTTAGTTAGTTTTAACGATAAACAAAGTTTTGGCGATGATGCTTGCGAGCAGTACTAGTTGTAAAAAAAAATTAAACCAGAAAGAAGTCATTTTGAAGTTTTGTAGAGTACTTGAAGAGATATTATGTGTAGGATTGCTAAGATAGTACCATATAGAAGTTTATTTTGTCAACGCTTTCATTAATCTTTATATGAGAATGACACAAATATCTTTTAGTAGTAAACAAACTAGCTAATTAAATCGCGAAGTTCCATTAGCTATTGGAAATATATGACTGCAAACATGACAAATGTCATCTTGAAATCCTGACAATTGTGTCTTATATAACCTCGTCAGTTGGCGTAAACTTTAGATATAGAAGATCGAAAGTAGGGATAATGATGAGTAAACAAAAACAAGCCAAATTGCGAAAAGATGTCATGCCTTATGCTACATCAAAAACAAAGGCAAGCATGATGCAATTATTTAACACCATTCCACCGTTTTTTATATTGTGGTATCTGGCATATCAAAGTTTGTCGGTCTCGATTTTTTTAAGTCTTGCTTTTTCAATTATTGCGGCGGGATTCATGGTGCGAACGTTTATTATATTCCATGATTGTGCTCACCAATCTTTTTTCAAAAATAAGAAGTGGAATCGTGTGATCGGGACGTTGACAGGTGTTATTACCCATTTCGCTTTTGAAAAATGGAAAAGAGAACATTCGATACACCATGCAACAAGCGGTAATTTAGATCAACGTGGTACCGGTGATATTTGGATTATGACCGTTAAAGAGTATGAAAATGCCAGTAAATGGGGAAGGTTACAATATCGTCTGTACCGTAATCCTTTTGTTATGTTTGGCTTAGGGCCGTTTGCCTTATTCTTGTATGAAAATCGCTTTAATCGAAAGGACGCTCGTAAGAAAGAGAGATGGAATACGTATTTAATTAACTTTATGCTGGTTGCGATCTATACGATTATCGCGTTGACGTTAGGATGGCAGGCGATTTTACTTGTTCAATTACCGATTGCATATATAGCTGGTGTTCTAGGGATTTGGCTGTTCTATGTTCAGCATCAGTTTGAAGATTCCTACTTTGAAAATGAATCAGAATGGGATTATGTGAAGGCTGCGGTAGACGGAAGTTCTTATTATAAGTTACCGAAATGGTTGGAATGGATGACTGGAAATATTGGTTATCACCATGTGCATCATTTGGCGCCAAGAGTACCAAATTATCACTTGGAGAAGGCTCACAAGGAAACACCACCATTACAAAAGGCAACTACTATTACATTAAGGACAAGCTTGGAATCTATCCGTTTCCGTTTATATGATGAAGAGCAGAAAACATTTATTAGCTTCAAAGAAATGAAAAAGAGAAATAAAAAGAAAGCAAATATCTCGTTACCTTCTGCGAAAGGTACTCAAACGCTTCGTTCTTGATTTCTGACGTTCCCCCCTGTCCACTTGTTCCAATTCTTTTGGTACAATGTTGACAGGGGCTTTTTATTGTTAGTGTTAACTAATCAATAGGACCGAGCATTTTTTATGTGCGTTAGAAAATCAGGATAATGAACAAATCTAAAAAGAAAGAGTAAGGATTTGTGGAATAACGAAGATAATCTTACCTTGAATATTCCTTTTGCGATCTCTCCGTTTAACAATCACACTAACGATTTAAAGTTTTAATAAAAGGAAATTTCTAACAGGGAATGGACACTATGAGGTGATGGAATGAAGCATTGGTATGATATTTTTCCTCGGAACACGGGTTTGAGTTTGTATATATGGATTATTTTTTGTGTGTTGCCATTTTATTTCATTTTTCGTTCTACTTCCTTGTGGGAGATTGCGGCAGGGATAGCAGCGACAATGTTGTTTTTCGGTGTATACTGGACAACATTTAATTCATATGGTCCATTAGTGTACATAGGATTGAGTATTGAATTTGTAATTCATATTATCATGACGATTTTGTTTCAATATGTTTATTTCGCCCTGTTTACGGCCTTTTTTATTGGTAATATTCGAAGTAAAGCAGGATTTATAACGATGTATGTTATTCATCTTGTTATATCTGTCGGGGCAATGACAGCAGGGTTTTTTATAAATTATACCTCCTTTTTAAGCCAGTTCCCTTTTTTGATTATGACTATTTTGGGAATTATCTTAATACCGATTAATCGCTATAATCGATTAAAACAAGAGGTGTTAGAAGGGCAGTTAGAAGATGCAAATAAAAAAATTGCCCAATTAGCGATCATTGAAGAGCGTCATCGTATTGCTAGAGATTTACATGATACATTGGGACAAAAATTATCGATGATTGGTTTAAAAAGTGAATTATCCGCCAAGCTGATTGAAAAAGATACTGATGCTGCGAGGAAAGAGCTGCAAGATGTGCAGGATACGGCTAGGCAGGCATTGAAAGAAGTTCGTGAAATGGTATCGAATATGAGAAGTATTCGACTAACAGAAGAAGTGGAACATGCTAAGCAATTACTGGTCGCAGCAGGAATAGACAAGGAAATTAAATTTGAAGCTGATTGTGAGCATCTCCCGTTATTTCTTGAGAATGTATTAAGCATGTGCTTAAAAGAAGCAGTAACCAATGTAGTCAAGCATAGCCAGGCAGATTTCTGCTCCATCCACATTATTGAAACAAAACAGGCCATACAACTAGCTATAAGTGATAACGGTATTGGTAATACGAGTAAGAAGAGTTATGGAAATGGATTAAAGGGAATGAGAGAACGGCTGGAATTTGTCAATGGAACACTTGATATTAAGAGAAAAAATGATGGTTTTGAAGTGTATATATCTGTTCCAAAAGTTTTGAAGCAGATAGAAGAGGAGGAAGAGCTGTGATCCGGATTGTGTTAGCTGAAGATCAACAGTTGTTATTAGGTGCACTTGGTGCTTTATTAGATTTAGAAAAAGATATGGAAGTGGTCGGAAAAGCAAGTAATGGAGAAGAAGTATTAGCTTTAGTAAAAAAGGAAAAGCCGGATATTTGCTTAATGGATATTGAGATGCCGGTAATGACAGGACTAGATGCGGCAGAACGTTTGCGAAATCACTTTTGTAAAGTCGTGATCCTTACGACCTTCGCGAGACCGGGATATTTTGAAAGAGCAAGAAATGCAGGTGTCAGTGGTTACTTGCTAAAGGATAGTCCTAGTGAGGATTTGGCACAATCAATTCGACAAATCATGAAGGGGAAAAGGGTCTACTCTCCGGAATTAATTGACATCGCCTTTTCGGAAGAGAATCCTCTTACGAGGAGAGAAATCGAAGTAATGAAATTATTAGCAGAAGGAAAAACAACAAAAGGTATTGCGAAAGAGCTTTTTTTATCGAATGGTACTGTTCGGAATTATATATCTATTATTTTGGATAAATTAGAGGTAGATAATCGAATCGAAGCAATAGCAAAAGTGAATGAAAAAGGCTGGTTAAAATAGAAGCTGTTTTTCAGTTTCTATTTTTTGCTTTTTTATACGCTAGGAAAGTATAATATTTTAGCAGAGTAATAACGAGGCGTAGTAAAAATTGTAAATGAGTAAAACGAAGGGTTTCGCCATTTTGTGGTGGGGCCGAGTTTTCTTTATTACGGTGTTGATCGTCCGTAAACCCTTAATTTCGTTTACCCTCAGTGGAGATAAAAATCCTACTGAGGGAAGTCTCACTTTAAGGACTATACAATATCTTTTGTAACTAGAAAAAATCAATAAATGGGAGTGAGAGAATGACTGCATCTGTTCAAAAGCGAGGGACCATCGTTGCTTTGTTATTAGCGGGCTCTTTTATCGCTATACTTAATCAAACATTGATGATTACAGCAATTCCTCCGATTATGAATGAAATGGGGATAACTGCTAACTCAGCACAATGGTTAACAACGATCTTTATGATGATTAACGGTATAATGATTCCAATTACCGCCTTTCTAATAGATCGATTTACAACAAGACAATTATTCATTACTGCAATGAGTGTATTTGCCTTAGGTACACTTGTAGCGGGATTGGCTCCGAATTTTCCTGTGCTGTTAGCTGGTCGAGTGATTCAATCAGCAGGTGCTGGTGTCATGCTACCATTAATGCAGACGGTATTTCTGATGATTTATCCAGTCAATAAACGGGGAACGATAATGGGGCTGGTAGGGCTGGTAATTTCTTTCGCTCCAGCAATTGGACCATCACTATCAGGGTGGATTACTGAACAGTATTCATGGCGTGTTTTATTCTATATTATTTTACCAATTGCTATTATTGACATTATTATCGCTTATTTTGTTATGAAGAATGTAACAGAGGTCTCTAAGCCTAAACTTGATGTCCTGTCGATTATATTATCTTCATTTGGTTTTGGTGGTTTGTTATATGGGTTTACGAGTGCAGGTAATAATGGTTGGGGCTCGCCAATAACTATTATCGTACTATCTGTAGGAGTTATCTCCCTTGTTTGGTTTATTTTACGACAATTGAAGTTAGCACACCCGATGTTGGAATTTCGTGTGTTTACTTATTCCATCTTTCCATTAACCGTAAGTCTTGGAATGATTGCCTTTATGGGTTTAATTGCAGTAGAAACGTTAGTTCCGTTATATATGCAGGATGCTAGGGATTTTTCAGCTGTTGACTCTGGTCTTGTCATTCTACCTGGAGCTTTAATAACGGGTTTGATGTCTCCAATTACTGGAAGGATATTCGATAAAGTCGGAGCAAGATGGCTTGCAATAATTGGCTTTTCTTTGATGGTGATCGGTTCCTTTTTATTTACGGTTCTCGATGACAAAACGTCTATTACCTATTTAACCGTTGTGTTTGCACTTAGAATGCTAGGTATTTCTATGGTGATGATGCCTGTTGCGACTGCTGGTTTAAATCAATTGCCAAAGAGACTAATTGCACATGGTGCAGCAATGGATAATACATTACGGAATGTTTCCGCTTCTGTTGGTACAGCGATTATGGTTACAATACTCACACAAGCGCAATCAATTGCTGAACAAAGCGGGGACGCGCATCCGGGGATAACAGGGGCTAATACAGCCTTTTTAGTGCTTTCTATTATTACTTTAGTCGGCTTAATTCTATCCTTTTTTGTTAAAAATAGTAGACCATATAAAGAAGAAGAAGGAGATTAGCGTTAACGCTAATCTCTTTTTCTGATAAGGGTAGGATGCTAGATTGCATGCATTTATAAAAACGAGTAAATTTTTTACATGCAAAATCCGAACGATCCTTTTTTTGTAGTAAGATAGACTCATTTTAGTATTTAAATTGTCGATAATTAGGGAAACTGTTGACCACTACTATGTATGCGATTACAATTCTAGTTGTATGAAGTGCAGCTACACAGTATGACGCCCAAAAATAACAACGTTGTTATTTTGGTAATAGGTTAGAAAGGAGGATATATTTATCGTTTTTTTATTAATAAAAAAAAGAAGGTGATGAGATGAAAAAAAATCAACGAATATTTGCAATTTTTGCGATAGCTATCCTTTTATTATCTAATGTCCAAATGGTCAGTATCACAGCAAAAACTTCAAGTATTCACAATATAAGCAGTATGGAATTTGCTGTTTTTGGTTCTAATACATCTAATGACCGAAATCCAGATCCTATTATTCATTCCGAAAATGCAGCAACGATTGAAGCAAATGGTGGTAAAATATCCAGCAGTGATGATGGTATTTCCTTTTTGTATGATGCTATTTCTGCTCAAGCAAATTTTGAGATAAGTGCAACAGCTACAGTGGAACATTTTGAGCCTGATAATCAGGTTTCCTTCGGTTTAATGCTAAGAGACGAAATTGGGGAGCACCGTAGTTCTGATGGACATGAATCTAACTATGTAGCTGTGGGTGGATTGGATCAGGTAATAAAAGGATTTTACAAAAAAGATTCTTTAACAAAATTAGATGTGTTTTCAGATAATAAAGCTCCTGTAATGGATGAAGTATATCAATTATCCATAAGGAAAACAGGGGATACGTACTCACTTACATCCAATGGAGAAACAGAAGTATTTACGGCAGAAGATGTGTTTTCGGAAGCGATACATGTCGGTGTTTATGTGGCAAGAGGAGCAAAAGTGACATTCGAGGATATTACCGTTACAGAATCACAAAATGTAAGCGGTTTAAAATTGGATGAGAAAAATTTGGAGAAACGAGAGTATCTAGTCGGGGAAGAGCTAGATTTAACTGGCCTTGAAGTGACAGCTATATATGACGACGGTACAACAGAAAGACTTTCGCCAGAGGATTATCTGGTCACGGGCTTTGATAGTACGGAGATTGGCACTAATACGTTAACTATTCATTATAATGGATTCACAGAAACTATCACTGTCGAAATCGTGCCACTTACAGTGACGGATTTGGAGATTAAATACTATCCAGCTAAAGAAAAGTATTATATAGGTGACCTATTTCAGCCAGAAGGTTTAGTCATTGAAGCGATATATAATGATGGTTTTGTTACAGAAGAAGTGTCAGATGAACTCTATACGTTAAGTATTGATGGTGAGGAGATAGGAGAAGGCACGGTACTAGACGAATCAGGAACGCAAGAAGTAGTGGTTGCATCGACTGAGAGACCAGATGTAACTACTTCTTTTACGATCGACGTAATAGAAGCAAGTGTGAAAGAGTTGGAAATTCGCAGATTACCAAGAAAACAGGTCTATTTCTTAGGGGAGAAGCTCGACCTATCTGGAATAGCAGTCTATGCTGTTTACACAGATGAGCAAGCTGTAAGGCTGATGCCGACAGATTTGGAAGTCCAAGACTTTGATTCCGAAACGACTGGAGAGAAGGAACTTACCATTCAATATAAACAAGCTACAGCTACACTACCTATTACAGTGAAAGAAAAAGAATTGCAACAGATAGAAGTACAAGACTATCCGCAAACAACCTTTTTGGTAGGAGATTCTTTTCAAAGCACTGGCTTAACAGTGGTGAAAGTGTATGATAACGGTGATAAAGAGTTGGTTGACGAAGCTAATTATCATATCGACTCTTCTGCCTTTGATAGTAACAAACCTGGAGTGTATGAGATTAAAGTTGAGCCAAATATTGATGGATTATCAGCTATTACGTATGCAGTCACTGTTCGTGAACAACAGGAATATGAATGGAAGTCGATCC
Organism: Gracilibacillus sp. HCP3S3_G5_2; assembly: GCF_052063305.1. Lineage (NCBI taxonomy): Bacteria > Bacillati > Bacillota > Bacilli > Caryophanales > Bacillaceae > Gracilibacillus > Gracilibacillus sp. HCP3S3_G5_2. The sequence goes on along the minus strand of NZ_JBQHXU010000009.1, from coordinate 35,899 downwards.
ATTTCGGGCAATCTACATCTTCTTCTAACAATAAAGTAGAAATAGTCGATGATGGAACAGTGAAATTAACTGCAGATAATGGAGGTAAAATTACGGGAGATCATGATGGCATTTCGTATTATTATACAGAACTAGATGCTAATCAAGACAATTTTGTTTTATCTGCAGATATTAAAGTACTGAATTATGCCAAAGACCCTCATGATGGCCAGGAATCGTTTGGTATTATGGCAAGGGATGCTATTGGAACAGAAGGTGATTCTGCTGTTTTTGCCTCTAATATAGCTGCAGTTGGTGGATTTAGCGGAGGTACCAGAGACCCGAATGGTACGCAGCTTTTTGTCAGGACAGGGGTGCTATCACCTGATGGAGAAGGTAGCCAAGGATTACAACGAATCATGATCGACGAACAGAAGCCGTCATTAGAAACAACAGAAACAAATTATCGTCTAACATTACAGAAAACAAATAGTGGTTTTGTCGGAAAGCTAAATGATGGGGATGAACATATTATCTTTGAACCAGAAATAGTAAATGTGCAAAATGATAAAATGTATGTTGGCTTCTATACTGCACGTGTGGCAACGATCGAAGTAAGTAACATGGAATTGACTGTAAGTGCTGCTGAAACAGATGCGCCGAAAGTAGAACCACCAAAAGAACCGATGACCCCTAATTTAGATATTGTATCGTTGGACAAAACAGCAGATGCAGATTATTCCTTCATGTTTCAATCAAATGTTGATGGCTGGGCAACTGTTAGAAAAGGGCAAGACATTCTCGCCGAAGATATCCGTGTAACAGGGGATGAAATAGTCGAACTGGAAACAACTTTAGAATCTAATCGGACTACAAATTTTACTGTTGTGCTTGTGCCAGATGATACACAAGAGCTGACCGATTACCGTTCAATCGTAAGAAATGTTACTGTATCAATGAAGACTTTTGCAGGTGAGAATGGGAATATTTACGTTGCTCCAGACGGTACAAGCAATGGTGATGGATCAAGAGAACAACCGTTAGACCTAGATACAGCTATTGATTATGTCCAAAAAGGTCAGAAAATTATTGTGCAGGAAGGACACTACCTTCGCAGTGAAAAGCTGGAGATTGCTAAATACAATGATGGAACAGAAGTAGAAAGAAAAATGCTAGTGGCTGATCCTGAAGCGGAAAATAGACCAATTATCGATTTTGATAACCGATCAGAAGGTGTTGTTCATAGTGGAGATTATTGGCATGTAAAAGGGATTGATTTTACACGCTCAGGTCCTAATATGAAAGGGTATAATATCGGGGGTAGTCATAATATTATTGAGAATGTTGCTGTATATGAAAACGGGGATACTGGATTACAAATAAGTCGGACAGATCAAGCAGACACAATGGAAGAATGGCCGTCAGATAATCTTGTATTAAACAGTATGGCCTTTGATAATCGAGACCCTTCTGAAAATAATGCGGACGGATTCGCAGCAAAATTAACCGTCGGGGAAGGTAATGTTTTCCGAGGCTCGATTTCACATAATAATATTGATGATGGTTGGGATTTATACACGAAAGTAGGAACAGGAGCAATCGGTGCTGTTACTATTGAGAATAGTATTGCTTTCAACAATGGTTATGTAACAGGTAGTGAACCAGGTAAAGGTAGTAAAAATGGCTTCAAGCTTGGTGGAGAGGGTGTACATGTGCCACATGTGATTCGAAATAGTGTTGCATTTGGTAATGGCGCAGTAGGATTTGATAGTAATAGTAACCCAGGGGTGATTGCAGAGAATAATTATGCATTTGATAATGAAGGTCGCAATATCGCGTTTACTACTTACTCTGGAATTGAGGAAGACTTTACGATTGATGGTTTTATCTCTTTCCATACGAAAGAAATAAATACTACACAGACAGCAGATGAGTATCCGTCACGACTATTGACAGATAAAAACTTTATGTACACAGGTAGCAAAACGGTGAATCATGCTGGCGATCAAGTCCCTCAAGATGTTTTAACCATCTTAGCGGAAATTACAGCATTTACAAGAAATGAAGATGGACAAATTATATGGGGAGATATTTGGGATACCTTTAATGAATTTATGGCTCAATTTGAAGCACCATCTGACGATGACAAAGAAGAGGAGGTACCAGATCCTCCAAAAGATCCAGACAAAGACAAGGATGAAGATAATGATAATGACAAACCGTCTTCTCCCGGAAGTGATCCAAATACAGATGGTAGTAGAGATCAAGATAGTAAATCAGGGGAAACTCCTATTATCACAACACCAAATGTAAAAGATGGAGTAGCAGAAATTGATTTGTCAGACATAGAGAATATCGGTGAAAATAATCTTTTGATTATCGAATTGCCAGTTGAAACTGGACTGGTAACTGTTCATTTAACAGAGGATCAAGTGAAACGGTTGAAAGATAAAGGAGCTGTCCTTCATATTCGAAATAATGAAGTAGAGTTAACGATTCCTACAGCAATTTTGACAGAGGGTGAAGCATTTATTACACTGGATAAGCTCGATGATGACGTAGAACATGCTGTAAGTGCTGTGTATGATTTTACCATTGAACAGAATGGGAAAGAGATAAGTGAATTTGGGATTCATTCTGTCACGCTGTCTTTTATCGTAGATGACCAAAGTGTAGAGGATCCAAATGAATTAAGTATCTATCACTTAAACGAAGAAAATCAGGAATGGAAATCAGTTGGAGGTAGCTATAAGGATGGGAAAGTAACAGCAAATGTTGAGCATTTTAGTACTTTCACTGTATTTGGAACAGATAGTGTACAAGCCGAGCAAATTCCACTAGAAGAAAATAACGGATCCATACTGCCAAATACAGCAACCAATATCTTTAATTGGGGCATGATAGGAATGTTTTTCCTTCTTATCGGTTCAGTCATATTTGTTTTGATAAGAAAAAAGCATAACAATCATAAGATGAAAACCTCATGATTGAATAAAGAAAAGGTTGGTACAGTAAAAAATATATTTAGCTACAGCTCCGACAAAATCCTTCACCTCCGTGGGCTCGGCTTCAGCAAGATAGAAGGACATTTCACAAATGAAATTCGTGGATGAACTGTTCAAAAAAGATGAAGTTAGAATATGCTCAGTGAGGGGTTAACCTCCACTGAGCAGTAGCAAAAATTAGCGTCTGATATCACTAGACGTATCCTTTGTTACTTGGAACTAGAAGTGGGGGTCTTACAGACATTTAGCACCATGATAAATGTAGGCGGTGTTGGCAGTTAATACATGCCATCACTGCCTTTTATGCTTAGGAATTGCTTGCTCGATAAAGTTTTTGGCCAGCTTTTTCAACTCCTGTTTCATTGTCTCGCCCTTCATTGGTACACCGTGTCCTGCGATAATGATATCGGGATCTAGCGCAGCCAGCTTTTTTACAGATTGCTCTGCTTTCATCCAGTCTTGTGTAAAATAAGCAGGTGGTCCGTAAACATGCTGTAGTGGGAAAAACACTGCTATGGATGATTCTGGTTTTTCCGTAGAAATCGCATCACCTGCGATTAATGAGCGGTCCTGTTCACGGAATAAACTGATATGGCCTGGGGTATGTCCAAACGTTTCAATGTATTTCCAATCCTTTAGGAAAGGAACCGTACCGTCTGTTGGCAAAGTAGAAACAAGTCCTTCTAGGTGTTCTGGTTTAGTTGGAAAGATTCCTGATAATAAGGAGATCATCCCACCTCCAACGGTTGGATCCCCAGGTGGATATTCCTTTTTGCCTGTTACATAGTCTATTTCGTTTTCATGAATATAAATCGGCACTTGCCAGTATTCTGCTAGCTTTTTGGCAGAACCAATATGGTCAAAATGCCCATGTGTTAATATAATTGCCTGAGGTGCTTTGTTACCATAACGATATTCGCAAGCATGTAGTATTCTATCTTGATATTTTCGCGTACCGGTATCAACTAACACCCACTCTTCATCGGGTGCTCCGATCATCACGATATTCACAATCAGTGTTCGATAATATGCAACATCTGGAAGTACCTCTTCTGGTATTGCATGGTCTAAGTCGTGTTCAAGGTCTTTCCAATTATCAGTATGTTCTTGATCCATCTTTCTCCCACCTTATCATAACGTACACTATACTTATTGTGGGGTGAAATGTATAGATTTATACAATTTAGCAAAAATTACTTGTTGTTTTAAAAGTTATGTGATAATATTTTTACCAAATCATGTACTTGAGATAATTTAATATACGGAAAGATTTTCTTATCCAGAGAGGTGGAGGGACTGACCTTAAGAAGCCTCGGCAACCAGCACATCTGTGCCCGGTGCCAATTTCAGAGAATCAGGTTTTGATTCGAAGATGAGAAGATTCGTCGCAGATTGTTTTCATTTATACAGTCACAAGCTGAATCCTTCTCTATCTTTAAAATAGAGAAGGATTTTTTATAGATCCATAATAGTGAGGTGAATCCAATGATATGAACGTGCATTACTATGTAAACCATTAGTGAATCAACATTAAATTAAGAGATTGGGCATTCAAGCTACCATCCATCCTGTGGTTGAAAAAAAGTAAAATGTATGTAAATAAGGAAAACCCCTTTACACGTATGGACAAATTAGTAAAACATGATAAAATTTTAGTAAGTCGATGTGAGGGAGTTCGATCGGGATGAAAAAGTGGATGAAAAAATTAACCGTTTTATTAGTGACAATACTAACACTTGGTTTATATGTTCCTCCAATCTACATTGATGGAGATGTAGATGTAGGAAAAAGGGATCTAGAGCCAAGTGAAGACCGGTCAAAACCAGTGGATAAAGAGGAATTAGCAGATTCGATAACGGAAGAAAATGTTGTCCTTGAAGATGCGAATCAACTTTATCTACAGCAATTAAATACGCTTGCTAAAGAGCAAGTGCAAACAAAGCTGGGAACAAAAATCTCGGCGAAAATTAACCGCGAGATCAATGACGTCGTTTTACCAAACATGGAAACGGTTTTAGAGGAATTGTATGAAACAATTGGTGAAGAAGAAAGCCAATTTTTAATGATTGCAGAAGATCCTGCCGATGGATATGGTGAGCGGATCTTTAATTTATACAATGCAAAAGAAAAAGAAAATGTTGCAAAGTTTCATGTCAATCGGTTAAAGAAACCACAAGACGGTTATTATTTTCAATTCCACTATCATCTACATGACGATCAATTTGAAGAACATCTCCCGATAGGTGAAGTTTATTGGGGGAAAGATACACCACCAAAATGGATGTCGTAAAAGTAAGAGGCTGAGACAAAAGTGTGTTTTATCCAGCAAATTCCGAACATAAACGGTGCGAATACCCGCTACGGAATTATACTCCGCTTTCCGCGGGCTTATCCTCAGCCTCCTCGAAAAAGAAGTTCACTTTTTCTATAGGGTCTTCACACTACGCTTTCCCACAGGAGTCTACTTATTTTTCCTGCGCGCTATTAGCACATTGCCGGCTTCTAGACGAAACACTTTCTTTTTGTCTCAATCTCTTTTTAACCATAATGCAAAAATATTGTCAGAATTTTTTTGCATTTCGCTTTATTTTATGTCGAAATATAGCTAAAATAAGTCTTATCGTGAATTTTTTTGATTTATTGAATTTATTAAAAAGGAGTCTTAAAAAAATGCCTATAAAAGTGCCGGATTTGTTACCTGCTAAGAGTAGATTGCAAGAAGAGAATATTTTCGTGATGGATGAAAGTCGGGCATTTAAACAAGATATTCGGCCACTTAAAATATTAATATTGAATTTAATGCCGTTGAAGCAGCAAACAGAAACGCACTTATTGCGATTATTAGGGAATAGCCCATTACAAATAGAGGTAGGATTATTGCATACCAGTACACATACATCCAGAAATACTTCTCCGGAGCATTTAAAGCAATTTTACAAATCAATTGATGATGTGAAAGCCAATAAATTTGATGGACTAATTATTACTGGTGCACCGATTGAAAAACTGGCCTATGAAGAAGTGGATTATTGGGAAGAACTATCAGAAATCATGAAGTGGAGTAAGACGAATGTAACCTCTACATTGCATATTTGCTGGGGGGCGATGGCCGGATTATACTATCACTTTGGGATAGATAAACATATAATGCCAGACAAATTATCGGGGATCTATACACATACTGTAAATGATCCAAGGGAAAAATTAGTAAGTGGTTTTGATGAGGAGTTTTTGGTACCGCACTCCCGCTATGCTGATATCCGTAAGGAAGATATTGCAAAAGTACCGACTCTCAAAATATTAAGTGAATCTGATCGTGCCGGGGTATATATAGTTGCTTCAACCGATGGAAAACAGATATTTGTTACTGGACATCCTGAATATGATGCGTTCACACTAAAGAAGGAATTTGATCGGGACACAGCTGCTGGCCTTCATCCAATGATACCGGAAAATTATTATCCAGATAACGATCCAAACGAAACGCCAAAGTTACGATGGCGTACCCATTCTAATATATTGATCTCCAATTGGCTCAATTACTATGTCTATCAAGAAACACCTTACGAGCTTTAAAAAATTACTAAAAAAGCTTAAACTCTTTTCGATAAATCGAAATGGGTTGTAAGCTTTTTTGACTTGGAAAGTATCACAATGCAGAGCCAATTCAGTGGAGGAATGAAATGTGCAAAGAATAAGAAAAATTAAGGTGCTTAATGAACAGCTAAGCTTTTATAAGGTGAGGACTAATTCTGCTTTATGTGCCTCAATCTTCTTTCGCATATTTTTGCTGATAGTGTGCATAGGAATCGGTTGCAAGAGTTACTGCTTGAGCGAATGCTGCACCGCCTCCTAGGGCAGCACTAACCGCAAGGGTCTCCATTAACTCCTCTTCGCTAGCACCATTTTCGACAGCACCTTTTGTATGATAAATAATACAATATTCATCCTGTGCATAGATGCTGATCGCCAAAGCTATCAATTGCTTTTCCTTTTTGCTAAGTGATCCTTCCTTAAAAGCTTCTTCGGTAAAATGATAATAGCCCTTCGTCACTTCAGGCAAGTACTCCTCCATCCTAGTAGTACCACGTTTGAAATCGGCAATTGATTGATCGAAATAATTTACTTGTTCTTGATTCTCCATACTTTATCCCGCCTTTCATTTTAATGTTTGAAAAAGCATAAGATTTTATACAGGCTAGGATAGACAGAAAAGCAGGAACTCGCTAAAATTTGTTAAGGGAGGGGATAAAAGATGAGTGAGGGCAAAAATAAAGTACAACTAAAAGTAAGAGACAATGGTTCGATTTTAGTAACGGGAGATGTCGAATTAGTCGATGCGGAAGGGAATCCATTTGAGACGAAAGCGAAGTTTTCTCTGTGTCGATGTGGCGCATCTAAAAATAAGCCTTTCTGTGATGGATCACATAAAGAAATAGGTTTTCAGGATGAAATTAGAGCTAAATAGTCTAATGCTAGTGGAAAGGTACTAACCGTTTGGTAGTGCCTTTTCCTTTTGATTTCCATTGCGATGGAACTGAATCTATAGTAATGTTGTGGGGAGATGGAGGTGATTTCATGAAAGAGAGGCAACGTATTCTCTTGAGGAGACTATTACTAAACGATGATCAAGTAGCTTTAGTGCAACATCTCGCCAATGAGCTAGACTGTTCAGAGAAAACAATAAGAAATGACTTACATGTATTGGAAACCTTTTTAGAAGAGCATGGTACCGGTCATTTAGTACGAAAACCTGGTGTAGGCGTATCCATTGAAATTTCTAAATATGACAAACAGAAGATTTTATCTTTCATACAGTCTGAAAGTAATCTAAAAAGAAATGTGTTAGAAGTCGCAGAACAAAAAGAAATAATCTATCAGCTTCTTATCCATGAAAATATCTCTATCCAACAGTTAGCAGACCGTTTCTTTGTATCCCATACGACGATAAGAAAGGTAATCCAAGAGATCCAAGCATGGTTAGAAACGAGAAATGTGCAGATGGAGATGAAGCAAAAAATTGGTATACTTGTACATGGGGCTGAAAAGGATATCAGAGTAGCAATCCAGCATCTCGACGATTATAAAGAAAAGGAAGACAGTCAATCTCATTTCATCTATCAACAAGTAAAAGAATATGAACAGAAAGCGCTCGATCAATCTTTCTTAACCTTTATCAGGAAAAACCGCATTCCATTGACCGATGAAAGCATAAAGAGCTTGAAGGTTTATATACTGGTGATGGTAAAAAGAATCAAGTCCAATCATTTGATTGAAATAAGTGAAGATCCATTCTCCATTATTAGAAAGAAAAAAGAATATCAATGGATCGAACGCTTAGTAGAAGAGTTAGAGAATATCTTTCTTATTAACATTCCTGAGCAGGAAAAGGTATACCTTACAATACAGTTTTTGGGTGCTAAGCTTCAAGAAAGACACGAAAATGAGCCTTATTATGATGTGAAAGTTGATCAGCAAGCAGAACGACTTACAGAAGTATTAACAAAAAGACTAAGTGTATTGGCATTAATGCCTTTTAACCATGATGAAACCTTAAAAGACGGATTAAAAGTACACCTCTATTCTGTTATTAATCGATTAAAATATGATCTTCCTGTCCAGAATCCGTTAGTAGCGGATATCAAGCAAATGTACCCGTTCATGTTTGATGCTTTAATTACTGTGTTGCAGGATATGGCGGAGGAATTACCGTATCAGATCCCTGAGGATGAGGTGGCATTTTTAACATTACATTATCAGGCATCGATAGAACGGATTAGAGGGAAGCGTAAGGTTAACAAACGAATAGTGATTGTTTGCCATATGGGAATTGGTGTATCAGAAATTCTTCGTTCAAAGATTTCTGCAGCTTTTCATGATACCGAAATTGTGAAGACACTTCCGCAAAATCAATTACAGGCATTTTTAAAGGAGCAATCTGTTGATCTGATTGTTTCGACTATACCCTTAGAGGATGAAGAGATACCTCAAGTTACTATTACCCCACTTTTTAATGAGCATGATAAAAATAAACTTCGAAGTGTTTTACAGGAAAAGAGCCACGATAATAGTGAATCGGTATTAAGCCGCTATTTAAAAGAGGAGTATCTATTCTTACAATTAGAAATAGAACATCGATTTGAGCTGATAGAAAAGCTGTCAGAAAGATTAGTCCATGATGGCTTGGTAGAGGAGGATTATGGGCATCAAGCATTACTGCGTGAACGAGCAGCAGCTACAGCGATAGGTGGAGGAATCGCGATTCCACATGGTGCTCCACATTTAGTGCGTGAATCTACTATTATAGCAGTGACACTAAAGCAACCGATTAAATGGGGGACAGAATCTGTCTCACTAATATTCTTTCTTGCCTTAAAACCTGAGTCGTCAGATTCCAGAAGGAAGTTATTCCACCAGATATCAAGGCTGGCAGGTAATCCTGAGTTAGTTGCAAAACTAACAGGGACTAGAGATACAGATAAATTTTTAGCTTTACTTGAATAAGAAATCCGTGCAGGTTCACACTGACTGTAGGGATTTTTTTATTTCGAATATAAGCAAATAAATCATATTTACCAGAAGTAGTGGTAAATTTCTTTTATTTTGCTTAACCATTTTTGGGGTATACTGTGAGTACTAACAACAAGGGAAGGTGTATATAATGACAAAAATAGTAGCGATTACATCTTGTCCTAATGGGATTGCGCATACGTATATGGCAGCTGAGAATTTAGAAAAAGCAGCTGAAGAGATGGATATAGAGATAAAAGTGGAAACGCAAGGCTCGATTGGGGCAGAAAATGAATTAACTGCTGCTGAAATTGAAAAAGCAGATGCGGTAATTATTGCTGCAGATAAAGCAGTTGATAAATCTCGCTTTGTCGGTAAAAAAATGGTAGTGGCAGGAGTACAGGAAGGTATCCGAAATCCTAAAAGCTTAATAGAGAAAGCATTAAGCGATAATGCGTCCGTCCATCAAGGAGGCGAAAATAGCCAAAAAGAAAATATGCCGACAGCTTCAGAAGAAACAAAGCAAAACCCTATTTACCGTCACTTAATGAATGGTGTTTCATTTATGGTGCCATTTATTGTAGTCGGTGGTTTATTAATTGCCATTGCCTTAACGATCGGTGGTATTCCAGGTGAGGGTGGTATTGTTATTCCAGAAGATTCATTCTGGAAAACGATCGAATCCATTGGAAATGCCGCATTTAGCTTTATGGTACCGATTCTTGCTGGTTATATTGCCTACAGTATTGCAGATCGTCCCGGTCTTGCTCCAGGTATGATCGGTGGTTTTATTGCAGCTAATGGTAGCTTTTATGGCAGTGAAGCAAGTGCAGGTTTCCTTGGTGGAATTATTGCAGGTTTCCTAGCAGGATATGTAGCATTATGGATTAAGAATGTAAAAGTACCAAAAATGGTACAACCAATTATGCCAATTATCATTATACCGGTAATATCTTCTTTAGTAGTAGGTCTTCTTTTTGTATTATTAATCGGGGCACCGGTAGCACAGGTTTTTGAATCTCTAACAGGCTGGCTAGCAGGTATGCAAGGAACAAGCTCCGTTTTATTAGCGCTTATATTAGGTGCAATGATTTCATTTGATATGGGTGGCCCAGTTAATAAAGTAGCTTTCTTGTTTGGTGCTGCCATGATTGGGGAAGGAAACTATGAAATCATGGGCGCGATTGCGGCTGCCATTGCTGTACCACCAATCGGTTTAGGATTGGCAACATTGATGTTCAAAAATAAATTTGAAAAAGCACAACAAGAAACTGGTAAGGCATCTTTAACAATGGGATTCTTTGGTATCACTGAAGGTGCCATTCCGTTTGCGGCACAGGATCCATTGCGAGTTATCCCGAGTATTATGATCGGTTCCATGACAGCCTCCGTGATAGCAATGCTAAGTAATGTTGGAGACAGTGTAGCTCATGGTGGACCAATTGTGGGAGTGCTAGGAGCGGTTGATAATGTTATCATGTTCTTCATTGCGATTGTTGTCGGTTCGATTGTGACAGCGTTCATGATTAAGTTACTGAAGAAGGATGTCAGTGATCTTCGTATGGAAGAAACGGGTAGCATGGAAGAAGAGGACGTAAATAACGCTACTGTATCTCAACCAGTGGAGCATATTGAACAATTGACAGATATTACAAATGTAGAATTAATTGATACGGATATAAAAGCAAATGACAGAGATGGTGTCATTGATGAAATGATTGAAAAATTAGCTGCTAGTAATGTATTGACGTCTAAAGAAGACTTTAAAAAAGCGATACTAGCTCGTGAAGCAGAAAGCTCAACAGGTATTGGGATGAATGTAGCCATACCTCATGGTAAATCAGAAGCAGTAACAGTCCCACGCGTTGTATTAGGAATTAAGAAAGACGGTGTCGATTGGCATAGTGCTGATGGCTCACTTTCCAAATTGATTTTTATGATTGCCGTACCAAAACATGCAGAAGGAGATACGCATTTGAAAATATTACAGATGCTCTCTAGAAAGTTAATGGATGATCAATTTAGAGAGCAGCTTCTAAATGTGAAGTCTGAGGATGAAGCATATCAATTGCTAGATCAAATTAAATAAGAAAAAGTCTCCCTTTTCCATTATGTTTGGATAAGGGAGATTTTTTTTGATTGCTATAAATAATCCAATATACCCTCTTCCAAAAACCCTGTTAGATTATCTTACATGACAATTGTGAAGTGTTAGAGATAAGCATAGACTGTAAGTAACAGTTCATGTTAATAATATTTACAAGGAGAGGGAAAAGACTATGGAAACTGTACTTATGGATAATTTATGGGTCATTATTGGTACTTTTTTAGTTTTATTAATGCTTGGTGGATTTATCTTACTAGAGGCTGGTTCGACAAGAATGAAGAACGCCGGTCATATTGCTGGTAAAACAATTTTTACAGCGGGAATTGGCTCAATCGTATTTTGGGCTGTCGGTTGGGGTTTTATTTATGGAGAAGGCAACTGGTTTATCGGTTTGTCTGACTTCTTCTACGGAGACACAACATTTAGTGAAGAAGGCTTATCTCCGGCAGTTGATTTTATGTTTCAAATGATGTTTGCATTAATTGCCTTAACGATAGCTTTCGGTGGTTTTGCAGAACGTGCAAAATTATCAGCTTATGTAATATTTGCAGTGCTATTCTCCGCACTTGTTTATCCTGTTGTTGCCCACTGGATTTGGGGTGGTGGCTGGTTAGCTGATCACGGTAAGCAAGATTTTGCTGGTTCAACAGTTGTACACTTAACTGGAGCAATGGCGGCATTAGCGGCAACCATAATTTTAAAGCCGCGTATTGGAAAATATAATAAAGATGGTTCATCTAATGAAATAGCTGGACATAATCAGGTATATACAGCATTAGCCGTATTACTTTTATGGGTAGGTTGGTTCGGATTTAACGGCGCAAGTACATTTGGTGTATCAGATGCATTCTTTGGTTATGTAATATTAAATACACAATTAGCAGCCGCTTCAGGCGCTGTTGCAGCGTTGCTAATCGTATGGGCAGTAACAGGCAAAGCCGACGTCCCAACTACATTAAATGGTGCATTAGCAGGTCTGGTAGCCATTACAGCATCTTGTGGATTCGTAGAACCATGGGCAGCAGTAGTGATTGGTGCAATTGGTGGTCTGATTGTGTACGCTAGTATGCGATTCTTTGATCGAGCTCGTATCGATGATCCGATTTTCGCATTATCTGTCCACGGTACTGTAGGTGTTTGGGGAACTATTTCAACAGGTTTCTTTGCAACTGAACCATTATCAATTGGTATGGAGTGGGGTCTGCCAGGTCTGTTCTATGGTGGTGGATTCGAACAATTAGGTGTTCAAATCCTAGGTGTTGTAGTATCTGGTATTTATGCATTTGTTGTTTCCTTCATTATCCTTAAGATTATGGATAAAGTAATGGGTGGACTGAGAGTTTCTGAGGAAGAAGAGATTATCGGTCTTGACATGAGTGAGCATGGTAGCTATGGTTACCCTGAGAACATTCCAAACCCGAGTGAACAACAAGCAAAATAATGCATTGTTCTAGTTCTTCGATAAAGGAGAGGACCTTCGTCATGAGTTACGAAGATATAAAAGAATGGCGAGAACAACAGATTCATCAACAACTGGATCATGAAAACTTAAACCAGTTCCATGATGATTTGATGATGAAAATTGTACAATTAGCGATGGAGAAGATTAAGGAAGAGCAGGGGGAAGTCCCTGCTCCCTTCGCTTTTTTTCTTATGGGAAGTGCCGGAAGAAGAGAACAATCGGTATGGAGTGACCAGGATCATGGCATTATTTTTGATGGTCCTAGTCGTTATCAGACTTATTTTCAAGAGTTAGGAACGGAGATTGTGGATGGCTTGGAGATAGTTGGGTATGAACGATGCGACGGTAAAGTGATGGCTTCGGAATCACGATGGACAAAATCGAAGGAAGATTGGCAGCAACAAATTACAGGCTGGCTTGATGAAGAAAGCTGGCAATCGTTACGTCATTTTTCCACTTTCTTTGATTCTCGGGTCTTATTAGGAGATGAAAAGTTACTAGAAGATGTAAAGCAAGCCATATTTTCATATATTCAAAGCCGTCCTTCAATAATGAGTAGGCTTGTAGATAATGTAGGTTATATTGAAAAAGGTGTCGGGGTATTTGGACAACTATTGCCTCAACAATCTGGAAAAAGAGCCGGTCAGATTAATATCAAAACAACTGCACTATTTCCATTTGTTAATGCTCTTCGGTTATTGGTTTTATGGAATCAAGTAATGAAAACCCCTACTATCGAAAGATTTGTTGCACTTAAGGCGAAATACTCCTTTTTAACAGAGTACCAAGAACTATTTGAACGTTTGTTAGCATTTAAATTTCAATTCACAAAAGATGCAACGGAATATGAAGGGGTACATTATATTCCATTGCAAAAGTTATCAAAGGAAGACAAACAGGAGTTGAAAGAATACATGAAAAAAGGTGCAGAACTGTTCGAGAGAACCAAAAATACGCTAGAAAAAGAGTGTTCTAAATGGTAATGAATCAAATGCTTCAATTTATTAAACAGATGTCAGGAAAAATGAACGATATGAATCCTATAACAAGTCAAACGGATGCGAGTAAGATTGCCTATATCCGTAATTTGCAAAGAGAGTTGAAGCAGAAGGATGTGTTAAATACCCCTTTTAAAGATTTAGCTGTAGTAGTGTTTGATATTGAAACTACCGGTTTTTATCCATACAATGGTGATCGTATTCTTTCAATTGGTGCAGTGAAAATGATAGGCGCAGAAATATTAAAGGACCAATTATTTTATAAGACAGTTAATAGTGAATTACCTCCTTCTGAAGAAATTACTGCTTTGACGGGGATCACGGAAACCGAGCTTAGTCAAGCAGAACCTTTATCAGAAGTATTAAGACAATTTTTCCAATTTGTTCGCAGTGATACCTTGATTGCTCATCACTCAAGCCATGAAAAACAGTTTATGAAGCATGCTAGCTGGACGGCGTTGAAAACAAGCTTTCAGCATCGTATCATCGATACCTCCTTTTTAACCAAGGTGGTGTCTCCAGAAGTATCGTTCGTTACATTAGATGAATGGTGTGATTACTATGGAGTGGATATTGTCCGAAGACACCATGCATTATATGATGCAGCTGCAACTGCCAGGTTGTGGTCGGAAAATGTTAAAAAAGTCGAAGAAATGGGTTTTACAAATTTAAAAGATATTTATACACATATTGCTAGTTTGCCTTAATAGTGAAGGGAGAGGAATAGAAATTGAATCATGATATACCAGATCATATGGCCACCTTTCCAATAAGTGTTGTAAAAGAATTAACTAAATTAAGTGGAAGGCAAATTCGTTATTATGAAGAACAAGGATTAATATCTCCAGCCAGAAATGAAGGAAACAGAAGAATGTTTTCATTACAGGACATCGAACGATTAAAGAGAATCAAGGAATTAATTGATCAAGGAATTAACATTGCAGGTATCAAAGCAATGTTAAAAGATTAATAACTCCCCCAGTTATAGAGTATAAACAAAGGGGGTTTTTTAGTGTTTCCTTGTCCGTTCAGATTACTATGGTGCAAGTTTGTTAATAATTAATCCTAGCTTAAAAGCATTCAAAGACTGATCCGGTTAGAAATCGAATTTCAGAAAAGAACATAGCAAGAGTTTCAGCTACAACATAGGGTTTAGAATAGTGACGTCAAAAAACCAGCTTGAGGAATAATGTAAAGTCTGCGGTTTAGATGGTGTGAAAATTGCCACCCAAAGAGAGAAAACTTTTATCAATGAGACTAAGAAACAAGTCCCGCTATGAAAATGAAAGGGTAAACATCGTAGTGCGTAAAAAATAGCATGATCCGAAATGGCCTATCTGAATAGGTCATTTTTTTGTGCATATATCTATTTTTTAAATAGTACCTTGCAATGTACAGTAGTTGATGGTATAGTTAAAATACAAGTACTATTTTCGAATCAGTACTGTATATTGTATAGTAGTTAAAACGGAGGTTATTTTACCATGAATATCCAATTCAAAAAAGGAGCGTTAGAGTTATGTGTGCTTGCTTTGTTGAATAAGCAAGATCATTATGGCTATGAACTAGTAAAGAAAATATCGGATCAAATTGCTATCTCAGAAGGATCTGTGTACCCCTTATTAAGAAGACTAAAGAAGGAAGAATACTTTACAACTTATTTACAGGAATCGCAAGAAGGACCATCACGCAAATATTATCAATTGACCGATAAAGGTAGAGAGCATCTGCATGATTTGCTCAAGGAATGGCAGCAATTTTCTGAGGGGGTAAATCATATTGTTAAGGAAGGTGTTAGTAATGAATAAGAAGGAATTTCTAAATAGTTTAGATGCAAGATTAAATAAGCTTTCATATGAAGAAAGACAGGAGATTTTACAGGACTTTAGTGAGCATTTTGAGATGGGAAAAGCAGAAGGGAAAACAGAAGAGGATATCGCTCATTCATTAGGTTCACCTAGTCAAATAGCAAAAGAAATTTTAGCGAGTTACTATGTTGAACGGGTCGAATCCTCCTCATCACCAGGTAATGTATTAAAAGCTGTTTGGGCTGTAATCGGCTTAAGCTTTTTCAACTTAGTTATAGTATTCGGACCTTTTATCGCATTAGTCAGTTTAATTGTGGCAGGGTGGATAGCAGGTGCTTCATTCGTCGTTTCTCCATTATTATTTCTGGTTAATGTCATGATATTTCCAGATACTTTTGCATTCTTTGATTTGTTTTTTACTCTAACATTAAGTGGGCTCGGATTACTAATTGTGATTGGTATGCTATATGTCACTCGTCTTGCGCTGAAAGGTTTCGTGCGATATTTGAACTATAATGTGAATCTTGTCAAAGGTGGAATGAAATCATGAATGTAAAAAGAATTGTCATATTTGCCTGTGCGTTATTATTAGTAGGAGGTATCGGAAGTTTATTGTCTTATAGGTTTTATGAACCAGAACCTCTTTCTGTAACAGAAGAACTCGATAACGGGGAAATAGATTCCGTGGAAATACAAGTACACAATGAGCAAGTAAATATTGTCCCTACCACAGATCCTACTCCTAAAGTAGAACTGATAGGTACAGAGGATGGTCATACGGAAACAGAATTAGTTGTAGACGAACAGGATAATACTCTCTCGATTTCTACCGAAAATAAGAGGCGGAAATGGTTTAGTTTCCATTTTTTCGAGCTCTCACGTACGTTAACAGTCTATTTACCTGAGCAAGAATATCAGCGTTTAGCTGTTGAAATTAGTAACGGAAGTTTACAAGTGGGCAGCTTAAACGTAAATGAAGTAGATATCAAAACAAATAATGGAAAATTAGAGCTGTTTGATATCGTGGCTGATCATTATCAACTGAGAACAAATAATGGGGGAATGCAGCTTGAAAATATTGATGGTGAACTAGTTGCCAGAACAGATAACGGGTCCATTTCCTTAGTAACCGAAGATTTGGATCGTAATATTGATCTCGAAACAGATAATGGAAGAATAAAGATTCATAGCAAGAAAGAGCCAACAAATACTATTTTTGACACAAACGTAGATAATGGTCGAGTAAACCTGTTTGACGACGCCAACTACAATAAAGTAATCGGTGACGGAGATAACCTAGTGAAATTAAGTACGAAAAATGGAAGTATTACCGTTACTCAATAAATAGCAGTAAAGAGGTAGGGACAAAAGAAGATAAAGAAAAAGCGGAGTGTCTCCACCTCTTTATTTTTGCTCCATCATTACTTGTTAAATAAATCGAATACTCCACCAATGCCTCCTTCTCCTTTATTTCCGCCTTTCTCAGGTAAGGCAGCAAATACTTTACTTGCAAGGCGACTGAAAGGTAATGATTGTACCCATACAGTACCTGGTCCTGAAAGTGTTGCAAAGAAAATGCCTTCTCCACCAAATAATGCAGTTTTGATTCCTCCGACATATTCAATGTTGTAATCAACCTCGCCAGTCATAGCAACTAAACATCCTGTATCAACACGTAATTTTTCTCCTGCCTGTAACTCCCTTCTGTGAATGGTACCTCCAGCATGGACAAAGGCCATTCCATCACCTTCTAATTTTTGCATAATGAACCCTTCTCCACCAAAAAAGCCAGTACCGATTTTGCGTTGAAATTCTATACCAATTGACACACCTTTGGCTGCAGCCAGAAAAGCATCTTTTTGACAGATAATTTTACCATTTAACTCACTTAAATCCATTGGTACGATCTTTCCTGGATAGGGAGAAGCAAATGAGACGTGTTTCTTCCCTATACCTTGGTTTGTAAAAGTAGTCATAAATAAACTCTCCCCAGTGATAACTCGCTTACCAGCACCAATTAATTTTCCAACTAAGCTTCCTTGTTTGGATGATCCATCACCAAAAATGGTTTCCATGGAGATATCACTATCCATCATCATTAGACTTCCAGCTTCTGCTATTACCGTTTCTTGTGGATCTAACTCTACTTCTACAAATTGCATATCATCTCCGTATAATTGGAAATCGATTTCATGATTGTTCATTTTTGTTCCACTCCTTTTTTTGGCCTATTTATATGTACGTTTTGCATGATATAAAAGATTCTAATTTACAGAAAATTCAAAAATAAATTGAATAAATATTCACTTTTTTTATAAAAATGTTGCTACACTCGTACTTTGATATATTAGATAGCTGTAATCAAAAACGGAGAAATAGAGGAAAATGCGGAGAATTAAAAAGAAATTAAAAGTATTACATTAAATATGTTTACAAATTAATAAAATATGGTACTATATAATTGTATTCATTAATAAATGGAGTAATTTTTTTTGGAAAGGGGATAGTTGACTATGGTAACTTCTTTATACATGGTTTCTTTAACTATTCTGCTCACTTTTCTTGTTTTATCTGCAATCGAAAAAATATCTTCACGCAGAAAAAAACTAAAAGTAGAAATGAATTTAGAAACATCTAATGCAGCACAAAGACAACCGGCAATAGCTGGTAAAGAAATGAGATAAGTAACTAGTTTATCCAGAACTAGCTGAATATAGAAGCTTCCTGATTTCACAGGAGGCTTTTTTTTATTTATTTTGAAAATTGTTAAAATTAGAACTTTTTTAAATCCTCTTTGAAAGTGAACGATTTCCACTTATAATGTAATTTGTCTTCTTAGAAAATAGGTTCAATATTCTGAAAATTATTTTAATTTTATAATAAAGGTGGATATGTGATGGAAGAAAAGAAAAAAGTCGGTTTATTTCAACGAAGTCTAAACCGAATTGAATATATAGGAAATAAATTGCCACATCCTGTGACGCTTTTCGTCATTTTAGCATTTATTGTCTTGATAGCATCTGCGATAGTGTCAAGTACAGGTGTCTCTGTGGAGAATCCAGGTGATCCAGAAGAACAAATTACCGTTAAAAACTTATTGAATGCGGAAGGGATCACCTATATCTTTACAAGTATGGTCGATAACTTTATCAACTTTGCTCCTCTTGGAGTTGTATTAGTAACCATGTTAGGAATTGGTTTAGCTGAGCGTACAGGTTTAATTAGCGCTGGGTTGCGAGGGTTTGTACTAGCGTTGCCGAAATCACTCATTACAGCTGGTTTAGTATTTGCGGGTATTATGTCGAGTATGGCAACAGATGCTGGGTATGTGGTTTTACCTCCACTAGGTGCAGTGCTTTTTGCAGCAATAGGACGCCATCCGTTAGCGGGATTAGCAGCGGCATTTGCTGGGGTGTCAGCTGGATTTAGTGCGAACCTTGTGCCAACTTCTTTAGAAGCTTTATTAGGTGAAATGACAATTGCTGCAGTGGCAACGCAAGATGCAGCCTATGCAGAAACAATGAATATTTTAATGAACTATTACTTTACTGTTGTATCTGTATTTGTGCTGACAATAGTAGGTACGCTTGTAACAGAAAAATTAATAGAGCCGAGATTAGGAGTATATACTGGCTCCTATAAGGAAGATGCGACAGGTCTTACAAAGGTAGAGAAAAAAGGTTTAGCGTACGCTGGATTGTCTTTATTAGTCAGTCTTATTGCTGTATCCTTTTTAATCCTGCCTGAAAATGCACCGTTACGTGGTGAGGATGGTGGTATCATTGTTTCGCCATTTATGAGTTCACTAGTGCCAGTTATTTTCATCTTGTTCTTTATTCCCGGTGTTGTCTATGGGATTGTGACGAAGAGTGTCAAAAGTGATAAAGATGTAGCTAACCACTTATCGGATTCAATGGGAGCTATGGGATTGTTTATCGTGCTTTCGTTTGTAGCTGGTCAGTTTGTTGCTTATTTCAATGAATCTAATTTAGGTATGTTAATTGGAGTGTATGGTGCAGAATTTTTGGAAAACATTAATTTAACTGGTATTCCATTATTAATTGTCTTTATTATCATAGCTGGTATTATCAATATCTTTATTGGAAGTGCGACAGCCAAATGGGCAATGATGGCTCCAGTATTTGTGCCAATTATGATGCAGTTAGGTTATTCACCTGAATTAACGCAAATGGCTTATCGGATTGCAGATTCTTCGACAAATATCATTTCGCCGTTAATGACTTACTTTGCCTTAATTATCGCCTATGCACAGAAATATGATAAGAAAATGGGAATTGGTACACTCATCTCTACCATGTTCCCATACTCTATTTTCTTCTTTATTGTTTGGACATTAATGTTAATCGTATGGATGCTACTAGGAATTGACCTAGGACCAGGATCACCGATACATTATCATAACTAAGAAAGACAAAAAGGATAAAAACCCTATAACGGGTTTTTATCCTTTTTTTACTATTATGCGTATTCCCATTCCTCTTTCAAGTGTAAATAAAGTAATAGTAAACATGCTTCTTTACTGATGGTACTATTTTGGAATTGATCTTCAATCCTTGGTAAGAGAATGTTACTAACTTGTGTCGTCAATGTCATCCTCTCCTTTGGTTGCATATGGACAATTCGCTGTACATAGGTATGTAATAGTCGCCAATCCTTTTGGTTAAATTGTTTCAAATGATAAGGTTCTAATTGCAAATCTTCTTTTCGAATTCCCTGTTGAGCAATATATTTTTCAAGTGCTGATTGTGACTTTTTTCGCCTTTCATGGACAACAATCGTACCTGCAGTAATGTCTCCTAATCGTTTATGTTTAGAATGAAAAAAAATCATGATAATACCAACAGCATAAGCACCTGGTAACATATCTATCAATCTAATGAAGTTGCGAATAATACTCGAAAGGAACGTAATATTATGGCCATTTTCCTGTATAACCCGGATGCCTAATATTCTTTTGCCAATTGTTCTGCCTCCCCAGAAATACTCAAAGAAGATGAAGTATCCGAACTGCAGTAAAAAAATCACAATAATAATGATTGCTAACAGGATACTCTCGAGATGACCTGAGAATAAATCACTTATACTATTATTAAATCCAAAAAATAATAGCAAGATAATGCTAAACTGTGTTAAGAAGATGATTGTATAGTCTATAAGTTGCGCAGCAGACCTCGATCCTAAGCCTGCTAATTGAAATTGCAACGAGACATATTCAGGTGTTTTGACCTTTAACTGTTCTTGTTCCATGTTTAACCTCTTTCTTCTTATATTTTGAACTAATCGATATGAAGGATTCTTCTGTACTGTTCATGAAGTCTTTTTTCCATTATAATAAAGTAAAATTCTAGTAAAAAAGGTGATTAAATGCAATTAAATCAATTTATCAAACAACACCGCCAAGATTGGGAGCAACTTGAAAAACTGATCAGCCAATTACCAAAGCAAAAGAGCAGTAAAATTATCGAACAGTTCCAACATACATATCAAAAAGTAGTTAGACAATTATCATATAGTCAAACGTATTTTCCAAATGAGGACGTGACTAATTACTTGAATGAATTGGTTGGGAAAGCACATAACGTTTTATACCAATCTCAGCATTCTTCATGGAAACAAGCCTATCATTTCTTTTCTAGCAAATTTGTAGGCTTACTGCTAGAGCAATGGAAGGCAATCATTATTGCCATGCTTTTGTTCTGCTTTGGCGGTGTTGCGAGTTTTATCGCTGTAGTAGAAAATCCATCTCATTTATATGGTATACTACCAGAAAATATGGCACAATCATTTGATCCCGAATCACTTGGAGAAGGACCAGCTGCTGTGGATGCTCCTGTGATGTCAGCGGAAATTATGGTTAATAATATTCGAGTTGCTATTCTAGCATTTGCCGGTGGTATAACATTTGGATTACTAACCGTATATGTATTGATTTATAATGGCATTGTTGTCGGCGCTATTGCAGGTCTTTTCTGGAACTATGGAAGCTCTTATGTATTTTGGGCTTATATCGTTCCACATGGAGTGATAGAATTAATAGCCATTTTTATTGCTGGTGGTGCAGGACTGCTAATGGGTTATAAGTTGTTCGTACCTGGAAATTATTCGAGAGGATACCAGCTGAAGACACAAACAGTAAGGTCTGTCCAACTGTTGTTGGGCACCGTTCCTTTATTTGTAATAGCTGGTATCATCGAAGGTTTTATCACACCAGCTGATATTTCATTAGAAATGAAATATGCTGTAGCGATTCTGACCGCGATTGGTCTTGTTGCTTATATGATAATTGGGCATTTTCTCTTGCGGAAAAGAGCATTACAGCATTCCACGATTTAATGCTTCAATATAATGGGAGATAGAAGTGACTGCTAAACGATCAGCAGGTGCTTCGAGCATGGGTAATCCATGCTTTTCCCATTTATTGATCACTTGTTTTTGATCTATATATTGTTTTTGCGCAACGCTTTTTTCCATCGCTGTTAGAACACTATCTGGTTGCATTTTTATTTGCTCCTGCAATAGGCGATCTTCAATACCTAACATAACAAAAAGGTGTTTCTTTCTCAGTTTTTTCATGTAAACCAATTGATAATCTTCATTGGCAAATGTTTGAACATCACTGAAAAGTATCATCATGCTTCGTTTACGTTGGATCGATTGTGCATACTGTAAGGCAAGTGCATAGTTGGATTCTTGAGCGTCGACTTCAATAGCATAAATCGACTGTAAGATCGTGTCTAAATGCTCTAAGCCTTTACCACTAGGAACAACTGCTTTTATTTCCTTTGAGAAGGCGATGACAGCCACTTGATCACCATTTTGCAGTGCGGCAGCAGCAAGTGTAATAGCTGCTTCAATTGATTTCTCCAACCGGTTTCCTTCTTCCAATTCAGCTCCCATCATTCGACCACAATCAAGCAAGATCGTTACATACTTACCATGCTCTGGTTCATATTCATTGGTCATCATATCTTGCAACTTGGCCGATTGACGCCAATTTATTTTTCGAGGGTCATCACCAACAACATAACCTCTTACTTTAGAAAATTCCCCCACGCCACTACGCATTTTCCTGATTTTAATCCCTTCATGTAATAAATAGGTTTGCGCGCTTTCTAAATATCTTTTCGTCTCCGAAAGGTTAGGGATAACCTTTACTTCATCAGGCAAATGATAGGTAATTTGTTTTTCCCAAAGCCCTAATTTAGTTTTGAAACGAAGGTATAATTGATCGATCATATATTTCCCTCTTTTTTGCGGGAACATTGTATAGGGAATCTCTACAGTTTCTCCGCGAGGTATCTGTATGTTAAAGGGGAAAATTGTTTGAAACGATGTAGGTATGCCATCCTTCAGCCGAACAGTATAGTGATCACTTGTACCATTTTTAATCCGAATCACCACTGTTTGTTTCTCATATCGCTCCATCTCACCTTCGATAATACGTTCTGCTTGTAGCTCATCCTTCTTTGGAAGTAGGAAGGCATCTATAATTAACAGACTGATCATTAATAGAGTAGATATTCCGAGAAACAACCAGGAAAATTGCCAGAATGATAGAATGAACATAGCTAATATAAATAAAGCATAATAAGTTATTAGTTTCTTTGTAGGGGCGATCCCTTTATCTCGGAACAGCAATCGATCCCACAAGCTCTTGAATGATTTCATCGATATCAGATCCTTCCAATTCTGCGTATGGAGATAGTTGAATACGATGACGTAAACAAGGAATAGCTACCGTTTTAACATCATCTGGTGTAATATAATCACGATTCTCAAGATATGCCCAGGCTTGTGCTGTTTTGGCTATTGCGATTGCAGCACGAGTACTTGCACCATGTTGAATGTGTTCTAACTCACGTGTTTTACGAACAATTTTCATTATGTAATCAGCTATTTCTGTACTAATATTCACTTCCTGAACACTTCTTTGTATATCTAACAATGAATCATTAGAGAACATTGCTGCTATTTCTTTAGGATTCGATTGTTCTTGGATGACCATTTGTAATACCGATGTTTCTTCTGCTAAAGTAGGAAAGTCAACCTTCAGTTTAAAGAAAAAACGATCTTGCTGGGCTTCTGGTAATGGATAAGTTCCTTCGAATTCTATCGGGTTTTGTGTTGCTGCAACGAAGAAGAAATCTGGTAAATGATAGGTTTCACCTTGGATGGTAACCTGTTTTTCTTCCATTGCTTCCAAAAGTGCGGCCTGTGTTTTAGCAGGTGTACGGTTAATTTCATCTGCTAATAGTACATTTGTAAAGATAGGTCCTTTTAACGTTTGGAAGTCTTGTTCTTTCATATTATAAATAGCACTTCCCGTGATATCACTAGGTAATAAATCAGGGGTGAATTGCACACGTTTAAAGTCACTATCTAATAGTTGTGCTAATGTCTTAACCATTTGGGTTTTCCCTGTTCCTGGTACACCTTCTATTAATACATGGCCTCCAGCTAAGGCAGCGGATAATAGTAATCGTAAGTTCTTCTGTTGTCCAAGGATGCGTTGTTCATAATTTTCTAATAATGACGTAATTGTTTGAGTCATTGTTACTCCACCTCTTCTCTTATTTTTTCTATAGTAGCTGACCAAGCAAGATACTCTTGTTTATTTAACGATTTCTTATTTAAAATGGTTTCAATTCCTTGTGCAAGGTGCTGTAGTTCTTTGCCAGAAATCACTTTTGTTTTTCCTTCCAACATGGATAATCTTTTGTCCCAGCTTTGATGATAGGGGATACCATATCGCTCGCGAATTGCATGTTTTAAATACTCCAGTTGGTATTCGATAGACTTGTAATAATTTTTTCCTTTTGATTGCCAAATGGCGATTGCTTTTAAGCGTTCATTACTTAATCTGACTGTTTCTTCTCGAACCGGATAAATTGGTCCAAAGCGTTTACCTTGATGCCATAGAATAAAGATCATGATAATGATGCCTTGCACCAGCAATACATATGCCCAGCCAGGAAATAATTCAAAATAAGACAGACTGCCACCAGATCCTACTAAGCTATATTCATCGAAAATAATAGACCCCGCTTCATCAAACGGAATAAGGCTTAACACAATTGGAGTATGGTCATGTTCTGTGACTTGCCCATTGGTAAGCCATGTTGGTTCTACCATTACAATAAGGGAACCTTCTCCTATTTTTCTTTCCATTGCCAATGCACCAGCATCATCTTCTAATAACACTGTATCATCGTCGTTATATTCTAAGCGGAAGGAACTGTTTTGTATTAGTTCTAGGGTGTTACCTTGATAGTTAGCTTCCATTGTTTGTGACTCATTGTTAAGTGCTTCTGTTACTACATATTCTGTTTGTAGGTTGAAGAGTCCATCAGGGTTTTCTTTGGCGAGTACGACTGTGTTCCCCTCCCGTATATAATCGAGATAGTAATTCTCTGTATACTGATCAGTAAATACAGGAGGATTAACTAATATTCTTAACGTTTCTTTTGATATCGTAGGTAACGTTTCTTCTTTCGATACATCGTACCCGTTTTGGTCCAAGTATGTATAAATAGCCTTTAACCCGGTAGGTGATGGCGATTCGACCAGGTATGGCGGATACTGCTCTGGTGTATTACTAGTTGAGAAAATACTAACCCCGATAAGCAAAAGAAAAAATACGATGCCAATGATCCATGTTTTTTTGCCAAACATTATTGTTCACCTATTTCTTTCTTCTCTGATTGATACAAAATAGATTCGATCCAATTATTAATTGCTGTCTTGTACGTTTGATAATCGTCTTCTGTAATAGACTGCTCACCATATGTTACTTTTTCAAAGAAGAGGGCAAAATGATAAAAATCGGTTGCAAATCGTTTATTGCTCTGTTTTAGTTCATCATAATAATCCCAATTCGTTTTCCACTGCTTTGCTTCTAACCAACGGTATTCATCTGCTATTAACAAAAGTGCCAAAAACTGATGTCTGGTAGCAAGGCGGTAATCAGCTTCTGCCTCATATTCTTTGGCAGTCTGTAGATGATTCTGATAACTCCATGCCAATTCATTACTCTTATTAAATGGTTGATGTTTTGATAATCGCCGTTTTCTCACGATAAACATAATCAAAGCGATCACACCAAATATCACCACAACAGCAACCAGTAGTGTAATCAAAACAATTATCAGATTGCCAGTTGTGGAACTTGGATCAAATGATTCGAACAACAAGGCAAGTATGTCAGCAATCCAGTCTGTTATCCGATCCCATATTCTTTCTAATAAGCTGCGATTATCTTCATAGTAAACTTGATACTCTTGCTTACTTAAAATATCGTTTAATTGCTCTCGTTCTTTTTGAAAAGAAGCCATCTCCAATCTCCTTTATGATTCTTGCACTTCGTATTCTTTAATCATTTCTTTCAAGTCTGTTCCTTCTTGTCTGATGGAAGAGTCAAAATACATAACAGCATAACCGACTGTAAATACAATAGATGAGATTAACGAAATAATATTAGTTAGCAAATGAAATAGAACACTATTACCTAAAAAGATAAGTGGTAGTTGTAAGATACTACTAATAATTGTAGTGATGATAAACAGCACGATAAATAAACCAAAGAATTTCCATGTTTGTTTTTTTGTCAGACGCCAGCTTTTAGATAAACCTGGTGCTACTTTATCAAAAAGAACAGCAGGTAAATATAAACTCCATCTAGTTACAAGTAATCCAACTCCAATAAATATAGCTAAAGAGGTAAGTAGTATTATGCCAAAGCCAAGGATCGGGTCTATGAACATAAACAATGCGCCAACTATCCCGATTATCATAAAAGGAGGTATTAACAAGCCAAATATGATAAGGCCGAAAAGCATGGTACTGCCAAGAAGTGGCCAATACCTAGGCAATGCTTGTTTGATCATATTTTTGGCCATTAAATCGTTGCCTTCTCTTGCATTTTTGACAGCTAAAGTAATCGCACCAGCAAGAATAGGTGCTGCCAGAAGAATTAAAAAATTCACCAGCATGGAAACTAAGTCTTCTTGAAGGGTTGTAGTGGCAACTGATTCTGCACCCGTTACCAGTTGTTCAAAAAGGCTTTGTCCCGGGTTACCACTAATAATAAGATCACGTCCTGTCAAGCTTAGAATCAAAGCTTGGAGAACGAAAATGGGTACCATTACAAAGAAAGTAATCATAAATAAAGGCTTAAAGTTTCCTTTAATAATGCGAAAAGTTTGATCTAAAATTTCCCCAAACCCTAATGGTTTCGTAATCTTTTCATTCATATCTGCAATCCTCCCTAGATTCAATCCATACATTGCCTATTTTAACATGGTTTACGTTATATGGAATAACTTTTCAAATTATTTGTAAAAAAAAGGAGAATGAACCAATGTCATCCTCCCTATATTTATGCTGCTTTACTTTTGGCCTGATTAGTTTGTGCTTTCGTTTTTAAGAAAAATGTCATGAAAAGGCCAATAATCGATAGTATAGTAGCTACCCAAAAAGCAGTATTATAGCCACTAATCGCTGCATTATTGGCAACTTGATTCATCACTTCTGCTTCTGATAATCCGGCCATTGTCGTTTGATCTGGCTGGTAGTTTGCTGCAGTTGAAGTCATAATCGTGATAAGGATGGCTGTTCCAATTGAAGCAGATACTTGCTGCATCGTATTTGCCATTGCTGTTCCGTGAGGATGCCATTCTGGTGGTAGCTGGTTTAACCCTGCTGTCATTACAGGCAT
The DNA here is from genome assembly GCF_052063305.1 of Gracilibacillus sp. HCP3S3_G5_2. Taxonomy (NCBI): domain Bacteria; kingdom Bacillati; phylum Bacillota; class Bacilli; order Caryophanales; family Bacillaceae; genus Gracilibacillus; species Gracilibacillus sp. HCP3S3_G5_2. The sequence goes on along the minus strand of NZ_JBQHXU010000009.1, from coordinate 8,296 downwards.
CATCACTAATGAAAGTCCAAACATACGGATGGCAAAAATAATAGTAAGGTAACTAAAAGATGTATCCATCGCTAAGTTTGTAAATAGAAAAGTAGTAATGGTTACGATAGTCATACCAGTTAATGCAAGCCATTTAGCTCCAAATTTATCGAAAAGCATACCGGTTATTGGTGACATAATTCCCATCACAATGGCACCAGGTAGCAACATTAAGCCGGATTCTAACGGACTAAATCCTCTTGTGTTTTGCATATATAGTGGTAGCATTGTTTCAGCACCAATTAAAGCCATCAGGACAATCATTGTAAGTGCTAAAGATAAGGAATAAATAGGATATTTAAACACACGAAATTCAAGCATTGCGTGCTTTAGTTTTAATTGACGAATGATGAATAAGGTTAAAATAAGTGCCCCTGCAATGATAATTGCTACTGCCTGACCATCTATACTAGCAGAAGCTTCTCCTCCACCATGTCCACCACCAATACTGGAAAATCCATATAATAAGCCACCGAAACCAAACGATGATAATAGAATTGAGAGTATATCAATTTTTGGATACGTTTGTTCGGTCACATTTTTAACAAAGATAGAGGCGACAATAATCGCGATAATGACGATAGGTAATACGACGTAAAATAATCCTCTCCAAGAGAAGAATTCTAATAACCATCCTGAAAGTGTAGGTCCTATCGCAGGCGCAAAGGAAATAACGATACCAGCCATCCCCATTGCGGCTCCACGTTTTTCAACAGGAAATATTTTTAACATAACTGTCATCATTAAAGGAAGCATAATACCGGACCCGGATGCTTGCACAACCCTTGCTACTAATAATAATTCAAATGCATGGGAAATCGATGCAATAAATGTTCCTAAACCAAATATGCTTAAAGCAGTTATAAATAATTGCCTTGTCGTAAATCGTTCAATTAAGAAGGCGGATATGGGGATCATTACCCCATTGGTTAGTAAAAAGGCAGTAGTTAACCATTGTACCTGGTTTTCTGCAATGCCAAAATCGACCATAATACTAGGTAATGCAGTTGCCAAAAGCGTTTCGTTTAATAGTCCTACAAAGGCCCCGATCAGCATTACAGTAACAATTGGTATTCTTTTAACTTCTGTTGGATTTATATTTTGACTCATTTAAAGCCCCCCTTGTTTTACACAAACGCTCTAATTTTAACACGTTTGTCTGAATCGTTTTTTCTTTTTTTAAGTAGTGTAAATATACTTCTACATTGGTAGAATAGGCTGCTTCATTCTCAAGTGCCTGTTCGAGCAGATCCACTACTTGTAGGAGTTTCATTTTATTAGATGACTCTTTTCGCTCGATAGTATGCTGTAAATCCTTCAGTACACTTTCAATCGTTTCATCTGTTGTGTCCAGTAAGAAAGGATCGAGCTCTTCGAGATGATTAATGATACTTTCGATGTGATGACAAATCCACATGCTAAGCTGCTTCACGTCAAAAGTTGTTTGCTGGACAAACATATAAGATAAATATTCTTTCAACATTCCTTCAAATATGATCACTATATCAGTGAGATAAGGTTTTATCTTCTCCCCATAGCAAAGATAAAATATTTCTCTGTGTTGCTGTGTCAGTCTGGAATGCAATTCGTCCATTTTGTTCGTAATTTGTGGATCCTTGTTTGGATGAAACTCATTAAACAAAACATGGATAAAGGTTTGGTTTTCCATCCATGCTTCCAGCTCATATTGGATATACGTCGCTAAATGCAGGTTTGTTTCATTTAATATGTGTGAGTTGTTCATGATTTTATTGTGATACTCATCAATCATTTCTAACATTAGCTCTCTTTTGGTAGAGAAATGATTATAGAAACCGCCTTTCGAAATACCAGTTAACTGTGCTATTTGCTGAACAGATGTTTCGTTAAATCCCTTATCAGAAAACAGTTGTAATGCTGTGTTCATAATTTTTGTTTTAGTATCCAATTGATCACCCTCTGACTGATTGGTCACAATAATGACTGATTGGTCATGGATGCTATTCTATTAAATACATAGGCGTGTGTCAATATATATGTACAAAAATTTACAAAAGAAAAAAGGTGGAGACAAAAGTGTTTTATCCAGCAAATTCCGAACATAAATATTGTCCAGTTTCTAGACGAAACACTTTTTTTTGTCTCTACCTCTTCACATAACGTTCCGCGATTTTTATGATTGTTTCCGTGGCTTTAACCATGTTATCAACGGAAATGTATTCATACTTGCCATGGAAATTTTCGCCACCGGTAAAAATATTAGGGGTTGGTAAGCCCATATAAGAAAGCTGAGAACCGTCCGTTCCACCACGGATTGGCTGAATGACAGGTTCTACATCGACATCTTTCATCGCCTCTGCTGCAATGTCTACAATATAGTTTACCGGTTTGATCTTTTCGGCCATGTTATAATATTGATCCTTCATTTCTAAACGAATGTTGTCTTCACCGTACTGTTGCTGTAATTCCTCGACAATCGACGTGATCAATTGTTTTTTCTTATTAAATTTATTTCGGTCATGATCCCTAATAATATAGTACGATTTCGCTTGCTCTGCATCGCCTTCTAATGAAAGAAGATGGTAAAACCCTTCATACCCTTCTGTAAATTCAGGTGCTTGATCTGTTGGCAACTGTTCGTGGATTTTCATCGCTATTTTCGTTGCATGGATCATTTTTCCTTTTGCCGTACCAGGATGAACATTATTCCCTTGTATAGTGATTTTTGCTGCTGCTGCATTAAAGCTTTCGTACTGCAGTTCTCCTAATGGTCCACCGTCAATGGTATAAGCAAATTGTGCTCCAAAACGATCTACATCGAATTTATGAGGGCCACGTCCAATTTCCTCATCTGGAGTAAAGGCAACTCTGATTGTACCATGGGGAATTTCTGGGTTGTTTATGAGGTATTCCAGTGCTGTCATAATTTCAGCAATACCTGCTTTGTTGTCAGCACCAAGTAATGTTGTCCCATCTGTTGTTAGTAATGTGTGCCCTAAGTAATTCTTTAAAGAGGGGTATTCCTTAGGTGTGAGGACAATATTTTTCTCTTTGTTTAATAGAATAGCATTCCCATCATATTGTTCGATTACTTGGGGTTTGACTCCTTTTCCGGTGAAATCTGTTGCTGTGTCCATGTGGGCAAGAAAACCGATTACTGGTATTTCTGTATCAACGTTGCTTGGAAGTGTTGCCATCACATAGGCATGGTCATCTATTGTTACATCATGCATGCCAATTGTCTTTAATTCATCTACTAATAAATGAGCTAGCTCCCATTGACCTTCCGTTGATGGACAGTTTGAGTTATCCTCGTTTGATTGTGTATCAATTTGTGCATATGTAATGAGTCGATCCATTAGCTTTTGTTTCATGCTTTTACCTCCATTTTAATCTGTATAATCTATCATTTTTTACTTCATCATATCATATAACCGTCAAAGAGTATCGAGGTAAGATTTTGCTTTTTTTGATGTATAATAGTATAAAATAATCGTAGATGATGAAAAAGGAGTGATCTTATGACAGATAAGATCCACAATCGGAAAAGCGAGCACATAGAGTTAAGTTTAACAGAAGAAGCATTAGGTGAAGGGGTTACAAATGGATTTGATCAATACCGTTTTCAACATAACGCTTTACCCGAAATCGATTTTGAAGCAATTGATATATCCTCGACTTTTTTTGGACAATCACTACGTACGCCGTTTTTGATTAGTTCCATGACAGGTGGAGCGGAAATGGCAGAGATGATCAATCGGAATTTGGCAACTGCTGCAGAGCAACAAGGATGGATCTTTGCATTAGGATCTACTCGGGTCATGTTAGAAAGCGAGAAATTCCGCCAATCATTTCAAGTAAGAGAATATGCACCAACTACCCCGATTGTTGCAAACATTGGTGCTGTGCAGCTCAATTATTCCGTAACGGTTGATCAGATTAAACAGATTTTAGAGTGGACAGATGCCGATGCATTGGTCTTGCATTTAAATACGATTCAAGAAGTGATTCAGAATGAAGGAGATACGAATTTTCATAATTTGTTGCCTAAGATCGAAAAGCTGATTCGGTCTCTATCTGTTCCGGTAGGTGTGAAAGAGGTTGGATTTGGGATTGATGGAAAAACAGCCAAACGATTAACTGATATTGGGGCTTCCTTTATTGATGTTGCGGGAGCGGGTGGTACTTCTTGGAGTCAAGTGGAGAAGTTACGCTCCAAGGAAAAAAAGAAAAAGCAAGCTGCCGAAGCATTTGCGAGCTGGGGCAATTCCACGGCTACTTGTCTAGAGGAGGTCGCCAATCTTATTCCTGAACAAAATATCATTGCCAGTGGTGGAATTCGGAATGGTCATCATGCTGCTAAAGCAATCGCTTTAGGTGCTGACTATACAGGTTTCGCTCGATCGATTTTGAAAGAAGCGATCCAATCAACTGAAAATGTGATAGAATGGATGCAGATTCGTGAATTAGAATTGCAAATGGTCATGTTTGGCATAGGTGTAAAAAACCTACAAGAACTACAATCAACAGACCGATTATATAAAAGATAGAGGTGCATTCGATGGGGGATTATGAACTGTTCGATATTACTATTATTGGCGGTGGGACAACGGGTCTTTTTGCTACATATTACGCGACTATGCGTAATATGAAAGTGAAATTATTAGAGTCTCAATCCCAATTTGGTGGTAAAGTGATGCAATTTTTTCCGGAAAAATCGATTTATGATATCGGAGGATATCCAACTATTTTGGGTGAGGATCTAGTAGAGCAAATGATTGTCCAGGCAAAACGGCATCACCCTGTATTATTAACAAATAGCTGGGTAGAATCAATCGAGAAAAAAACAGATCATTATATCTTAACTACGAGTAATGGTGAAAGGCATGCGACCAAAACAATTTTACTCACGACAGGCTCTGGAACATTCCATGTAAAAACACCGGGTAATTGGGATGATTTACCCTTCCCTGAATTTCGCAAGCAGGTAGCTACTAACCTGATGAATCTTCACAAATACAAAGAAAAAAATGTCGTAGTTTCCACTAATAATAAAGTAGGGGTAGGTTGGGCTTTGTTTCTACAGGATACTGCGAAGTCAGTAACGGTGGTCAATCCTGATCAGAAATTCCATCAAGTAAAGGAAGAGGATCTAGAGCAATTACATAAAAGTTCTGTGCAGGTGTATTTAAAGTCCAACATTACGGATCTCGCTGTCATGAAAAACCGACTGCAATCAGTAAAGGTTAATAAGAGAGAGCAGGAAGTATTCACTGTTGAAGCAGACGAGATGCTTGTGTATCATGGTCTCGAATTACAGGCAACACCTCTTGATCATTGGGGAGTGGAAACATATAAAGGTCGTATTTCGGTTAAAGGAGATTTGGCAACAAATATTCCAGGAATTTTTGCAGCCGGCGATATTGTTCAATATCAGGGTAAAACAAATTTAATTGCATCAGGTTATTCAGAAGCAATAACTGCAGTTAATAAAGCACATCAATTGATTGATCCGCGTGCTGTGGAACAACTGTATAGTACCGTGTTATACCGGTAGAAAGGAATGGGATTAATCGATCACATCTTCGGGTCGTTTCCCCCATTGTAATTCTCTAATACTTAATCCAAAATCCATTTGTAAATGTGGATAGTCTTTAAAACGAGTAAAATCGCCACCCCAGCTAAATCCTAATTCTTTTGCAATTTCCACTACTTCCATCCAGTCGCTTTCTCCATTTTGGTTACCGTCGTACTCTAAATCCCATATAATATTATCATCATCAGTTTGTAAGGCGAAGTCTATTGCAAGCCCGTAATTATGGTAGGATTCGCCTCCTTTTGCATAAGTCACAATGGTTCCTTCTGTTTCCCTTCCTCGCTGATAAATTGCATCTTGTTCCTCGACAGAACGAAAACCATCCGTAATAATAACTGAAATGCCTATATCCTTTGCTCTTTCGATCAGTTCTTCTTTTTTCTCTTCTACGATCGGATGTAGTTCCGTTGGCATCGGTCGATTGCTATACTTTTGATATTGATAAAACAAATAACAAATGCCAATAGTTAACAGAATGACTAAAATTGTGCGAATTTTCATTTATTTCTCCTCTATTTAAGTTCCGAATTATTCCGTATTTCCTCATTATATGATACTATATCATTATTGAGAAATAGAGACACCATTTCTCAAACTTAATTTTACAGAAAATTTAAAATTAATAGAAATCTATTACTTTATTAGAAATTGAGATGGGGAGGAACAATAGAATGGGGAAGGATTTACGTATTAAAAGTAATGTGTTTGATGATGCAAAGCGTGCTCCAAACCGTGCGATGTTACGCGCTGTAGGGGTGACAGATGATGATTTTAAGAAGCCGATGATCGGTATAGCGAGTACATGGAGTGAAGTAACGCCATGTAATATACACTTAGATGACCTGGCTATCCAGGCAAAAGAAGGTGCACGTGAAGCTGGCGGAGTGCCCTTAATTTTCAATACTATTACCGTATCAGATGGTATTTCCATGGGTACTTCGGGAATGCGTTATTCTCTTCCTAGTCGTGATGTGATTGCAGATTCGATTGAAACAGTCGTAGGAGCAGAGAACCTTGATGGTTATGTAGCAATCGGTGGTTGCGATAAAAATATCCCTGGTTGCTTAATTTCGATTGCTCGTTCTGACGTACCAGCAGTATTTGTTTATGGTGGAACGATTGCACCAGGATACCGTAACGGGCAAAAATTAGACATTGTCTCCGTTTTTGAAGGGGTAGGTAAACATAATAACGGTGATATCGATGATGAAGAATTACGAGGTATAGAATGTGCAGCATGCCCAGGAGCTGGTTCCTGTGGTGGGATGTATACAGCTAATACGATGGCAACAGCAGTAGAGGCACTTGGTATGAGCTTGCCAGGCAGCTCATCCAATCCGGCTGAATCACCGGAGAAATTCGAAGATTGCCGTCAAGCAGGAGAAGCTGTTTACCATCTACTTGAAAAAGGGATCTATCCAAAAGATATTTTAACGAAAAAAGCATTCGAAAACGCGATTACTGCTGTAATGGCACTAGGTGGATCAACTAATGCGGTACTTCACTTATTAGCGATTGCTAATGCAGCACAAGTAGATTTAACAATTGATGACTTTAATCGTATTCAAGAAAAGGTTCCGCACTTAGCGGACTTGAAGCCAAGCGGTAAATATGTAATGGAAGATCTACATAAAATTGGTGGAGTTCCAGCTGTTATGCGCTTATTGTTAGATAATGGCTACTTACATGGGGATTGTTTAACTGTTACTGGCAAAACAATTGCCGAAAACTATGCGGATGCACCAATTCTATCTGATGACCAAGATATTATTCATCCATTAAGTGATCCATATCGTGCAGATGGACCATTAATCGTATTAAAAGGTAATCTTTCACCGAGCGGTGCGGTTGCAAAGGTATCTGGTGTAAAAGTAAAACGTCATACAGGTCCTGCACGTGTGTTTAATAATGAGGAAGAAGCAACCAATGCCGTAATGAATAATGAAATTAACGAAGGAGACGTACTCGTTATTCGTTATGTAGGACCAAAAGGCGGACCAGGTATGCCGGAAATGCTTTCTATTTCTGCCATTCTAGTTGGTAAAGGGCTAGGTCAGAAAGTAGCATTGTTAACAGATGGCCGTTTCTCTGGTGGTACACATGGTTTAGTAGTAGGTCATATCGCACCTGAAGCACAATCAGGCGGACCAATCGCTTTCTTAGAGGAAGGGGATATCGTGACCATTGATTCCGAAAAGAAGGAGATTTCAATGGATGTTTCCGATGAAGAAATAGAGAGACGCCGTGCCAATTGGAATGCCCCAGAGTTGTACAAACGTGGTGTGTTAGGAAAATATGCACACAATGTATCATGTTCCTCACAAGGTGCTGTAACAGACTTTATCAATCGTACTGATCAATAAGAGGATCGTTGACAAAACACGCGTTTCATCGCTGATGAGACGCGTGTTTTTTAACGTCCTTTTTATTCGTCGTTCATTAGTAAAATGAGATTCAAACATCTTGATTAACAAGGAACACATTAATTTATTTGAAGTAAATACCTTCAATTGGAAAAAGCACCAAGATTAGAGAGGTCATGTCCTTTAATATTGTGAAAAATAACCCAGAATGGTACCGACCCCCGAAAGTTAGAGTAAAAAACCTAACTTTCGGGGGTGTTTTTATGGTCAAATATAGTGAAGAATTTAAAGTAAAGCTTGTCACCGAGTATTTGTACGG
>NZ_JBQHXU010000008.1:0-244924 GCF_052063305.1 Gracilibacillus sp. HCP3S3_G5_2 | reverse complement strand
AACCTAATTTTGAATCAATTGGTGGCCACCAATTGATTCAAAAGCAACAAAACCATAAAAAATCAAAGAAAAACGGCGAAATTCTAAGAAATAATTAATTTATTGAGGGAGGTGTTTTTTAAAATGAAAGATCCTACAAAAGAGCCTATAAAAGTGTATGAAGATGAAAAATATTCCTTTTCTTTTAAGGTAAGAGATAACTATAAAGAGAACCAAGAAGAAACAAGAAAAGAATTGGCAAATGTAATGGCAAGAGGAATTAAGAAATATTATAAGCACCTAATTAAAAAGGAGAAGAAGTGATAAAATGAAAGATCCCACAAAAGAGTCAATAAAAGTATACGAAGATGAAGAGTACGTTTTTTATTATAGTATAGTTGAAAATTACAAAGAAAACCAAGAGGAAACAAGAAGAGAGTTAGCTAGCGCAATAGCAGATGGAATAAAGAAATATTATAAGCACCTAATTAAAAAGGGAAAGGAGTGACAAAATGAAAGAACCTATTAAAGAGCCTATTAAGGTTTATGAAGATGAAGATTATGTTTTTTATTACAGTATGGCTGAAAACTATAAAGAAACACAAATGGAATCAAGAAGAGAGTTTTTTGACACAATAGCCGACATAGTTAAAGCACATTATAAGCACCTAGTTAAAAAGGAGAAGAAGTGATAAAATGAAAGATCCCACAAAAGAGTCAATAAAAGTATACGAAGATGAAAATTATTCCTTTTCTTTTAAGGTAAGGGATAACTATAAAGAAAATCAAGAAGAAACAAGGAAAGAACTAGCAAATACTATAGCCGAAGGTATAAAGGAATATTATAAAACACACCCAGTCAATAAAGATATTGATCAAAACAAAAAGCAGTATGGAAGAAAAGAGTGAGGAGAAAAGAATCTAAAGTTATTAAAGATATTATAGGATAAAAACGAGTTTCTACCTATTATAATATGTTATTGCTCTCAGAAAATAATATAAAAGACTTGTCTTTTGAATAAAGATGTCATACAATTATACCAATAAATAATAATTATTAAGGCGATAAACTACTTTTATTACAACCCAACAAAGTATGATTGCGTAGATTGCAAAAGCCCGATATATCAACGGTTATACAGTAAGTGTCTCTAAAGCAAAACCGACCAACTCCGAATTTATTGCGATGGTTGCTGACAGATTAAGATTAGAGCATCGCGCTAGCTAGATACTTTCAAAAACTGAATAGTCATCCTTCATTTTGCTTTAAAATTAATCATACTATAGTAAAAAAACATCACCCTATTATTGGGTGATGTTTTTATCATCTTCCTTTTGAATTGAATTTTTCATGAATTCGTGGCTTTCATTTTCTAAATAAATCGAACGTGCGGGAAATGCAACAGACACGTTAGCTTCTTCAAGAATATCCATTATTTTAAAATTCACTTCTTCTTTAATCCTTAAGTATTCTTCCCATTCAATAGTATTGGTAAAGAAATACAGCATAATATCTAAGCTACTATCATTATACTCAGAAAAACGAACAAAAATAGTTTCTGGATGAATGTCTTCATTGTTTTCTAAGTATATTCTGATTTTATTGATGACTTCTTCGAGTTGTTCTTTTGTTGTACTGTATTCTACACCTAAATTAAACGATATTCGGCGTTTTCCCATTTGACTCCAGTTTGTGATCGGTTCATTTGATAAAGTGGAGTTCGGTATCGTAATAACTGAATCAGCAAATGTACGAATAATGGTGCTACGGAAATTAATATCTTCTACAACTCCTTCAATCGTCGGTGTCTCAATCCATTGTCCGATAGAGAACGGCTTTTCTGTTATAATTACAACTCCACCAAATAAATTTTTAATGACTTCCTGTGCGGCTAAGGCGAAGGCTAGACCACCAAGTCCTAGACCAGCAACAAATCCGCTCACATCATAACCAAACTCTTGCGCAATTACACTTAAACTAATAGCTACAATTATTATTCGCACAGCTTTAGATAAAAATGGAATTAATATTTGATCAATTTCAAAATTTAACGTTTCACTAATTTTCATAAAAAGTAGTGACGAGCTCGAAGATAAATTAAATAATCCCCAAGTGATCGCGAAAATAAAACTTACTCTAATGATCTGAGCAAACAACTGATTTTCTTGATTTATATATGGAAAATAATCAATAGCTATATATACACCGATCACAATAATCAGAAGGCGTAATGGTTGTTCGAAGGCTTTTAAAGCGTAATCGAGAAATACGCTATTACCTTTTTTGACCAACTTTTGCAACAAATAGAAAATGTATTTAGTAAACAGCTTTCTAAATAAAAATGCAAGTGATATTATCCCGATACTTATGGCGATATTAACATAATCCTCATAAGTAATACTTTCCCAAAATCTCCAATTCAAGCTTAACCCTCCAACCTATTCAACCTATAGATACTTTATCATGATCGATTTTTTATTTCCAACTATTTGAGCGAATATGATCGAAAGAACAGAGAGAAAGCTAGAACTGATAGTGAAAATGTTAGTTCATTTAAACGAAAATTTTGAGATGTCATTCATCTCATTTACATAAGCTGTCTAAATCTTCAATATATTTCAGTTTATATACTACTTTTGTATAACAATTCTGATAAAAATATGATAATATTTTTATTGGCATAAAAATAATTATTGGAGAGGTTAAACATGAAAGTAGCTAAATTTGGAGGAAGTTCAGTAGCTAATGCTGAGCAATTACAGAAGGTAGCAACTATTATTCAAGATGATAAAGAACGTAAAGTGATCGTAGTATCTGCACCTGGGAAAAGGTATTCTGATGATGTCAAGGTGACAGATTTGCTTATCGAACTAGGGGAGGCTTATTTTAGCAAACAAGCATACGAAGGAAAGCTACAAACAGTATTAGAGAGATTTCAAAAGATTACAGCCGAATTAAACATTTCTGACCAAATTATTCAAGAAATAAAGGATGGAGTCCAGGGGATTCTTGCGTCTGATCAAAGCAACGCCTTAAAAATGGATGCACTGAAAGCAACCGGGGAAGATTCACTTGCTAAAGTATTAAGTGCATATCTCCAATCAATAGGACTAAAAGCAACTTATTTAAATCCAAAGGAAGCCGGCATAATTGTAAGTGATAATCCTGGTAGTGCTCAAATCTTAGATGAGAGCTATGATCAATTGTACAAGTTAAGAGAGCGAGAAGAGATTGTGGTTATACCAGGCTTTTTCGGTTACACAAAGGACGGTAAATTGATTACTTTTTCCCGTGGCGGTTCTGATATAACTGGTTCCATCGTAGCTGCAGGGGTAAAAGCAGATTTATATGAAAACTTTACAGATGTGGATTCTGTTTACTGTGTGAATCCAACGATTGTGGAGAATCCTAAGGAAATTACTTCGTTGACATATAAAGAAATGCGTGAACTATCATATGCGGGATTCTCTGTGTTTCATGACGAGGCGCTTATTCCAGCTTTTAAAGCAGATATTCCAGTCTGTATCAAAAATACAAATAATCCTAAAGGAATAGGGACAATCATTGTATCAAAGAAAGAACCACAACCAAATCCTGTTGTTGGAATAGCTAGTGATACCGGATTTGTTAGTATCTATGTAAGTAAATATCTAATGAACAGAGAATTAGGTTTCGGTCGTAAATTATTAACCATTTTAGAAGATGAAGATATTTCCTTCGAGCATACTCCTTCAGGTATAGATGATCTTTCCGTTATTATTCGGGAATCACGTCTGACAAAAGAAAAGGAAGAACGTGTAATTGCACGTATTAAAGAAGAACTAGAGCCGGATACTGTTAATATTGACCGTGATCTAGCCTTAATTATGGTAGTCGGTGAGGGGATGGATAGTACAGTAGGTTTAGCAGATAAAGCGACACATGCATTTTCAAAAGCAAATGTCAATATTGAGATGATGAATCAGGGGTCTTCTGAAGTGTCCATGATGTTTGGTATAAAAGCAGATAAAGTGAATGATGCTGTTAAATCGTTGTACGAAACGTTCTTTACAAGTTAGGATATGAATAGCTTTGATTAAATAAAAAATAACAGGTATTCCTATCAAGAATACCTGTTATTTTTTTCGCCTTTCGTTAGATGCCGCTTTCTATCTCTATGTAGAATAAATCCTCCGATAAAATATAGTCCTCCAGCGAAAAATCCAAGTCCAGCAATAAATTGAATGATTATATGAACAAATATCGGAGTTAATTCACCGAAAAATGCATCTCTCATTAATTTAATCCCATATGTGGCAATTACAGCAGGTAAAACTAACAATAATAACGCAATAATTCTCAATATCTTTCCCCCTATTACATTGGCCATACTTATATTATAGCAAAAAGCGACAATAAAAGAAAAAAGCTACACCTTGCAAAAACTTGCAATAAGTTTTATCATTGTTATATGAAAAATTATGCAGGATGTGATGAAAATAACTGCAAACTTACTGGGTGGGAATAAGCAAGTCTTTGATAGCTTACAGATTGGCTTCATAATGGTTGATAAAGATGATAAAGTTTCTTATGCTAATCAATTAGCGAAAGATATTATTGGTTTTGATGAAGGAATTCAAAAAATCCCTATTAATGCACTTTTGGAAGACGCTTCTACCATGGAAGTGAAACAACTGTACCAACCTATAGAGAAACACGACAGAATTACAAAGAGTGGAAAATCAGTTGTTACAAGATATTCACCTTACTTGAGTGAAAACGGACAATTGCTCGGAGTATTACTATTCATTGAGGAATTTACAACGTTTCAGCAGCGTGCCAGTAATTTAACCAATATAGATCTGATACAAGCAGTTCTTCAAGAAATAGTAGTAAATAGTCATACCAAATTCCGCGTTGTACTTGTTGATAGTAATGAGGAGTGGTTAATTAGTGACGGTTGGTGGGATGAATTAGAGGATTTAAGTCCTTATGCTGAAAAATGGATACATAAGGTAGCAGAAACCGCTATGGAAGCCAGACGTGAAACAAGAGAAGTGTATCAGGATGATACGATCATGCCTAGTCATATAGAGGTAATAAGTAAACCAATCCAAACAAATGGAAAGCTAATTGGATGCGTACAATTTTTAAATACGAGTAAACTAAATAAAAGTGAGCAAGAGCTACAAATTGCAAAAAGAATTATTCGAAAGTTAGAGAAGACCTATCAACTAGATGATATCATAGGGGAATCACCGGGAATGAAAATCGTGCGAGAGCAAGTGAAGCTGTATGCCAGGCTGGAAACTCCGATGCTTATTAGAGGAGAAAAAGGAACAGGTAAATATCTGGTTGCAAAGGTGATTCATGCGTTGAGTGACAAGCATTCACACCCATTTTTAAGATGTAATTTTTCTGATTTAAATAAGGATGGTAAATTTGATAAGGGTCTAGCGTATTTAGAGCAAAAAGGAAAAAATGGAACGGTATATTTTTATATCAATGACATCCTATCAGTTGGTCAGCAACAACAATTGCTTGATTATGTGCGTAAGATGACTGATACACGTGTAATCTTCGGTACTACATTAGAGTTAATACCCGATCATTGGTATACTCCATTTTACGAGCTAATTCAACGTTATCAAATTATACTGCCCACTTTAAAAGAAAGAAAAGAAGATATGCAGTTACTGGTAAACACGATGTTGGCTAATTTCAACAGATACTATCATACAAATATAAAAAGGGTTGATAATGAAGTAATCGAATATTGGAAAAAATGCGATTGGCCAGGTAATATTGCACAATTAGAGAAAAAGTTGGAGAATATTGTATGGCGAACTGATGTATCAACCGACGTTATTACAGAAAAACAGTTAACGGAAGAAGAGATGGAAAACTCTAACCTTTCTCAAACAACTAGCTATGGTATGTCATTACAAGCAGCAATCGACCAGTTTGAGAAAGAATATATAAGTGAATCTTTAAAGCAGCATGATTTTAATAAGACAAAAACGGCAAAAGCTTTAGGTGTTTCTGTTCGAAATTTATATTACAAGATGGATAAATATAAGATTGACCGAGGTGCTCCATGACCAATAATCTATATCGGATGTTAGTAATTAATCCAATGGTGGAAAGTACAAGAGTTGCCCTCTATGAAAACGAAGAATGTTTGTATGAGCAGCTTTTACCTCTAAACGATCAAGATTTGAAAATGGGTATTATGGAACAACGCAATCGAAGAAAACAAGATATTATCCAAAGTATTCAGTCAATAGGTATCGACATTTCTTCTATCGATGCTGTTTGTGGCAGAGGTGGTCTATTACGACCGATCGAAGGTGGTACCTATTTGGTAAATGAGCAAATGATAGAGGATCTTAAAAATAGTATAAATGGTGTTCATGTTTCAAATTTAGGTGCAATATTAGCTTATGATATTGCGACGAAATGGAATATAAATGCTTATATTGTGGACCCTGTCGTAGTTGACGAAATGATGGAAATAGCGAAGAAAACAGGATTACCCTCTATTAAAAGAAAAAGTATCTTTCATGCTTTAAACCAAAAATCTGTTGCAAGATCGTTAGCCAAAAAACTGCAGGCGAAATACGAAGACCTTAGTTTAGTAATTGCACATATGGGCGGTGGTTTAACGGTTGGTGTCCATCAATATGGTCAGGTGATCGATGTCAACAATGGTTTTGATGGAGATGGTCCATTCTCGTTCGAACGAGCAGGATCGATTCCAAATAGCGATTTAATTAAATTGAGCTTTGATTCAAGTGTGTCAAAGGAAGATCTACAAAATCAGTTAATTAATCGTAGCGGAATAAAAGCTTATCTAAATATTGAACGAAGTGCGGATCTGAAAATTCTATGGAATTCAGAGCCTGAGAAAGTAAAGGAAGTATTTGATGTTTTAGGCTATCAAGTAGCAAAAGAAATAGGAAAGATGAGTACAGTGGTTGCTGGGAAGGTAAATGCAATCGGACTAACAGGGGAATTAGCTAAATACGATTATCTAAATCAAAAAATAATCGAACAGGTTAGTTGGATAGCTGATACACATGTATTTCCCGGAGAAAATGTGATGTTAGCATTAGCACAGGGAACATTAAGAGTCTTAAAAGGCGTAGAGGAAGCAAAGCAATACAATTAAAGGAAGGAATGGCACACATGGCGATAAATTATGATCTTGTGATTTTGGGCGGTGGCACAGGAGGATATGTTACAGCAATCAGAGCAACACAATTAGGACTGAAAACGGCAATTGTTGAAAAAGAAAAGCTTGGAGGAACTTGTTTACACAAAGGGTGTATTCCCACTAAAGCATTGCTGAAAAGTGCTGCTGTTTATCAACAAGTAAAGCATGCTGATGAATTTGGAGTGGAGACATCCACACCGTTATTTAGCATCGAACAAGCGATGAAACGAAAAGATAATGTTATCAACTCGTTACATCAAGGTGTAAAACATTTAATACGCACAAATAATATTGATGTATATGATGGCTTTGGCCGTATATTAGGTCCATCTATCTTTTCACCAATTGCTGGATCGATATCCGTTGAATACGATGATGAAAGAGAAAATGATATTTTAATTCCAAAAAATCTGATCATTGCAACAGGTTCATCCGCAAGTAAACTGCCGGATTTGGAGATAGACCATCACCAAATTGTTACTTCAGATGAATTAATAGAAATGACAGAATTGCCAAAGTCCATGATAATTGTCGGAGGTGGGGTAATCGGGTTAGAATGGGCATCTTTCTTACATGATGTAGGAGTAGAAGTAACCATACTAGAAGCACAAGATCAGATTCTTCCTTCATTCGACCATGACATCGTGAAGCAGTTAAAACGAATGTTAAAAAAGAAAGGCATTGCCATTTTCGAAAATGCAACAGTAGACACTACTTCCATCGAAAAAGGTTCCGAAATCCAAGTAACATACCAACAAGATAATAAAATACATAATCTGAAAGCAGAAAAGTTACTTATTGCAGTTGGAAGAAGTGCCAACACGAATAAAATAGGTATTGAAAATACAGATATAGAGTTAGATCAAAAAGGTTTTATCCATGTAAACGAGCATTTTCAAACAAAGGAAAGCCATATTTATGCTATTGGTGATGTTATTGGTGGACAACAACTTGCACATGTGGCCACATATGAAGGAAAGAAAGCAGTGGAACATATTGCAGGATTAAGAAGTAGTCAAATAAGACAACAGGACATTCCTGCTTGTATTTATGGTGATCCGGAGATTGCGATGATTGGTTTTACAGAAGAAGAAGTGAAACAAAAAGGCTATGATTACCGAGTAGAGAAAGTATCATCGCAGGCAATTGGAAAGGCCCATGTTAATGGCAGCACAAGCGGGTTCACGAAAATAATAATAGATAAGCAAACAGATGATTTATTAGGTGTTCACATGATTGGAGAGCAAGTAACAGAATTGATTGGACAAGCAAGTATAGCTAAATATTTTGATGGTTCAGCATTGGAATTATCAGAAGCAATATATCCACATCCATCTTTAAGTGAAATAATTGGAGAGGCTGCATTGGCAGTCGAGGGGAGGAAAATACATGGTTAATCAAACTTATTCATTAGCAACAGATAAAGAAACATTACTCGAAATGTATCGTGAAATGTTACTAGCAAGAAGAATTGATGAAAGAATGTGGTTATTAAACCGTTCTGGTAGTATACCGTTTGTTGTATCATGCCAGGGACAAGAGGTCATGCAGATTGCGGCAGCTTTTGCTTTAGATAAAGAACGAGATTATGTATTACCATATTATCGTGATCTAGGAGTAGTCATCCACTTTGGCATGACAACGAAAGATATATTTCTCCAAGCTTATGCGAAAGCGGAAGATCCTAATTCAGGTGGCCGGCAAATGCCAAGTCATTTTAGTCAAAAGAAAAATCGGATTGTAACAGGTTCTTCTCCAGTTACAACACAAGTCCCCCATGCTGCAGGCTTTGCGTTAGCTGCCAAAATGGAGAAGAATCCTGCAGTATCATTTGTGACATTAGGGGAAGGTTCTTCTAATCAAGGGGATTTTCATGAAGGATTGAATTTTGCGGGTGTTCATAAATTACCTGTTATATTTATGGTGGAAAATAACAAGTATGCTATCAGTGTTCCCTTGAATAAGCAAGTAGCTTGTGAAAATATTGCAGATCGAGCTATTGGTTATGGAATGAAGGGAATAAAGGTCGATGGCAATGATGCAGTTGCAGTATATGAAGCAGTAAAAGATGCTCATAATCGTGCCTTAAACGGTGAAGGCCCTACATTAATTGAGGCTGTTTCCTATCGCCTAACACCACACTCTAGTGATGATGATGATATGACTTATCGAACAAAGGATGAAGTAATAACAGAGAAATCAAAGGATGGTCTAGAACGTTTCAAAAACTTCCTTCTTGATAAAGGTTATCTGACAGAAACAGTCAATGAGGAATTAGAGGCGACGATAAAGCAAGAGATTAATGAAGCAACGGAATATGCTGAGAATGCACCATATGCAGATGTTTCTACCATCAGCAACTATGTCTATGGTGAAAAGGGGGATCATTAATGGCTGTTTTAACTTATATTCAAGCTGTTAACCAAGCGTTAAAAGAAGAAATGGAACAAAATGAGAAAGTATTTGTACTCGGTGAAGATGTTGGGAAACGAGGTGGGGTTTTTCTTGCGACTGCTGACCTTTATGACCAATTTGGCGAGGAACGAGTAATTGATACCCCTCTAGCAGAATCAGCAATAGCAGGAGTTGGAATAGGGGCGGCAATGTATGGAATGCGACCTGTTGCAGAAATGCAATTTGCTGACTTTATTATGCCTGCTGTTAATCAAATTATTTCAGAAGCTGCTCGTATTCGTTATCGTTCGAATAATGATTGGAATTGTCCCATTACGATCAGAGCACCATATGGTGGCGGTGTACACGGGGCACTTTATCATTCTCAATCAATTGAAGCAATTTTTGCCAACCAACCAGGCTTAAAAATTGTCATGCCATCTAGCCCTTATGATGTAAAAGGTTTGTTAAAGGCAGCGATCAGAGATGATGATCCGGTATTATTTCTTGAACATAAAAGAGCCTACCGTCTTCTGAAAGAGGAAGTTCCAGAGGATGACTATATTGTACCGATCGGTAAAGCTAATACTGTCCGTGAAGGGGATGACGTGACAGTTATCACGTATGGATTGTGTGTGCATTTTGCTAAACAGGCTGCTGAAAAACTAGAACAGGAAGGGATTAATGTTGAAATCCTTGATTTAAGAACTGTTTATCCTTTAGACCAGGAAGCAATCATCCAAGCTGCATCCAAAACAGGGAAAGTATTGTTAGTAACAGAAGATAATAAAGAAGGCAGCATTATCGGTGAAGTATCTGCTATTATAAGTGAAAATTGCTTGTTCGAACTAGATGCGCCAATTCGTAGATTAGCAGGACCAGATGTACCTGCTATGCCATATGCACCACCATTAGAAAAAGAGTTTATGGTAAGTGCGGAAAAACTAGAACAAGCTATTCGTGATTTAGCAGAATTCTAAGAAGGAGTGAGAATAGTGACTGTCCAACGAATTAATATGCCTCAGCTTGGTGAGAGTGTTACAGAGGGTACGGTGAGTAATTGGCTTGTCCAAGCAGGGGATTATGTAGAGAAATATGATGCAATAGCAGAAGTAATGACAGATAAAGTAAACGCAGAAGTACCATCCTCATTCTCAGGAGTGATAAAAGAACTAGTAGCAGAAGAGGGAGAAACAATTGAAGTTGGTCAACTAATGTGTTACATAGAGGTGGAAGGTGAAAATTCTAACAACTCATTATCTTCACGAGAACCAGAAATGAAAGACCACCATCAACCAACTGGTGAACAAAATATGAAAACACGTTATTCTCCAGTAGTTATGCGATTGGCACAAGAGCATCAGATCGATCTAAGTACAATAACAGGCTCGGGTAAGGGTGGAAGAATCACAAGAAAAGATATCGAAGAGGTAATCACGAGTGGTCAAGCAGAAGATGTTAACGAAGCTCCATCCACAACTAGTCATAAAAATGTACCAGAACGTTCACAACAAAGTGAGCAAATGGAAGAATTTACACCACCAATTATTCGCCGACAACCTGTGCAAGCTAGACCTGGTGATCGTGAAATACCGGTAACAGGTTTAAGAAGGACAATTGCTCAAAATATGGTTCGGTCCAAAACAGAAATACCTCATGCCTGGATGATGATTGAGGTGGATGTTACGAATTTGGTTGCATATCGTAATGCAGAAAAAGACAAATTTAAGCAAAATGAAGGATACAATCTATCTTACTTTGCTTTTTTCTTAAATGCTGTAGCAAAAGCATTAAAAAAATTCCCGGAATTAAACAGCTGCTGGGCTGGAGATAAAATTATTCAACGTAATGAAATTAATTTATCAATAGCAGTAGCGCATGAGCATGAGTTATATGTACCGGTCATAAAAAATGTCGATGAAAAAAGCATTAAAGGTATAGCTAAAGAAATCGCTCAGCTCTCTAAAAAAGCAAGAACAGGAACATTAAAAAAGGAAGATATGGAAGATGGAACGTTCACAGTAAATAATACTGGATCGTTCGGTTCTGTAGAATCGATGGGGGTAATTAATTATCCACAATCAGCGATTTTACAGGTGGAATCGATTGTGAAACGACCGGTAATTATTGATGATATGTTCGCGGCGCGTGATATGGTAAATCTTTGTTTGTCACTTGATCATCGTGTTTTAGACGGTGTTATCTGTGGAGCGTTTATGTCCCATGTGAAAGCAATATTAGAGAATATATCCAGTGAAACCACACCAATTTATTAATAATTGTAAATTCTTGAAAATTGTAAAAAACAGTTTCATTTTCTAGCTAAAAACAGTATACTAAAAAAGCAAGGGAAACCTGTCATATATCAAAAAGGTTTCCCTTTATTTGTGTAACTGTCCAACAAAAATCTATCAATCACGATAGGAAATATCATGAATTTGCGATTTTTTCTATCTTATCTTAAGTTCAAGAAGGAATGGTGGAGTTCTTCCTGATTTTGTTATGAATAATGGTGATAATTATGCAACAAAAAGCTAGATTGATATATGATATGACCATGATTCTGTTAGTAGTGGTCACTATCTTGACATTATGGGTGGATCATTCTGTTAATTCAACTATAAATCTAGTAGTTTGGTTAGTTTTTCTGATCGATTATATTATTCGACTAATGATAGCGAAAAAGAAATGGGAATTTATAAAAAAGAATCCATTTCTATTACTTGCTGTAATTCCCTTTGATCAGATCTTTCAAATCGCAAGAATCGTACGATTGTTCTACTTGTTTCGCATTAAAACGATTACGAAATACTATGTAACACCTTATATAAAACAATTAACATATATGAAAAAAATCGTGCTTTTACTCTTGGTACCAGCATTGCTGTTAGTAGAAACACTCGTTATTTGGAAATTGGGAAATAAGTTAGAAAATTGGCCTGACGCTTTTATCGTTGTCTTTCAACATTTATTTATTTTTGCAGGTAGCTTGGAAAGCATCAACCATTTCCCAAGTATTATGTTATTGACACTAACATCCATATTTGGTGTTATCATACAAGGTTTAGTACTGCAATGGTTATTTGAAAAATTAGAAGGTATTTGGCAAAAGCAAAAACATATATTTTCATCTTCAAGAAGTGGGGGATAGCTATGTTTTTAATAGAAGCATTTGTTTACATCGGAACAATAGCATTTGCTATTTCTGGATCATTAATTGCTATAAAAAAAAATTTAGATATATTTGGTGTGATTTTATTAGGGTTGACAACCGCATTAGCTGGTGGAGTCATCAGAGATCTGATGATCGGCAATATACCACCTACCAATATTGCGGATCCGCAATATTTTTTGGTTAGCTTATTAGCCAGCCTAACTACGATATTATTTTATGACAAAATTGACAAATTTGAACATGGTATCACTTTTTCAGATGCTATCGGCTTAGGCGTATTTACGGCAGTTGGCGCCAATGCTGCCATTAGTCTTGACTATTCCCAACCATTTCTTATTGTTGCCATGGGATTAGTTACTGGTATTGGCGGTGGTGTATTGCGTGATGTATTTGTACGAGAAATTCCATTCGTATTTCGTAAAGAAATTTATGGTATTGCCTCAATTGCCGGTTCAATTGCACTAATCTGCACGTATGAATTGTTAACACCAACCATCAGTTTATACATTTGTTTAATTGTTACCTTAACCATTCGTATGCTGGCAATCAAATGGAAGTGGAATGTTCCGATTGTACAGAAAAAAACAACTGTTAAAAAAACAGTCAATTCATAGAATTTGTACAAAAGCAAGCAAGTATAAACAGAGCTGTTCACGCAAGTAGTCACGTCTTTCGATTAGAATTCCTGTATAGCGCCCCTTGGTTGAAAATTTCATCCAAGGGGCGCTCTGTGTTTTTATATTTGTTTATTGGTAATATAGCCTGAGACGATTACACCAATTGTGACAATTCCGCTTAATAATATGGTGATCAATCCAGATTCTAACTGAAAGAAACTAAATACGATCGGTTCATGGACAATCATATCTACGCCGGTATATACTAAAATCCCGCACCCAAGATAGAGGAGAAAAGGATATTTTTTTAACAAATGGACAATAATTTTTGCCCCAAATATCATTAATGGAATACTGACAATGACGCCTAGTGCCAGTAATGTAATACTACCCTTTGACGCACCTGCGATTGCTACCACATTGTCTAGACTCATAATGAGATCGGCAAGAATAATGGTCATTACTGCTTTGTGCAAAGATTGATGAGAAGTGATTTCATGTTCTTCTTCTTCTTTTATTAATAATTTGTACCCAATCCAAATAAGAAGAATGCCACCCATAAGGTAGATAAGTGGAAATTTAAGTAAATAAATAATCCCTGTAGCAAAGATGATTCGCAGAATAATTGCCCCGGCAACACCTATTAATATCGCTTTGTTTTGGTATTTTTTATGAAGGTTTTTGGTTGCCATTGCAATAATTAATGCATTATCCCCTGATAAAACTATATCTATGGAAATGATCTGTAGTAGACTTATCCAATCAATTCCTTCCATAAAAGACATCTCCAATGAACTATTCTCCTCCTTCATTGCTTTAAAAATCAAATGCTGTTTAACTATATGCTTGTCTATAGTATGGTTATGCCATTTTTATATAGAAAAGCAGTAGACCACAAGACAAAAGATAGGGAAAAATCTAATGAATGATTGTGGTCTTCAAGAAAAAGTTACTATTCACTATTTTTAGTAGGTGGGCACTGTATTGCGAGAAGCAAAATAGATGGTTTTATATAGAAATAATGGAAAATTATCTATTTCCACTGGAATACTTGGGTTATAATGAAAAAAATGTCGAAAATAGCTGAAAAATGTAAAAGTGTGTTCAAAACTTGTCTTTTTATGTATAATAGTATTTGTTACTATCAATTAAGGGAGAAGGCGTATGGAAACAAAAAGGCAAGTTAAATACATATTGGGAATTACATTGATTGTTGTATCTATCCTTGTTGTTTTCTTAGTTGTCAAGTCTAATCAAATTTTAAGTAATATGAATACGCCTGCAACAGAACCTGTAAAAGTATTAATCCTAACTACCGATGAATTGACTGATCAAAGCTGGGGAAGTTTGGCTTACAAAGGGAAGCTTCTTATAGAAGAAGAGTATAATGTGATTGCAGAAGTTAATGGGCATGTTAATATAGAAGATGATATGTCTTCGATTGTGTACGATTATGTTAATCAAGGATATGAACTAATTATTGGACATGGTAGAGAATTTTCTGAACCATTCTACCGTATTAGCAATAATTATGCGAATGTTCAGTTTGTAACAGTACATGGCGACTATATGGCTAATAATCTTGCTGTTTACACGTTCAATCAAAATGAAATAGAAGTTGTCGCAGGTGTAGCAGCTGGATTAAAAACAAAATCCAAAAAAGTAGGATTAATTGATGCTGTTGACAACAAAGATAAGGACTGGGGATTTCAGCAAGGTATTCAATTAATTGATGAAACAATTGAATTAATATATAAGGTAGTCCCTGAGAGAACGAGTAAAACAGAAGCGAGATCAGTTGCTAGTAATTTGATTGAGCAAGGCGTAGATGTTATCTATACGAAAGGAAATAGTTACAATCAAGAAGTGATAAATTATGCAAAAGAACAAGATATATATACGATAGGATACTTGGAGGATCAGTCCTATATGGCTAATGATAAAGTACTAACTAGTGTTTTAAATGACGTACCAATGGCTTACAATGCTATTTTAAAAGATTATTTAAGTAAAGATGGAATTAATTTTCGAAAAAAATACTTAAATGACAACGATGGTGTGTATGGGGTAGCACCGTTTGGCTCTATGTTCTCTCAAGAAGAATTAAAAACAATCGAAGAATTGACAAATCACTATATACAGCATTAATTTTATTGGATGATAGGAGAAATGCCGGATGATTTCCTTTTTTCATAAGTTCTCATTGCGTAATAAATTATTATGCATTCTCCTTGTAGTTATGGTTATATTTAGTGGCTTTTCTCTATTACTAATTCAATATATAGAGGAAGTAAGTAAAGTGACAAATACCATCAAGGATCGTAATATCCCTGAAATAGTATGGTTGAACCAGTGGGAGAAAGAGTTAGAAGTAAAAAAACAACTAGTACAGCACCATTCGATAACTGACTTTGAAAACAACTTTCAACAAGAATTTGAAGAGAATAGTCATACAACCAGTAGCCTTGATTTAAAAGAGGAAATTCCGATACCTGAAAGTATTGAAAGTATTTACAATCAGTTAATGTTATTAGATTTTACTGTAACTAATAAAGTTTTTGGTTTACTTAAATATGATGAAGTAGATGCGGCAAGAAATATTATTGAAACAGAATACTTGCCTGAATTGGACTCGATACAACAAACAATTGTAAGGAATAGAAATGAAGAGATTCAATCTTTACGACAAAACACCAATATATATCCTGAAATAATTGAAAATTCATTATTTTTTTTACTTATGATAACCGTCGTAGGGATGTTAATTTCTTTATATTTTTCATTTAAAATGAGTAAAAGTATTACAAAACCTATTGAGTCTATGGTGACGAAAGTAAACAAGATTGCAAATGGCCAATATGGAGAAACGGTACCTAGTACTAGCCAGCTAGAACTGGAAAGTTTGGCTAAATCAATTAATCAAATGTCCATTCGTTTACAGCAATCTTTTCAACAAATTATTTCAGATAAATTGAAGCATGAGCAGATTTTGAACTCTTTACCTGTTGGAATTATCACGTATGACAATCATTCCAAGTTATATTTGGCAAATTCTTATGTTCGTGACTTATTAGAATTACGTAATGAAATGATTACAGCTAGCGATATTTCGTCAAAGCAAGAAAAATATCCTCTTTTAAAATTACTTATCTCTAACAAGTCTTTCCAAAATAAAAAACTGATTTTTACGATTGATTATAGAGAATATGTCTTACTAGTTTCGCAGGCAGAACTAAAAGATCACGATCAAATCACAACAGGAAAAATCCTTTTCTTTGTTGATATAACAGAATCTGCTAAACTTGAAAACCGTATTATTCAATCGGAGAAGCTAGCTCTAGTTGGTGAAATGGCTGCAAGTTCAGCTCATGAAATAAGAAATCCGTTATCAGTTATACATGGATTTTTATCTTTAATGAAAGAATCGATGACAAAAGAGGAAATGGAGAAATATAATTTTCATTTAATCATGAAAGAACTAGATCGCCTGTACTCGATTGTAGAACAAATGTTATTGATGTCCAATCATAAAAAACCTGAGAAAGATATCGTTTCATTAAAGGATATGTTAAATGACTTGCTGCCACTTATGTATAGTTCTTTGGATGCGAAAAATATTGATGTTGTTACCGATATTAGTGAACAAGCCATTCTGGCTGATCAAAAACAGTTAAAACAGGTCTTTTTAAATCTTTTGCGTAATAGTAAAGATGCTATTGGAGATAATGGTACAATAAAAATTGAGAGCAAGGTTAAAAATGACAAATATATCATTTATTTCAGTGATACGGGAGCTGGTATACCAGCTAACATTAAAGACGTATTATTTGAACCTTTCTCAACATCCAAACCTACTGGAACAGGCTTAGGTTTAAATGTTGTTTCGAGAATTATTAAAAATCATGATGGTGAAATCAAACTAGCTGCTAGTGATCACTCCGGTACAACATTTAAGATAACATTACCTCTTGTACAAAAGAAAAGTGCAGTTAATTGAAAAAATTACGTTGAATTGTTACTATTTAAGAAGATACTTATCATGTAGAGAGAGGGTCATTTAACATGGAATTTAATTTGTTTATGGGAGATATAGTGGAATCTGCAAGAAAAGAAATTACACAAGCTGGTTTTGAAGAATTAAGAACTCCTGAAGAAGTAAAAGAAGCACTTTCTAAAAGTGGCACCACATTAGTAATGGTAAACTCCACATGCGGTTGTGCGGGTGGTGTTGCAAGACCTGCAGCAGCTAGCGCTATTCATTATGATAAAAGGCCTGATCAATTAGTTACCGTTTTTGCAGGTCAAGATCGTGAAGCTACTGAAGTAGCACGTCAATATTTTGAAGGATATGAGCCTTCCTCACCTTCTTTTGCTTTATTAAAAGATGGGCAAATTCTCCAAATGGTAGAAAGACATGAAATTGAAGGACATAGCCCTGTAGAAGTCGTAAATAAACTGCAAGGATTATTTGATCAATATTGTGATGAAGTATAATTATTTAGATTGCTTCTATAATCTGATAAGTTTTAAACCCGTTTCAATGACTATGAAACGGGTTTAAATTTGTATCATCTGATAAAATAAGATGGATTGTATATGGAATATTTTTGTACCGTATAGACAAACTTAGTTCACAAACATTGCTAATCCTGCTGTTAGAGTAGATAATACCATTGCAATGATCATTATATATATAACAAGTTTCATTCGTTTTTCTCGCTTAGATGCCATTTTAAATCCTCCTTTGTGAACAATACTAAAATATATTTTACAACTAAATAAAAAATTGGACAAGTAAATATCAAGAAAAGGGGTATCCACAATGATTAATCAAGAACGTGTCATTAACCAATTTATCGAACTAATTAAAATTGATTCAGAAACAGGAAAGGAAAGAAAAATAGCTGATTATTTAATGAAACTTTTTCAGGAGCTAGCGTTAGAAGTGAAGGAAGACCGTACTAACCAAATAACAGGGCATGAGGCAGGCAATATCGTTGCACGACTTAAAGGAACAAATCCTAACATACCGGCAATTTATTTCACTGCACACATGGATACGGTTGTTCCTGGTGAAGGGATTCAACCAGAAATCCGGGATGGTGTTATCTATTCGAACGGGACAACTATTTTAGGTGCAGATGATAAAGCTGGAATATCAGCGATATTGGAGCTTATCCATATTCTAAAGGAGAATCCGATACAATATGGTGATATTTATTTTGCGATTATGAGTGGAGAAGAAGCTGGATTAGTAGGTTCTCAACAGTTTGATATTACACAATTACCCGTTAAATACGGTTATGCACTTGATAGTGATGGAGATGTCGGAACTATAATTACAGCAGCTCCTGCTCAGGCAAAGCTATATGCGACGATCTATGGAAAAGCTGCACATGCAGGAGTAAGTCCTGAAAAGGGTATTTCTGCAATAAGTCTAACAGCAAAAGCTATTACGAAAATGCCATTAGGTAGGATTGATGAGGAAACGACTGCTAACATCGGCAGCTTCGAAGGTAAGGGACCTACAAATGTAGTATGTGAAAGAGTACTATTAGTAGCAGAAGCAAGATCATTAGTAAAAGAAAAATTAGATCGACAAGTACAAGCAATGTGTGATGCACTGGAACAAACTGCTTCCCAAATGGGAGGATCTGTTGATATAGAGGTTAAACACACCTATCCTAATTACAAATTTTCGGAGAATGATCTAGTAGTTCAAGTGGCACAAAATGCCATCAAAGCACTAGGAAAAACGCCAAGATTAAAGGTTAGTGGTGGAGGAAGTGATGCTAACCACCTATCTGGTAAAGGTATTCCGACCGTTAACTTAGCGGTTGGATATGAACATATTCATACAAAAAATGAGCAAATAAAAATAGCTGATTTAACAGAACTCCCTGTTTTATTATATAAAATTGTAGAAGAATCAGCCAAATGAGCGTGGTTAAATGAAGGCATGGTATCCAAAAAATGGGCGAGTAATATTACATGTAGATATGAATAGTTTTTATGCCTCGGTCGAAATTGCTGATAATCCAGAATTAAAAGGGAAGCCACTAGCGATTGCGGGTAATCCAGATGAACGGAAGGGCATCATTGTAACAAGTAGTTACGAAGCAAGGCGTAAAGGGGTACAAACAACGATGTCCCTGTGGGAAGCAAAAAGATTATGTCCCGAATTGATAGTGAAAAGACCCAATTTCGAACGGTATCGTGAAGTTTCCAATCAAATCTTTCGTATATTTGAAGACTATACACCGTATGTGGAGCCTGTATCGATTGATGAAGCGTTCCTTGATATAACGGAAAGTTATGATTTAGGTAAACCAGTTGATATTGCAGTCGCGATTCAACAACATGTGGCAAGTGATTTGCATTTACCTTGCAGTATCGGAATTGCACCAAATAAGTTTTTAGCAAAAATGGCTTCAGACATGAAAAAGCCTAATGGTATTACAATTTTAAGAAAAAGAGATGTCGCTTCAAAGCTATGGCCATTACCGATAGAGGAAATGTACGGTATAGGTAGAAAAACTGCAGATAAATTAAAGAAATATCAGATTGAAACAATTGAGGATTTAGTGGAAACAGATACGATCTTTCTTAAGGGATTGTTAGGCGTAAATGGAGAAAGGTTAAAAACTAGAGCGTTAGGGGAAGACCCACGTCCTGTTGATCCAGAAAGAGCAAGTAGTTTTAAAAGTATTGGAAGCTCGCAGACTTTTCCAGTTGATGTCGCTGACTATGACCAATTACTGGCACAATTACGTGTTCTTTCCGAGAGTGTCGAAAAGCGGCTGCAACGAAAAGCAGCTGTAGGGGATACCCTTCAATTGACAATTCGATACAGTGATAGAAAGACAATCACTAGGAGAATGAAGCTAGACAATTATATTGATAAAGCATCTGATATTTATTTTTACAGCGAGCAGTTATTAGAAGAGCATTGGAACACAGATCCAGTCCGATTATTAGGAATTACTGTTCAAAACGCGGTGAAGAAGAACGATATTACCTATCAGTTAGATCTGTTTCAATATTTAAAGGAGCAATAATAGGGGATTGGACAAAACGAAATAGGGAGAAGGAGGGTCCGAACAATTTCATTCAGGGTAGGCAATATAGGAAGACTCCCTGTGGGTCGAGTAACAACGGTCACCTCTGTGGCCAACGCCGGACCTTGCTCATCCTGATCGAAAATCACACGAGCTTAAAATCCACTTTGCAATGTGAGCTTAAGCAGTTCTCGACGGCTTAGAAAAAACAGTGTGACAGCGTTGTGCACTTGTATCCTGAGGTGAAAGCGAAGTATTTTACCAAAGCGGTAAGAGTGTACAAATATAGTTCGGATTTTTCCTTTTTCACAACTCTGTTGTCTCAACCTTCTAGTTCACCTCTGCTGAATAAAAGTCTTGTGCAATAACCGTATTTTCAAAATGTTGTTTTGCTTCAATTAACAATTGATCGACCTGATCTGGTTGATATCGTGACGATAAATGTGTGAGTATTAATTTCTTCACATTTGCCTTATTAGCGATCTTTGCAGCCTGTGTCGTTGTGGAGTGAAAATAATCATATGCTAGCTGCTCCTGCTCATGGCTAAAAGTAGCTTCGTGAATTAACAAATTCACGTCTTTAACGAAAGCTACATGTTCTTTCTTAAACCGCGTATCACCAAGAATAGCAATGCTTTTACCTTGCTTTGGTTCGCCAATATAGTCCTTAGATTGGACTATTCTTCCATTAGGTAGCTCGACGGTTTCATTCTCCTTAAATTGCTTGTAAATAGGACCAGGCGCAATACCTTCCGCTTTTAGTTTATCTACCAGTAATGGTCCTGGACTGTCTTTTTCATCAATTCGAAAGCCAAAGCTGTCAATTGCATGATCTAATTTTTTGACCGAGACGATAAAGCGATCATCACTAAAAAGTACCCCTTCCTTTAGTTCTTTCACAATAATAGGGTAGGATAATTTCGATTCACTAATACTTAGTGTAATTTCAATAAACTGTTTGATACCGGTAGGTCCATAAATGATAACTGGATTTTTTCCTCCTTGAAATGACCTGCTACTTAACAAACCTGGCAAACCAAAAATATGGTCTCCATGCAAATGGGTAATGAATATTTTTTCTATTTTTCTTGGTTTGATAGAAGTATGTAATATCTGGTGTTGTGTTGCCTCACCACAGTCAAACATCCAAAGTTCATTTCGCTCCTGTAATAGCTCCAATATAACGGATGTAACGTTGCGGTTTTTACTCGGCAAACCTGCACCAGTTCCTAAAAAGTGTACTTGCATCGATTATTTCCTTTCCATTGACCTTCTTTTTTTTATGTCAACCGCTAGTTTTGGTATGTCGGTAAAAAGTGCATGGCATCCCATCCGAATCGCATTGTTAATAGTAATGGGTGAATTAACTGTATATACTGCTACATATAATCCATGATCATTTGCCTGTCTGATAAGTATGTGTGATAGCAGACGATACCTGATATGGATACCTTTTGCTTTAATTTTTTTACTGTAAGGTATTAATTTCTTATTTCGTCTGCCGGTTAATAATGCATAGTCAATATCTTCTTTCCTCTTACTAATCCTTGCTATACTTTCATGGTTAAAACTAGAGATAACCGTGTGTGCTGTCATATTATATTCATGTAACTTTTGGCAGACAATATCCTCTATTTGCTGATATGGAATAATATTATTTTTTAGTTCTATATTTAATTGTAATTGCTTATCCGCATTCCATGCAAGTAAGTCATCTAAGGTTGGAATTTTGGTGTCCTTATAAAAGGGAGATTTCCAACTTCCTGCATCTAATTGTTTTATCTCTTCATAGGTGAAGTCCTTTACATATCCGATCCCATTTGTTGTTCTATTCAATTGTTCATCATGGATTAAAATCGGAATATTGTCTTTCGTTAACTGTACATCTGTTTCAATACCATCTGCTCCGTGTTCAAAAGCAAGTTCAAATGCCGGCATTGTATTTTCGGGTGCATGCTTACTTGCACCTCGATGTGCATAAATAATTGTAGACATCTTTTCACCTCTATAAATATAAGTTTGACTTCTTGATTGTCTGTAATTTAGGAAGAAAAGTCAATGCTTTCATTATTTGATTGATTCATTTTAACAAAAATTAACATTCATTCCAAGCTCAGTTCATATTACTCTATTCCTCTTTATTGAATATGATATGATAGAAGTGGAGTTGATAGAATGAAGAAGTTAAAAGGAAAACATGTTCTCGTAACGGGTGCATCAAGTGGTATTGGTGAAGCTCTAGCTTTTCAGTTGGCAGAGCAACAAGCAATTCCAGTACTTGTCGCCAGAACAGAAAGTAAATTAATAGAAATTGCTAAACAAATAGATGAATTGTATGCTGTCAAACCGATTGTCTTTCCAGTTGATATAACGGATCGGGAAAAGTGGCAAAAGGGAATAGATAATATACTTCGAGAAGCCGGGAAAATAGATGTTCTTATTAATAATGCTGGTGTAGGATATTTTGAAAGATTTGATCAAACAAATTGGGAAAGTATCGAAAGAATGGTCCGATTAAATCTGGATAGTTTGTTTTTTACTACTTACTATTTATTACCTGTACTTTTAAAACAGCCAGCTGCTCATATTGTGAATATCGGGTCGCAAGCAGGAAAAATAGCAACACCTAAATCTGCTGTATACAGTGCTACAAAATCAGGTGTTATCAGTTTTTCGAATGCTTTACGAATGGAATTGGAAGGAAAGCTCCCTGTTACTACAGTAAATATAGGACCAGTCAAAACTTCCTTTTTTGATATAGCGGATCCAAAAGGTCACTATCAAAAAAATATGGGAAAATACATGTTAGACCCACAAAGTCTAGCGAAACAAATTGTAAAATCACTATTCACCAATAAGCGAGAAATAAATTTACCATATTGGATGCATATAGGAAGTAAGATGTATCAAAATTTTCCGCGTATAATGGAATCAATTTTGAAACCGGCATTCAGGAAAAAATAGTAATAGTGGAGGGGATCATAGTGGAACTAATTATAACGAATAATGCTTTAGAGAAGATTAAGTCGTTAACAGAAAATAGGTCAGGTATTTTGGCTTTAACTTATGATACAGATGGGTGTGGGTGTGGCGTAAATGGTATGCCCACTATTTCGCTTATTGCTACAGTAGAAGAATATCATAAAAGGATAGAATGTCATCAATATGATGTAGTCGTTCATAAACAAGAGGCTGTATTTTTTAGTGAGAAAATGACACTAGACTATAATGGTAGTACTTTTCGATTAACAAGTCCTAATGAAATGTTAAATCCGTTTATCCATGTAAGCACGGTAACATCCCCGTTAACAAACAATCGATAAACTGCGATATAACTTCCTTATTGGTTGTGATAGTAAGAGAATTGAGTAGTTTTCTGATAAAATCAATAGATCCTCTGATAATAATTTCCATGCGTTTTGAATCTATATTATCAGTATAATAGTATATCTTGCTCCTTTTTGATTTAAAATAAGTATCGGGTGTGTTTCACCCGTTTTTTCTTTTTGTTGAAGGAAAATTAAATTTGACCTTCGACAATAAAATGAAGGGTTTTGAGCCACGTCCAGGACTCGCTCAAAACCCTCACTGATGGAAGTCTCACCTGACTCTTCGTATTTAACCTGCTTTATCTTTTGGTCTTAGCGGTGTTGCTGATACGTATTTGCTTTCGTTATTTTTTTAACTTTTGCAAATTGCTCTGGCTCAAAATCTTGGTTTAATGCATAGACATTTTCCTTTATTTGATCAATCGAACTTGCGCCAGTAACAACAGATGCAACAGCTTTTTCTTCTAACACGTATTGTAATGCCAGACCATTTAATGTTTGGTCATCCCGTAGAATGTCTTGTAACTGTTTCACCGTATTTGTTAACGTGTTTGCATCATAATCTAAATAACCTTTTTCGCCTTTTTTAGCTACAACTTCTACTCCCTTGGAACTTAACATTCCCTTTGCAAGCGATCCTCGCGTAACGACACTTATTTCGTAAGTTGCAAGTTGTTTTAGCGTTTCTTCTTCAGGTCGACGGTCGAGCATACTATATTGCATCATGACACTTGTGATATTAGATTTACCAATATATTCTCTAATTACATTTGGTCTAATCGAAGAAATACCGTAATACCGAATTACTCCTTCCTCGATTAATTCTTCAAATGCTTCAATTGTTTCATCAATCGGGTCTTCGATTGTCCCACCATGTAATTGATATAAATCAATATAATCAGTTTTCATTCTTCTTAAACTTTCTTTTATCTGTTGTTTAATATAAGCTTTGCTTGGATCCCAAAACCAGCTACCATCTTTTTTTAAATGATTACCTACTTTAGTTGCTAAAACAATTTGATCACGTTTGTGTTTAATCGCTTGACCGACGATTTCTTCATTCATCCCTTGATCATATAAATCTGCTGTATCTAAATAATTAATGCCGAGTTCCAATGCTTCATCAATAATTTCAATAGCTTTTGCTGATTTAGTACCTAAAGACATACAACCAAGTGAAATTTGAGAAACTTCTAAATCAGACTTTCCAAGCTTTGTTTTTTTCATATAATTCATCCTTTCTCCTTTATCTAGATAAATTCATTGTACAAACCGTAAGAAAGAAATACAATGAAAGGGACTTTGAGAAGAAAGGATGTTATTTTATGAGCAATTTTGAAGAAAAAACAATACAAGTAAAATCTATTTTTGATGGTAAAGTAATAAGCGTTCAGGTGGATGATGTCACTTTACCAAATGGTAAAACATCCAAACGAGAAATTGTAAAGCATCCAGGAGCTGTTGCCATTATTCCGATAACTGAGGATAATAAAATAGTTTTTGTTAAACAATATCGAAAACCGCTAGAAAAAACGTTAGTGGAGATTCCGGCAGGTAAGTTA
The DNA here is from genome assembly GCF_052063305.1 of Gracilibacillus sp. HCP3S3_G5_2. Taxonomy (NCBI): domain Bacteria; kingdom Bacillati; phylum Bacillota; class Bacilli; order Caryophanales; family Bacillaceae; genus Gracilibacillus; species Gracilibacillus sp. HCP3S3_G5_2. Next base: position 219,614 of record NZ_JBQHXU010000008.1, on the reverse strand, counting down.
GAAAAAGGAGAAAAACCTGAAGTTACAGCTTTAAGAGAATTGGAAGAAGAAACAGGATATACAACAGATCAATTAACATATGTAACTTCTTTTTACACATCTCCAGGTTTTGCTAATGAAATAATGTATATTTACAAAACCAATGCGTTAAAAAGAGTAGATCAACCAAAAGCATTGGACGAAGATGAATTTGTCGAATTAATCGAATTGTCTCTAGAAGAGGCAGAACAATTAATTGTTGAAGAAGAGATTCATGATGCAAAAACAATTTACGCGATTCTTTACTTAAAATATAAAGGTTTGAATTAAACATGCTAAACAAATATTTTGCGGACTTACATATTCACATCGGGCGTAATTCAAAAGGGAAGCCAGTGAAAATCACTGCTTCTAAAGATTTAACTTTATTAAATATTTTACAAGAGGCAAGTGAACGAAAAGGAATTGACATTGTTGGTATTATTGATTGCCACGCGCCTACAGTGATAAATGAGTTAGAGAAAGCAATCAATCAGGGTGCTGCTTTTGAACTTGCAGACGGAGGTATTCAATTTAAGCAAACGACTTTAATCTTGGGCAGTGAAATAGAAGTATATGATCAAAATTGCAAAGGTCCAATACATGTATTATGTTTCTTTCCGTATCTTCACAATATGAAGGTGTTTTCCGGATGGCTTACTACCCATATGAAAAACGTTGAATTAAGTTCACAACGTTATTATGGAGATGCGCTAACTCTTCAAACAAAAACGCATGAACTTGGAGGCTTATTTATTCCTGCTCATGTGTTTACACCATTTAAAAGTCTGTTTGGAAAAGGAGTATCCCGTTCGTTAACAGAAGTACTTGACGCTGAACAAGTAGATGCTATTGAACTTGGGTTAAGTTCTGATACTAGGATGGCCGATCAGATTCAGGAGTTACACCAGTTTCCGTTCTTAACTAACTCAGACGCCCATTCGTTGGCAAAAATCGCAAGAGAATACCAACAAATCCTATTAGCAGAACCTAACTTTCAGGAGTTGAAAATGGCATTAAATAATGAAGAAGAACGTAAAATAATCCGAAATTTCGGAATGAATCCCAAATTAGGAAAGTACTATGCAACAGTTTGTGCAAATTGTTTAGCTCCATTCCTGGGAAATATCTGTACAAATTGCGGTTCTGCCAAATATATTAAGGGAGTGTCAGAGCGAATACAAGAATTAGCTTGCGATCAAGATAGCAGGGTGAAGAGGCCAGATTATATTTATCAAGTTCCGCTTGAATATCTACCTAAGCTCGGTCCCAAAACGTTGGACAAGTTATTAGCTCATTACGGTACGGAAATGAATATTATTCATTATGTATCTAAGGAAGACTTGACAAAAATTGTAGGAGAGAACCTTGCGAATATGATTATTCAATTACGTGAAGGTAAGCTGCAATTTGATGAGGGAGGAGGAGGTCGTTATGGCAGAATCAAAAGTTAACCATTTAAATATTATGTAACGTATAAAACCTTTTCTAGTTATGTTCTATTTCTATCAATTCATTCATAGATTGAAACGAGAACATAATTAGAGGGTGTGAATAAATTGAAGTTAGCAAAAAATAGAAAGCCAATTTCCAATCATTTTTCAAAATATCATACTATTTATATATTTACCATTATCCTTTTTATTACAGGGATTATTTTTGGTGCGATCATTGTTAATAGTATTACGTTTGTGCAAAAACAGGATTTATTTTTCTATTTAGAACGTTTCTTTCTTGGTTATTTACAAGATGAAGATATATCCAAACAAGCTTTATTTACAAATGCTACATTTTATCATATCCAATTTTTGGCATTGCTTTTTTTTCTAGGATTAGCTGTTATTGGACTACCTATTATTTGGGTCCTGTTATTTGTTAAAGGAATAGCTATCGGATTTACAGTAGGATTTTTTGTTAATCAGTTAGGTTTTTCGGGTTTATTGTTTTCATTTTCAGCTATTGCTCCACAAAACCTGATTATCATTCCAATTTATATAATGGCTAGCTGCTTTGCGATGATATTCTCATTAACATTATTGCAAAGTATCTTTTCCAAACGTTATAAGCAACCGATTTTACAAATTTTCTATCGGTATACAGTAGTTTTTATCGGCTTAATGATCGTAGTAGGCTTAGCTGCTTTATTAGAATCTGTCGTTTCCTTTGAAATGATGCGCTTAATATCAGATAGAGTTATTAAATAATAATTATTATTAATAAAAAATGTATTTTTACTGTTTTTTATAATTATTTTAATTGACACCTTACATAGGACTATTTATAATAAAACTATGTAAGGAGGTCTATGTTATGGAACTTCGTTTAGACCGTATTAAGAAGGAACTTCACGCACAAAGTTATAAATTAACACCGCAGCGTGAAGCAACTGTTCGTGTATTATTGGAAAGAGAAGAAGACCATCTTAGTGCGGAAGATGTTTATTTATTAGTAAAAGATAAAGCACCCGAAATCGGATTAGCAACAGTATATAGAACATTGGAATTATTAACGGAACTAGAAATAGTGGATAAAATTAATTTTGGTGATGGAGTTTCTCGCTACGATCTCAGAAAAGAAGGAGCAAAGCATTTCCATCATCATTTAGTTTGTACGGAATGTGGTTCTGTTGAGGAGATAATGGATGATTTATTAGAAGAGGTTGAACAAATTGTTCAGAGTGACTGGGGATTTATTGTGAAAGATCATCGATTAACGTTCCATGGAATATGTCAAAAATGCCAAGATCGGATTTGCCAAAATTGTGAAGCAAAAAAATTATCTGTTAAATAGGTATATTTTTAAATATTATCGGTATAAATTCTAATAGAGTATATCTATTCTATTAGGAGAATGCCAAATGTCATCCGTTATAAAGATTTTTTTGGAAATGATGAAGTTTTTTATTATTTTTGTACTATGTACCATTTTATTTTACTATGTGATAAAAGCATTGCATCAAGAATATGAAAAATTAGATCGTTACGAATATCCTCAAGGTAATGCAGTGAAAGTATTTCAACAGGAAGAAGCAGATGTTTGGGAGCGGTTAAGTATCTTTTTTCGATTGGGAGAATAAAAAATGGATGAAATGCAATATCCAATAGAAGAGTTTTTTCACTTTTTGAAAATAGAAAGAGGATTGTCAGATAATACATTACAAGCATACAAACGCGATTTGTTAAAGTATTATCAATTTCTTCAAGGTGAAAGGCATTTAACAGAATGGAAACAAGCTGGTCGTCATGATATTATGCAATTTCTATATTTTATGAACGACCAGGGTAAATCATCCGCCACCATAGCAAGAATGCTGTCTACTTTAAGATTATTTCATCAATTTTTAATAAGAGAATATCAATTGAAAGAAGACCCTAGTCTACATATTGAAACCCCTAAAGCTAACAGAAAATTGCCGAAAGTATTATCTACAAAGGATATTGATAAGTTATTGGATATCCCGACTAAAGATAAATACTCAATTCGCAATAAAGCAATGTTAGAAACACTTTATGCGACAGGATTGCGTGTATCTGAATTAATTAATTTGAAAATGAGTGATTTGCATTTAGCTATGGGGTTTGTACGCTGTTTTGGAAAAGGCTCGAAAGAACGGATTGTTCCATTAGGCGAGATTGCTAAAGATGCTCTTGAGTTATATATCCAATCTGCCAGAAATGAATTAGTGAAAAAGAAACAAACGGAAACCGTATTTGTCAACCATCATGGTAATCCATTATCACGTCAAGGTTTTTGGAAAATCATTAAAGATATTGCTAAATCAGCAGGAATTGAAAAGGAACTGTCTCCACATACGTTGAGACATTCTTTTGCAACCCATCTGTTAGAAAATGGTGCTGACCTAAGGGCTGTTCAAGAAATGCTCGGGCACGCTGATATATCTACCACTCAAATTTACACGCACGTTTCTAAAACGAGATTAAAAGATATTTATAAAACTAGTCATCCGAGAGCATAAGACGTCACGATTATTATCGTGACGTTTTTTAAATTACTACTAATATTTCTTCAAGCTTTTCCTCTTATATCACGCCGCCATATTCCAGTTAGTAAGCTACATCTAGTTGTTTGAAAGAAATTTCATTTACTAGTTATACTTTTAGTTTATTTTGGAAAAAATAGAAATGTTATTAATCGGAGGTGACCGTGTTGAAAAAAATAGGCTTAACTTTATTCGCTGTTATAATGATGTTGGGGATTAACCAAGGTAGTGTATTTGCTCATCATGAAGAAAATCATGTTGCAATCGAAGTAAATGAAGCTGAATCATTGGAATTAGCTCCAAATTCAGAGTCAGCAATACTCATTGAGCGTGATACAGGGAATATATTATTTGATAAAAATTCTAATGAGAAATTACCACCAGCAAGTATGACGAAAATTATGACGATGTTATTAATTATGGAAGCAATAGAAAAAGGAGAATTATCTCTTAATGAACAAGTCAGAGTCAGCGAGACTGCAGCATCAATGGGGGGATCGCAAATCTTTTTAGAAGCCGGAGAAGAGATGACAGTTGATGATTTGATGAAGGGAATTGCTATTGCATCCGCTAATGATGCAAGTGTGGCTTTAGCTGAAAGAATTGCTGGCAGTGAGCAGGCCTTTGTGAAAATGATGAACAATAAAGTGGAAGAATTAGGACTTAAATCTACTAATTTCCAAAATTCCACTGGATTACCTGCAAAAGACCATTATAGCACAGCACATGATATGGCGTTGATGGCAAAGGAGTTACTGAAACACGAGGATATTACAAAATACACAAGCATTTACGAAGATTATTTGCGCAAAGGTTCAAAGAATGAATTTTGGTTAGTTAATACCAATAAACTAGTTCGATTCTATGATGGTGTAGATGGGCTAAAAACTGGATACACAAGTGAAGCTAAATATTGCTTAACTGCAACTGCAGAAAAAGCTGGGATGAGAACAATAGCTGTTGTGATGGGAGCAGAAAATACAAAAGCTCGTAATAGTGATGTGACACAGCTATTAGATTATGCATATACAAAATTTGAGACAAAACCATTATACGATAAAAATCAGTCCGTAACTTCGTTTGAATGGTTAAAAGCGGATAAACAAAAGGTAGATGTGGTCACAAGTGATTCTGTTTCTGTTCTTTATCCTAAAGGAACTGATACAAGTCAATTTGATACTAAAATAACTATTAATCAGGATATTACCTTACCACTTGAAAAAGGGACAATGGTTGGTAAGCTGCAAGTGGTAGAAGGAGAAGATATTATTAGCGAGACTGATTTAATTGTGTTAGAGGATATTAATCATGCTAATATATTTCAACTATTTAAAAGGACATTTCAATCTTTCTTTTAGGCCATAGTATTGGTCGAATAAGTGTTTTTTTTAACGATTTAGTTCTAGTTTTGTCAACAAGCAGGATTTAGTAGATGAGATATAGAAAAATGTATTACAGAAATTAACTGGGAGGGATCGATATGCAATTACAGACACAATTTACTGTTGTCGAAGATGTATTAATTGTCCGGTTGGATGGTGAATTGGATCACCATTCTGCTGCCAGATTAAAGATAGAATGGCAGGAAAAACTCCAACAAAAAGGAATCAAACATGTCATTTTAAACCTCGATGCCTTACATTTTATGGATAGTTCTGGTCTCGGGGTTGTCTTAGGAAGGTATAAAGAAGTGAAACAACTAGGTGGAGAAATGATTGTTTGTTCCGTAAACCCTGCCGTTAAAAGGCTGTTTAATATGTCGGGATTATTTAAAATTGTTAGATTAGAGTTAAATGAGGATTATGCGCTATCTAGTTTGGGGGTGGCATCATGAATAATGCAATGGAGTTAAAATTCAAAAGTGTTAGTGAAAATGAAGCTTTTGCTAGAGTAGCAGTTGCGTCATTTGTATCTCAAATTGATCCGAACATGGATGAATTGACAGAAATAAAAACAGTTGTTTCGGAAGCAGTAACGAATGCTATTATTCATGGTTATGAGGAAGATCCCAACCACTACGTCTATATCTCTTGTACATTAACCGATCAAACCTTATCGATTTTAATTGAAGATGAAGGAATGGGAATTGATAATATTGATTTAGCGAAAGAACCACTATATACCTCGAAGCCTGAACTTGAACGATCAGGAATGGGATTTACCATAATGGAAAATTTCATGGACAAAGTTGAAATTATTTCCTATCCAGGAGAAGGCACTAAGGTGAAAATGACAAAAGATTTTCAAACTAGCAAGACCATGTGTAATTAGGTGATGTCTATGAAAACAAAAATGACTCAAGCATCGCCATTAGATGATAAAGATGTAAAGAGGTATATTCGGTTAAGCCAGCAAGGTGATGAAGAAGCAAGATCGTTATTAGTAGAGAAAAACATTCGTCTCGTCTGGTCTGTAGTCCAGCGTTTTCTGAATAGAGGCTATGATCAAGATGATTTGTTTCAGATTGGTTGTATTGGATTATTAAAATCGATTGACAAGTTTGATTTAGAGTACGATGTAAAATTCTCTACTTATGCAGTCCCGATGATAATCGGTGAAATACAACGGTTTATACGGGATGACGGTACGGTAAAAGTTAGCAGATCATTAAAAGAAACAGGTAATAAAATTAGACGAGTAACAGATGAACTGACAAAAGAACTTGCAAGAGCACCAACTGTACAAGAAATTGCCGATAAACTGGATCTAACTCCAGAGGACATTATCCATGCTCAGGAAGCAACGAAGAAACCACAGTCGATCCATGAAACAGTTTATGAAAATGATGGTGATCCTATTACATTATTGGATCAAATTGCAGACGTTAATGATAATTGGTTTGACAAATTAACCATGGAACAAGTTATTAAAGATTTGGATGAAAGAGAACGATTGATTGTTTACTTAAGATATTATAAGGATAAAACACAAACAGAGGTTGCAAACCGACTGGGAATTTCACAAGTGCAAGTTTCTCGAATTGAAAAGAAAATACTAGAGAAAATAAAAGAAGAAATCACCAATTAAGATTATCCTGTGGGGTAGTCTTTTTTTTTATGCTATGTAACTTGGGCTTCGACTGTTCTTAATTGTAGAGAGGCAGTAATACCCTTTTCGGCAGAATAAAATGCTTGGAATAATGGAAATGTTGATTCGTCAACGCTGATTTATCCTCCACTACATCTGTTAGAGTAAAAGTCCACTTCACACTAAGCAATCGATATTTGTTCAGCTTTAAGCGGGTTTTTCGATCTTATGAATGAATATATAAAATCAACTAATACTAAGAACACTATTTTCCTCACAAGTTAATAATAAAGGATGATGTAATGTGCAGGAAGAAAAAGTATATATTCGTCTTAAAAAGAAAATTGCTGTGGAAAAAAATCACTTGATAACGCTCCAAGACATTGCGTTTGTCACAGGGAATATTGATTATTTGAAACAATTAGAAACTTTAAAAATTTATCAAATCAAAGAGGAAGATAATAATGTTTCTGTTATTGACGGTTTCCATTTGTTAGATAAGTTAGTAGCCGCTTATCCCTTTTTGTCTGTTGAATTATTAGGAGGAAATCAAGTTATTGTCGAAATAAAAAAAGATAACAAAAAAGCAAACATATTTTTAATTCTACTCATTTGGCTACTTCTCTGTATCGGCTCGGCAATGGCAATCATGAATTTCCATTATGATGTCAGCATGGAAGAAGTACACCAGGGATTGTATTATCTGTTAACAGGGGAACGAGTGAATAAGCCTCTTTGGATTCAAATCCCGTATTCGATCGGTTTAGGATTAGGGATGATCCTGTTTTTTAATCATATTTTCAAAAAACGTTTTAATGAAGAGCCTAGCCCATTAGAAGTTGAAATGTTTAACTATCAGCAGGACCTTGATCAATATTTAATCTATCATGAGAATGTTTTAAATAAACCGAATGATTCGTGAATTAACATATATCGTAACGGAGGTAGCAATTGGATTCGGATCAGGGTTAATGGTAGGGGCAGGTTTTGTTGCTTTCTTAACCGTATTAGGAATCATCCCGAGATTGGTTCAGTTAAGTAAATCGATTGAATCGATGAACCATTATCAAGCAAGTGTTATTGTAGGTGCCTTGCTTGGAACATATCTAACTTTCACAGACTGGACAGTATACTTGCCTGCTTTAATACTTGGTTTTTGGGGCTTATTGCATGGGATTTTTGTCGGGATGTTAGCAGCCGCATTAACAGAAGTATTGAATGTATTTCCGATATTGATGAAAAGATTAGGGATCGATAAAGAACTACTATGGTTACTAATGGCAATAGTTATTGGCAAAATAGCTGGATCATTATTTCAATGGATTATCTTTGTAGATATTATATAAGAAGGAGTTCATTATGGTTAAAAAAAAGAAGAAAAAAACCCCCGTTAACCGCATATTATTGAAAAATCAACAATACATGGAAACAAAATTAGGTATCGATGTATCTTTCGATGTTGGCTTTCGTGAATTAACGATTTTTGAGAAAAAAATCCAGTTATATTATGTGACAGGATTAGTCGATACAGATTTCGTTATTGAAGTAATAAAAAAATTAATTTCGATCAATGATGAAGAAAAACCAAATCATCAAATATATGATGTGATCAATAACCGCATCGTTCATCAGCAAGTAGAAAAGGCAAAAACAATGGATGAAGCGGTTGATCAGATGTTATCGGGCCTTCTCGTTATTTTTGTAGATGGCAAAGAAGAGTGTTTTATTATTGATGTTCGTAACTATCCTGGAAGAGCACCTGAAGAGCCAGATACTGAGAAGGTTATCAGAGGTTCAAGAGATGGTTATACGGAAAATATTATTGAAAATACAGCTCTTACAAGAAGACGAATTAGAGATGAAAGATTACGCCATGAAATGATTCAAGTTGGCGAGCGTTCTAAAACAGATATATGTATATCTTATTTACAAGATGTCGCAGATACAGGACTTGTAGAGCTAATAAAAGATGAGTTGGACCAAATAGAAGTAGATGGACTTTCAATGGCTGATAAGACGATTGAAGAATACCTGGTTCATCAAGGAATCAATCCCTATCCACTAGTTAGATATACAGAAAGGCCAGATGTAGCCGCGACACATCTATTTGAAGGGCATGTTCTCATCATGGTTGATACTTCACCAAGCATGATTATTATGCCAACTACCTATTTTCATCATGTTCAACATGCGGAGGAATACAGAGAATCTCCAGCCGTAGGTACATTTGTCCGATGGGTAAGGTTTATCGGCATTGTTGCTTCTTTATTTCTATTACCATTATGGTTACTTTTTGTAATTGAGCCTGAATTATTACCTGAAAATCTACAATTTATTGGACCAAATGAAACAGGAAATGTTCCGATAATCGTCCAAATTTTATTAGCAGATATCGGAATTGAATTTCTACGGATGGCTGCCATTCATACACCTACACCACTTTCCACTGCTATGGGGTTAATTGCTGCTGTGTTAATTGGGGAAATAGCTATTGAAGTCGGATTGTTTAGTGCAGAAGTAATTCTCTATGTTGCTATTAGCGCTGTTGGATCATTTGCTACACCTAGTTATGAGTTAAGTGTGGCTAATAAGATCGCTAGGATTGCTCTGATCATTGTAACTTTCTTATTTCAAGTAAAAGGGCTAGTAATCGGAATGACTGTTCTGCTGTTACTATTACTAGCAACAAGGTCCTTGCAAACTCCGTATTTGTGGCCATTAATACCATTTAATGAGAAAGCACTATGGCAAATTTTATTCCGTTTATCCATGCCGTTGTCTAAGACAAGACCTAGTATTGTTAAACCTAAAAATAATCAAAATCAAGGATAATCCGATATAAACACTTGAACTGGAGATTAGCCTGTGATAAATTATCTTTATACTTTGTTAGAGCTTGAGAAATGGGAAATCAATTATCCCTTGTCTGCCCTTCTAATTAAAAATGAAGGGGATAAGGGATTTTTGTTTGATGAATTGCAGCAATAAGGGAGAAGGTGAGGGTCAATAGATGTTACATCCGTATGTGGTAAATAAGGATGGCCATTTAACGATTGGTGGTATGGATGCGGTTGATTTAGCGCAAAAATACGGTACCCCATTATTCGTTTATGACGTCAACAAAATTCGCGAAAATGCTCGAGCATTTGTCGACACTTTTAGAGAGCATGGTATACAAGCACAAGTTGCATATGCAAGTAAAGCATTTTCTTCGATCGCTATGTTACAAGTTGCCAAACAAGAAAAATTAAGCTTGGATGTTGTTTCTCAAGGTGAATTATATACAGCGTTACAGGCAAATTTTCCTGTCGATAAAATTCACATGCACGGCAATAATAAAAGTATGGAAGAAATATCCATGGCAGTAGAGCATGATATCGGCTGTATTGTGGTGGATAACTTTTATGAGATAGATTTATTAGCGCATGTATTAGAAGAGCAGAAGAAAGAAATGGATGTCTTAATAAGAGTGACTCCTGGAATTGAAGCACATACACATGATTATATTTTAACAGGTAATGAGGATTCGAAATTTGGTTTCGATCTAGCTAACGGACAAGCGGAAGAAGCTTTACAGAAACTGATGAAGTATGATCAGATTCATGTAAAAGGCCTGCATTGTCATATCGGTTCTCAAATATTTGAAACCGGGGGATTCATATTAGCAATTGAAAGGCTTTTTCAAACATTGAACGTTTGGGCAGATCGCTATCAATTTGAGTCCGAAGTGTTAAATGTTGGTGGCGGATTTGGAATCCGGTATACTAAGGAAGACGAACCCTTACCATTGTCAGCTTATGTAAAAGCTTTAATTGACAAAATCAGTGAGCAGGTAAAGCAATATGAGATGACATTTCCTGAAATATGGGTGGAGCCTGGCAGGTCGATTGTCGGGGATGCAGGAATAACTTTATATTCGATTGGTTCTATAAAGGAAATACCAAATGTGAGAAAGTATGTATCAATAGACGGTGGGATGACGGATAATATCCGTCCAGCATTATATAATGCCAAGTATGATGCCGTCATTGCAAATAATGTGCATGGAGGCGATAATGAAGAAATATCACTTGCTGGTAAATGTTGTGAGTCAGGTGATATGCTGATTTGGGATATTAAGTTGCCAAAAGTTCGTCATAACGATATTATAGCTGTGTTCTCTACAGGGGCTTACGGTTACTCTATGTCTAATCATTATAATCGATTCCCTAAAGCTGCTGTTGTATTTGTTGAAGACGGGCAAGATAAATTGGTTATAAAACGAGAATCATTTGAAGATATGGTTAAAAATGACTTATCTTATGAATAGGAGGAATAAAAATGAAACAAGCAGTAATCGAATTTGAAAATGGAGAAAGAATTGTTTTGGAGTTATTTGAAGATGCAGCTCCTAACACGGTTGCTAACTTTGAAAAATTAGCTAATGATCAATTTTATGATGGTGTTATCTTTCATCGTGTAATCCCTGGATTTGTTGCACAAGGTGGAGATCCAACAGGTACTGGAATGGGAGGACCTGGTTATACGATAAAATGCGAAACAGAAGGAAATCCGCATAAGCATGTTGCTGGATCACTATCCATGGCACATGCGGGTAAAGACACTGGTGGCAGCCAATTTTTCTTAGTACATGAACCACAACCACATCTTGATGGCGTTCATACTGTTTTTGGTCAAGTGATTGAAGGAATGGATACGGTGCTTCGTATTCGTCAAGGTGATGCAATGAAAACTGTACGAGTATCTGAAGTTTAAAAACGATGTAAATAGCTATGGTTAGATAGGGATTGACATCGAAAAGGGAATATAATATTGTAAGTGAAGGAAAGCTCATATTCTATGAACGCGAAGGAACGATAGAGATGCGCAAAAAAAATAGTTTATTATTTCTTGTTTTATTAGTGTTAGGAATTGTATGGGGTTGTTATTATTGGTTTGGAATTGTATTTTCTTCCTAGTAATTGGAAATAATTAAATAGTAACGACTTTTGGATGAAAACATAACATATCAATATATGAATTGTTATGAATAATGAGGGGTTCAATATGTTAATTCGCTTTAAGAAAAGATTTGAAAAAATAGCTATGGGATTACTTTCCTTTATGCCCGATGAAAAAGAAGTAACAAAGCTTCAAGATACAATAAAAGAATATGAAACGAATGAGGACTGGCAATTATTTCTATGGAAAGAAGAGGAAGATGTGCTAGGAGCGATTGGCGTTTATCTGGATAAATTATCTCAATCTGCTGTTGTCCAGCATATATCAGTTAATCCATCACATCGAAATATGGGAATTGGAAAGAAAATGGTTAATGCTCTGAAAAATCATTATGGTACATCTTATAAAGTGATTGCAAATAAACAGACGGAAAAATTTCTAGAAAAATGCACTGAAAATACGGATGAATAAAAGCGTAAAGAACCTTTGCTAATCATGAAATAGCAAAGGTTCTTTTAAGTAACCATTTACTGAATAAGCTTATCGTCATAAAGTAGCGATAAGCTATGTTGCATTTATTCTAGCACCAAGCAGCACCAACAATGATTAAAAGAATGAACAACACAACGATTAAAGCAAAGCCACCGCCGTATGAGTAACCCATTTTCAAACCTCCTAAAAATTTTTTATCGATTATAAATTGACTTCTCGAGATTAATGTATGCATTTTTAAACATATGGTATAGGCATTTGTATTAATTAGCCTATAAATCTGTTATTTTATTGTGGGAGGTATCTGTATGCCTGATCATTATCAAGTTAAGTTAGATACATTTGAAGGACCTCTAGACTTGTTACTACACCTAATCAATAAGTACGAAATCGATATTTACGATATTCCGGTAAAAGAAATAACTGCACAGTATATGGCATATATCCATACGATGCAACAATTAGAACTTAATATAGCAAGTGAGTACTTGGTGATGGCAGCTACATTATTGGAAATTAAGAGTAAGCTGTTATTACCAAATCCTACTGTTGAAATAGAAGAGGAATATGAAGAAGATCCACGTGAAGAATTGATGCGTCGACTGATAGAATACCGAAAGTATAAAGAAGCGGCAGAGCATCTTAAAGAAAGAGAAGTGGAACAGAGCCAAGTTCATACTAGGCCACCTGTGCAGATGGAGGAAGAAGATCGATACCATTTACCTGAAGGGGCCGCAAACATTTATGATATGATCGAGGCAATTGGAAAAGTGATGGAAAGAAAAAAATGGAACCGTCCTATGGAGACTTCTGTTCAACGTCAAGAAATACCTATAGATCAGCGTATGGATGAAATTATGGAGACTGTCTCTCAAATAGATAAACCAATTTCTTTTTATCAGCTTTTTCCGGTGACATCCAGAACATATATAGTAGCTACATTTATTGCAATATTGGAATTAATGAAACAGAAAAAGATTGATTGTAAACAGGAAAAACAGTTGGATGAATTAATTGTATTTCGTTACCAGTCTTAATGATTGATGGAGGTTATCAAGTTGGATATTAATGATATTAAAGCAATCATGGAAGGTTTAATATTTGCTGCAGGAGATGAAGGGATACATAAAAAAGATTTACGTAAAGTGCTGGATTTAGAGAAAGATATGGCGGATCATTTAATCAGCGAATTAAAATTTGAATATGAACACGCCAAGCGAGGCATTATGCTAGTGGAATCACAACAAGTACTATTTTTAACTACAAAGCCTGAGCATAGTGAATATTTTACCAAATTCAAAGAAGCTAAAGTTCATGCTAAGTTATCTCAAGCTGCATTAGAAACATTAGCAATAATCGCCTATTTACAGCCAATCACCAGAACGGAAATTGAGCAGATTAGAGGTGTCAAAAGTGAACGCCCTTTGCAGACTCTTATTTCCAGAGCTTTAATCGAGGAAGTAGGACGAAAAGAAGGAGTTGGAAGACCGATTTTGTTTGGCACTACTGTGGAGTTCTTAACATACTTTGGCTTAAGTTCAATTGAAGATTTACCACCACTACCTGAAGATATTAACGAAATCGATGTAGAACAAGAAGCTGATCTATTTTTCGATCGATTACAACATATTGAGGACTGACCCTGTAGCTTAGCCAAGTTACAGGGTTTTTACTTGGTACACAAAATCTTCCATCATAAACTGCGATATGATTGGAAAAGTGAGCAACACATATTGGTTTTACATGTTTTCTAGTCATATGCACTGCTTGTCTGCATAGAATGGTACAAACGTATCTGTAAAGTGAGATGAGGTGTGTCATGCGACCGGTTATTTACAGTATTTGTCTTGTTATTATATTTGTCTTCATACCACAGACAGAGATAAAAGCAAACGTAGAGGTTTCGGCAGAGAGTGCCATTTTAATGGATCAAGAGACAGGCAGAGTATTATACGAAAAAAATGCAGATAATCCAACACTTATTGCGAGTATAACGAAAATTTTAACCGCAATAATCGCTATTGAGTCAGGTGAATTGGATGAGTATGTGAAAATTTCCGATAATGCTATATCAGTCGAAGGATCGTCCATTTATTTGAAAAAAGAAGATAAAATAACTTTAGAAGACCTGGTCTATGGGTTAATGTTGAGATCAGGAAATGATGCAGCAATAGCTATCAGTGAACATATTGCTGGTAGTCAGGAAGGTTTTTCCTACTTGATGAATGAAAAAGCGAGGTGGATCGGTATGACAAATAGTCATTTTGATAACCCTCACGGATTAGACTCTGAAACGCATTACTCGACTGCGTATGACATGGCACTTTTAATGAAATATGCGATGGAGAATGAAACGTTTCGGAAAATTTCGGCTACCTCATCCTATCAATCATCAGCTCGTGATTATGCTTGGATAAATAAAAATAAATTACTTACTCAATTATATAAGTACAGTAATGGAGGTAAAACTGGTTATACAAGAGCGGCTGGTAGAACACTTGTATCAACAGCTGAAAAGAATGGACAAACCTTAATAGTTGTGACTCTAAACGCACCTAGTGATTGGCAAGATCATATGCAGTTATTTGAATGGGGATTTGAACAGTTTCCATTAAAGAAATTACAGGATAAAGCGAAACTAACCTTACAAACAGATGAGCAGGTAACAATAACTGCAGAGATCAAGCAACCCGTTTATTATCCCTTAGCAGAAAATGAACAGAGAAATGTTAGCTTTAAAAATTATGTAAGTTCAACTCCGTCAAACTATGACATTATTGGAAAACGAGTTTATTACCTAGGTGATGAAGCAATTACTGCTGCTTCACTTTACCTCTTTTCCGGTAAAGAAACGGAAGATAAAACGTTCTGGGCTACTTTTTGGGAACAAGTGAAACGATTGTTTGGTGATACGCGTGATTAATATTATATGGGCATTAATGGCTATAATAGGCATTGTTTATGCAATGTTTAATGGAACTATGGAACAGGTAAATGAAGCCCTGTTTAACGGAGCTAGTGATGCTGTAACGTTGGTGATCAGTTTATCTAGTGTATTAGTATTTTGGCTTGGGATGATGAGGATTGCCGAGCAAGCAGGAATATTAAGAGGATTCGCTAAACTTTTCAGACCAATTGTGAGGCGCTTATTCCCTGAAATTCCGGATGGACATCCTGCAATGGGCTACATTCTTGCTAATTTTTCTGCCAATTTATTTGGCTTAGGTAATGCAGCTACACCGATGGGGATTAAAGCGATGGAAGAGATGAAAAAAATAAACAAATCTGATCGTGCAAGTAATTCCATGATTACCTTTCTAGTCATTAATACATCTAGCATAACGCTCGTACCAACAACAGTAATTGCCATTCGGATGGAATATGGATCAGCTGCACCGACAGAAATTGTCGCAAGTACGATACTAGCTACAGTTATCACAACCATTACAGCTATAACCATTGATCGCATATTTCAAAAAACTCGACAACAATGAACATCTCCGTGCTATTAGCAGGAAAGGAGTCTAAGAATGGTCGAATGGATGACGGTTATTAGTATTTGGTTAGTTCCAGTTACGGTGATGTTGATACTATTAGTAGCTCTGATAAAGAAAGTTCCAGCATATGAGGTGTTTGTGGAAGGCGGGAAAGAAGGGTTGAAAATGTCTATTTCTCTTCTTCCTTTTTTATTAGGTATGCTGGTTGCTATCGCAATCTTAAGAAGCTCAGGAGCTTTAGATGCTTTTATCGGTTTATTACAACCAATACTTTCGAAGGTTGGATTTCCTGCAGAGATTGCTCCATTAGCGATATTACGACCAATCTCCGGAACAGCTGCTTTAAGTGTAACATCCGAAATCATACAAACGTATGGACCGGATTCGTTCTTAGGTAGACTGGCATCTACCATGCAAGGGAGCACAGATACTACTCTCTATATATTAACAGTATATTTTGGAGCAGTTGGAATTAAAAAAATGGGGGCGGCTTTAAAAGTTGGACTGATTGCAGATTTTATTGGTATAATAGTTTCAGTAATAATTGTTTCCTGGTTATTTTTGTAGTAGCGCTTTAGATAAAGCGCTACTGCTTTTCATGTATAGGAAATAAAAGACATGGTAAACAATGATAACATAAATCTGTAAAGAAAGTGTGTGGGGTATAATATGGAAAGGCTGCAAAAAGTAATTGCAAAAAGTGGTATCACTTCTAGAAGAAAAGCAGAGAAATTAATCGTGGATGGCCTCGTCGAAGTAAATGGGAAAGTTGTTACGGAATTAGGAACTAAAGTAACCGAACAAGACGAAGTAAAGGTAGAGGGAGTGCCTATCGAAAAAGAGAGATTACGTTACTTTCTTTTTTATAAACCACGTGGTGTAATTACGAGTGTTTCCGATGAAAAAAACCGAAAGACTGTAACGGATTTTTTTGAAGGATATGATGAAAGACTATATCCTGTTGGAAGACTTGACTATGATACTTCAGGTATATTAATTGTGACGAATGATGGGGAGTTTACCAATTTATTATTACACCCAAGTCACCAGATTAATAAAGAATACATCGTCAAAACGGAAGGAATCCCATCTAAAGAAAGATTACAGTTATTCAAGAAGGGTATCCGTTCTGAAGGGGATATACTTAAAGCAAAACAAGTAAAAATAATGTCAACTGACCCAAAGAAAAAAACCGCCATTGTTAAAATCGTTTTACATCAAGGAAAGAACCGTCAAATAAGAAGAATGTTTGAAGCAATTGGCACACCAGTTCAGAAGTTGAAAAGGGAAAAATTTGGCTTTTTAACGTTAGATGGGTTAAATGCAGGAGAACATCGAGAATTAACACCATTAGAAGTTGCCGAACTAAAAAAGATAGCCAAGTAATTGTTAAATAACTGTCACAATTTTTGCTCATCGTAAATGGTACAATGTTCGAAGGGAGTGGGGAAGCTATGAATAAGATTGAACAGGCAAAACAGCAGAAACAAGTTAAAAAGCGAAATCGCTTTATTTTTCGGTCTGTAATATTAATCATACTTTTTGGAGCTTTGGTGTTTGCAATAGTTTCTAATTTAACAGCTGAAGAAGACGCTACGGTAGATATAGATGACAAAGCACCAGATTTTCAACTAAACTCTGTTGCGAACTATGATGTTGGTGGTGAATCATCCTTACAATTATCAGATCTTGAGGGAAAAGGTGTCATGTTAAACTTCTGGGCTACATACTGTGAGCCGTGTGAAAGAGAAATGCCTTATATGGAGGAATTATATCCAAAGTATAAAGAACAGGGAGTGGAAATGGTAGCTGTTAGTGTTGATGCAACAGAATTAGTAATTGATAAGTTTGTAGATCACTATAATTTGTCATTCCCGATACTTCATGATAAAAATAGTCAAGTTTTGGATGCTTATGGTATAAGACCATTACCTACTACGTATTTTATTGACGAAAATGGAGTAGTCGTTGAACGAGTATTAGGCGAACTTTCACTAGAACGATTAGAAGGCTATTTACAACAGATAGTACCAAAGGGAACGTGAGGGGTTTTTTATGAACACAATAAAATGTAGTACATGTGCTCATCAGAACAAAGAAGGGACTACCATTTGCGAAAAATGTGGAAAACCGTTAGATAATGACAAGCAAGGTACTTTATTGAATATGCGATATGACGGAAGTGCTATTCGCTCAAAAACAAGAAACCGTTCGATCGTGGATAAAATTTGGAATTTCTTTTCTTCGGTAAGAGTTGGCGTAACACTAATTGCTATCGCGTTAATTGCATCTGCCATTGGAACTATTTATCCTCAGCAAATGTATATACCACAAAATGTTGATCCGGCTATACACTATCGGGATCAATACGGAATAACTGGGCAAATCTATTATCAATTAGGATTTCACAATTTATACAGCTCATGGTGGTATATGGTGTTGATTGCCTTAATCGGAATATCGATTTTTATTGTCAGCATTGACAGGGGAGTCCCACTATATAAAGCATTAAAAAATCAACCTGTTAAGAGACATGCAAATTTTATAAAAAGGCAAAAATTTTTTGGAGAATATACAGATTATCAGGTAGAAGATAAAAATAAATTGATTGAAAATCTAAAAAAACAACGATATAAAATAACAGAGAGTGATGGACATATTCTAGCGGAAAAAGGCAGATTTTCCCGATGGGGCCCATATGTGAATCATTTAGGATTGATTATTTTCTTATTAGGTACATTATGTCGATTTATTCCATTTATGTACGTCGATGACTTTGTTTGGGTTCGAGAAGGTGAGACGGAAGTTATACCAAGCACTAATCAACAGTATTACATAAAAAATGAAGAGTTTATCTTCGAAACGTATGGAAATGATGACGAAGATGCCATCTTTGAAGCAGCATTACAAAATACAAGTGGACCAGTACCGAAACATTTTGAAACACGGGCAGTAATTTATGAAGATGTATCAAGAGATGTTGTAGGTGCAGAGCCAGAATTAACAGAAGTTAAAAGTGGTGAAATCATTGTAAATAATCCAATGAAAATAGATGGCTTATCTCTCTACCAAGATAGTTATCAATTAAATGAATTTCAGACGATGTCCTTTAAGTTACACGAGGTGGATGATGAAAGCGAAGAAGCAATTGTGGAATTTACCGTAGATTTAACCGATCCAGAAAGTGAATATGTATTTGATAATGGCTATCGTATTGAGCTTAATAGATATTATCCAGATTATGAATTGAGTGATGGTCAGCCAAGGTCGATATCTAATTATCCTCGTAATCCAGGCTTTGTCTTCTTTGTTCATGCACCTGACATAGAAGAAAGTGAAGCAAGCTTTTTAGCGATTGGTCAAAACATACCTTCAGGTGATAATCAGTACAAGCTTGGTTTAACAGATTTTAGCGTAAGAGATGTAAGTGGATTAAAGGTTAGGAAAGATCTTACGCTACCGATAATTGGCTTAGGTGCTTTTATTTTTATGATCGGCGTCGTACAAGGTATGTACTGGCAACATCGTAGAATATGGCTTCACCAGGGTGAAAAAAGTATTCTTATTGCATGTCATACGAATAAGAATTGGTATGGACTAACAAGAGAATTCGAAAGAGTAATAGATGGTACTTCTTTCACGATGGTGCAAGATCAGGAAAAAAAGAATGATCTATAATGAGTTATTGTTGCCCCGCTGATGGCAAGGAGGAGGAGATAGAAAGATGGATATATTAGCGTTAAGTAATGGCTTATTGTATACTGCTTTTGTCATTTATTTAATTGCTGTCATCTTGTTTGCTGCCACAATTAAAGACAAACGACATGAAAAGCAGTTTACATTATTGAATAAATTAGCAATTGGTACCACTATACTAGGTTTTATTGCACAAGTTGGTTACTTTATTACAAGGTGGATGGTGAGTGGACATGCACCTGTAAGTAATATGTTTGAATTTGTAACCTTTTTCGGTATGATGCTTATATTAGCGTTTATCATTTTATATTTTATCTACCGAATTGAATTATTAGGGTTATTTGCTTTACCAGTAGCACTGCTAATCATTGGATATGCAAGTATGTTTCCGACAGAAGTATCGCCACTAGTACCTTCATTAAAAAGCCACTGGTTATATATCCATGTTACAACAGTTGCTTTAGGAGAAGCGATATTAGCAGTAAGTTTTGTAGCAGGAATGATCTACTTAATCCATCAAATTGATCAATCCAAATCAACTGCTAGAACGAGATGGTTGGAAGTTATTATGTATTCCATTTTTGCGACACTAGGTTTTGTGATCATTACCACGATTTTCTCAGCAATGGATTATAACGCTTCTTTTTCTTATGTTGTAGATGAAGAAGAAGCGACTTTAGACTATCATTTACCTGCACTATTTGGACCTGAAAATGGTGAATTACTGTCAGAAGATAAAATGGATGCTATTTTTACTGCGCCAGGATGGATGCATGGAGCAGAAGCACCACGAAAGTTTAATACATTAATGTGGTCACTAACAGTTGGTTTAATATTATATTTGCTGGCTAGAGTAATCTTAAGAAAGAGAGTGGCTGCGTCTATCCAGCCTTTATTAAAAAAGGCCAACCCGGAATTATTAGATGAAGTATGTTATCGTGCCGTTGCTATCGGATTTCCGATATTTACTTTAGGGGGATTAATCTTTGCAGCGATTTGGGCACAGGAAGCATGGAATCGATATTGGGGCTGGGACCCGAAGGAAGTTTGGGCACTGATCACATGGTTCTTTTATGCAATTTTCTTACATCTTCGCCTGTCTCGAGGTTGGCATGGTGAAAGATCAGCGTGGTTAGCAGTAATAGGATTTGCTATCATAATGTTTAATTTAATTGTAGTTAACTTAGTATTAGCTGGGTTACACTCTTATGCGTAAACATCTTGACAGAAAGTACAAGTGATATTTGTCTCTTGTGCTTTTTGCCTATATACTATAAAGAGATAAGGGGGGAGAAGAATGGAGCAAGAAAGCAAGAAAATTCTTGTTGTAGATGATGAAGAAAGAATTCGACGTCTATTAAAAATGTATCTTGAACGTGAAGGCTTTGAGATTGAGGAAGCTGCTGACGGTGAAGAGGCTCTGAAATTAGCTCTTACAGAAGATTATGAAGTAATCTTACTTGATTTAATGATGCCAGAAAAAGATGGATTGGAAGTTTGTAAAGAGCTGAGAACTAAAAAGACAACACCTGTGATTATGCTTACAGCTAAAGGTGAAGAGTTAAATAGAATTCATGGATTTGAAGCTGGGACAGATGACTATATCGTCAAACCATTTAGTCCAAGAGAAGTAGTTTTGCGGGTGAAAGCCTTATTAAGAAGATCCTCCAGTGCTAACTCGGCAAACACATCCAATAGGTCAAAAGATTTGATCGAATTTCCACATCTATTGATTGATAATGATGCACATCGTGTGTTAGCGGATAACAAGGAAGTTAATTTAACACCTAAAGAATACGAGTTGCTTTTATTTTTGGCAAAATCACCTGATAAAGTTTTTGAAAGAGAAGAATTACTTAAAGAGGTTTGGAAATATGAATTTTTTGGTGATTTACGAACTGTAGATACGCATGTGAAGCGATTAAGAGAAAAACTTAGCAAAGTCTCACCAGAGGCAGCGAAAATGATCGTAACCGTATGGGGTGTAGGTTATAAATTTGAAGTAACACAAAACTAAAAACATTATTATGTGTTTAATGGTGTTTTGCTTAATAGGGAATCTGGTGAAAGTCCAGGACTGTCCTCGCAACTGTAAGTGCAACGAAATAGCTAATGTCACTGTACGGATAAACGTATGGGAAGGCGCTAAAGTAGATGAATGCACAAAGTCAGGAGACCTGCCATTAAACATCCATTCATGCTTCGGGGATTAAGCATGTAGAGTAGTATCACCATTATACATACTTTAACTAGCTTTTTTCCTCAGGCCAAATTAAATTGAGGAGAATGAAAGATGAAACAATTACAACAGTTTTTTATTATGATAACTTTAGCGATAATAATCGCTGGTTGCGGAAATACGTCGACTACAAATGAGGAAATCTCGATCATGTTAACTATCACAGACCATACATCACAGACAACGATCAGTGAAGATGAAATAACGTTGCAAGCAGGAACAACTTTATTATCTGTTTTAGAGGATAATTACAATGTGGAAGTAACGGATGAAGGATTTCTTACCGCTATTGAGGAATATGAACAAGATCCGGGAGCAAATATGTATTGGACATATGAAGTGAATGGTGAAATGGTAAATGAAGGAATCGCTAATTATCAAGTAGAAGATGAAGATCATATAACATTTGATCTTCAAGTAATTGAGTGAGACTTTGAATACCTATAAACTTACACTCATATCATTGTTGGCAGCTGTATGTATTGTAGGAAGGTTAGCATTTCAATTTTTACCGAATATACAACCTGTTACTGCAATTATTATTATTTCTGGAGCTATGCTAGGCGTTTTACCAGCTATATGCATTGCCATCATCACAACCTATATCACAAATCTTTTTTTGGGAATGGGGATTTGGACTATCTGGCAAATGATAGGTTGGGTAGTAATAGGTATTTTCGCTGGAATTATCGGTAAATATACAAGAGAAAAGCAAATGATGTATTTAACTATTTTTGCGTTTGTTGCAGCCTTTATTTATGGCTTGATTGTTAATCTAGGTACTTTTACTTTTGCAGGAAATTTTATTGCCTATTACTTAGCAGGTTTATCGTTTGATCTGATCCATGCCGTAGGAAATGTCATTTTTATGCTCCTTTTGTACCCGGTATTAAATAGAATATTCCAACAGACGAATCGTTTGTTTTAATACAATTACTACCACAGTATTACATACTGTGGTATTTTAGTTTTAATGATTTCGTTAGTATGTAACTTTTTCGATCATCATTTCGACAAATAGTATATAGGGTGAGGGGGTCTTGAAGTGAAGACCACTTTTGAAGATTTTTATCAGAAATATCATCAGGATTTATTTCAGTTTATATTTTATATGGTAAAAGATAAACAACAAACAGAGGATATCATTCAAGAAGTCTATATTAAAGTGCTTAAATCTTATGAGCATTTCAAGGGAGAAAGTTCAGAAAAGACATGGCTTTTCTCTATTGCAAGGCACGTCACATTTGATCATTTTCGCAAATTAAAAAGAAGAAGAAATAAGTTCTTAGATTTTTTTAATTGGGAAGAAGAAGGAGAACTTATTAAATCCAAACAAAAAAAGCCCGAAGAATATGTCGTGTTAGATGACCAATTGAAACAGCTCTATCATTGCTTGGATCATTGTACAAAAGATCAAAAACAAGTCATTATTTTACGTTTTATGCAAGATTTTAATTTGAAAGAAACAGCTGAAATTTTAAATTGGTCGATAAGTAAAGTGAAGACTACTCAACACCGTGCACTGAAAGTTCTACAACAATGTATGATGGCCTCATATAGAGAGGAGGAAGATTCACATGAAGAAAAATAATCAACATCAAGAGCATTTAAAAGAACAACTACGAAAATTACCTAAAATAGAAGATACGCGTAGTAAAGAGGAAATTTATCAGCAGATTGAAACAAAAATGCATGAAGACAGATTACCTTCTCGTAAAAAAAGGTTCCCTGTGTGGATTCCAGTTATTGCTTCAGCTTGTGCCGCTTTAGTAATTTTCATTGTTATACAAGGCCAAGATTTCTCTAATAATTTTGAGCAATCTGCTTCCGAAACGGCGGAGGATTCTGACATGGAGCCCTTACAAAAATTTGATAGTAATGATGATAGCTTTGCTACAAAAGAAGCAGAAATGTATCCTGAAAATGAAATACACAACAAATCTATCGATGAATTCCATTATCTAATTGATATTGAAAATATACATCCAGCAAGTTATATGGCATTTTTAACTGAGAAAGCTCAACATATTGTCCCCATTACCGTTTTGGATAGTACATTTACGTATAGTAAAATGAACGAAGTTATTAACTTAGAGGAAAACGGCTTATATGATATTGGAATACGTGATATACATTTTGAAAGAGAAAATCAAGAGGTTGCTGCGACTTTTTCTGACTCATTTGAATTGCCACCTAGTGAAAGAAATAGTAGGAATTTTGATAACATATTGTCTTTTATGTTTCAACCATTAGGTATTGAAGAGATAAAGTTTGAAAATCATGCTCCGATTTTGAACGAAGTTACGACTAGTGATAACTTATATCCAATAAGTCAATATGAGCAGATTCCTTATAAATTATATTACAACAATGGAGAAGAATGGTTTGCTGCAAAAATGGATGGTACCTTTAAAACCTTCACTGAAGCTTTGGAGGAGATGAAAAAAGCAGAGGTTAACTTTCATGTTCAGCCTTCGATACCTGAAGACGCGGAGATTGGAATAGAAGATCTTACGGAAGGTCAAGTACTTGTTTCCTTAGCTTCTGATCAAATTGGTGAAAATCAAATAACCATTCAAATGATTGAGGCAATTCTTGCCACTGCTTTCACATATGGATATCAAGAAGTAAATTTTGATATCGGCATCGATCAAGTTGGCAGATATGATTTAACAGAGCCACTTCCAACTACCGACCGAATTAATATCGTCCAATAGATTAATTGTAGACAAGAAAATCCGGGTGAGTCACCCGGTTTCCTTCAAAAAGTGAAAGAATTGAAAGGATAGGACACTTTACAAAGAAAAGGGTGTGCATGATGAAGACCTTGCTTTGTAAAGTATCTTGACTGATTCTGTAGGACAGCCTTCATGTGCATCCAAAAGATCTTCTTCCCATTCTGTTGGCACTTCTCTTTCACCTTTATTATTATCGAGCTTACTGTAGGCAACTCCTTCGTCGTCATAATCGAATAGATCTGGAGCAGTTGCGCCACAGACTCCGCATGCAATACAAGTTTCCTTATCTATCCACGTATAATATGGCATTAATAGCTACTTCCTTTTCATTCTTATTATATAGCTATTACATTATCAAATACTTTCTTAAGTTACAATAATCTTGTATTCAAATTCCACAATAATTGTTAAAATATGAATATCATAAATTGAGGTGTTTGTATGTTTGAATATATATTATTGGATAGTATTATAAAGTTAAATGGTGAACGTACAATTTATAATATATTTCATCTTTTATCTGCTAAAAAATCAACGCAAACGATCCAAGACAGCAACTTATTTGGTTTAACTAACTATTTCGGGGTGTATAAATCTTTACACAGACAAGAATTCACGATAGAAATTCACCGATTAAGGGAAAATCAATTAGTTAGCTTCCATCATGATCAACAAATTGTAGTTGTGACAGACAAAGGAAAAGCGTATTATAACGAACTTCATGAAAAGTATGGTACTTATTTTTATCTGAATGGTGCGGATTATCATCACACTGCAGAGCATTTTCAAAAACATCTGTTGCTATTTATTCAAACCTTGACACACTTACATATAAAAGAGCATCGTTTTATACCTATTATAGAGGACGTTGAAAGCCAGAAGTTTGTAAAGAGATTATGGAAAAACATACAACAGCATGGTACTGAAAAATTATTGAAATATGTATATCAAGATTTGCATTTCATTTTAAGGAATTTTCCGGACACTCATGCAGGTGTATTTGTTGATAGTTTAACAACGTATAAAAAAGTAGGTCTAAGTAGATATCAACTTGCTAATAAATATCACAAATCATATCACGATATGTATTTGATATTCACGAATATGATTCATGCAATATGTAAAACAATTGAATTAAAACAACCATTAACAATTCTTTCGCAATTATATCCAGTTCATAAAAAGAATCCGTTATTAAGTGATTCGGCAAATCAAACCTATTACTATATACAACAAGGTCTAACAATTGAGGAAATAGCCAATCTTCGTCATTTAAAAGAAAATACCATCAAAGACCATATTGTGGAGATCGCCTATTTAGATAAGACTCTAGATTGGTCGCCATATATGACAAGACAACAGTATGTATTAATTAAAGAGATCTTTACAAAGCTAAAATCCAAAAAATTAAAGGATATTAAAAAGCAATTACCAGATGCGATTAGTTACTTTCAAATTAAACTTGTTATGGCCTTAGGTCAACGAGAGAGTACGGGAGAGCATTATTATGTCTGAAAAACAATTAGAACACTATTTACAAGCCTATTTTGGTTATTCGACCTTCCGACAAGGGCAAAAGAATATAATCGAAGCAGTGCTGAAAAAACGAAATGTCTTTGCTGTCCTGCCTACTGGTACTGGGAAATCTATTTGCTACCAATTGCCTGCTATGCTATTAACAGGAACTGTTCTAGTTATATCACCTTTACTCTCATTAATGACAGATCAGGTAAAACAGTTAAGAGCTACCGGTTTTAAGAAAGTAGCTGCATTAAATAGTATGCTTTCTTACCAGGAGCGTGAAACGTTAGTACAAGAGCTGGCTTCCTATAAATTAATCTATTTATCACCTGAAATGCTTCAAAATAAACGAATTTTAGATCGAATAACATCATTGAAAATAAGTTTGTTTGTAGTAGATGAAGCACATTGTATATCACAATGGGGACACGAATTCCGCCCTGATTACCTAAGGATAAAGGATATTCATCAGCTAGTAGATAAGCCTCCATTATTAGCATTGACAGCAACAGCTACTCCAGACGTCCAAGAAGATATTATAGAAGCATTACAATTATCTAAAGTTGAAAAATATATCTATCCAATGGATCGCCCTAACATTTCGCTCGTAATGGAACAAGTGAATCATATGAAGGAAAAGGAAGAGAAGCTTTTAGAGCTAACCCAAAATTATCCGGTACCAACCTTGATTTACTTTTCCAGCAGAGAAGAAGCAGAGAGGGTAGCACTCATATTACAATCCAAAGTACGTCATCGTCATATTGCCTATTATCATGGTGGTTTAGATAATCAGGATCGATTGTTGATTCAACAACAATTCATGAATCAACAATTGGATGTAATTTGTTGTACAAATGCTTTTGGTATGGGGATTAATAAAAAAGACATCCAATTAATTATTCATTATCATTTACCATCACAAATTGAATCATTTATCCAAGAAATCGGAAGGGCAGGAAGAAATGGCCAAGAATCTGTTAGTGTCACACTTTATCATGAGCACGATCGGATTATTCCACAACGGCTAATAGAAATGGAATTACCTGATATGGAAGTTATTAAGCAAACACTCCAGCTCATTTACAATAATGGTAAATCTATTGAAGAAATAAAAGAAGAATTTTTAATCAAATCAAATGGTGTGGAATCTCACTGGAGATTTCTAAGGTATCAGTTAGAAAAACTTCAACTATTAAAACATGACTTAATAAGCATTTCCTATGAGGAGGCTATTCATACCATTAAAAAAACGATAGAACAGCGTTATCAATACAAATTTAATAAATTAACTGAAATGTTAAAGTGGGTTCATACAAAAGAGTGTAGAAGAAGAGGGTTATTTACGCATTTTCAGGATACTATTCAAAAACCTACACATATGTGCTGTGATATTTGTGATTTTAAATGGGAGAACTGGCAACCAGTTTTTGATAAAAACAATAACATCGAGCAAAACTGGCAAACAACGTTGAAAGAAATACTATATCAAGGAGAATGACATGCAAAAAAGCCAAGCAGAAATCATCCAATACCTATCCAGTAAACAATTGAAACAACAAGTATGGATCTCTCAATCGATACTTGCAGTAATTACTGTCATTTTAGCATTTTTCTTATTTGAGGATTGGCACACTATTTCTTCGTTGTTTTATTTCAATTGGTTCGATTGGGTTATTTTTGGTGTTATTTCTCCTTTTATAATTGTTTTTCTTGATCTACTGCTTATGAAAGTATTTCCGGAAAAATGGTTGGATGATGGAGGTATTAATCAAAAAATTTTTCAGGAAGGATCTTATATAGAAATTATTCTATTATGTTTTTTTATTGCTTCTATTGAGGAATGGTTATTCAGGGGCGTCATTCAAACAAATTTTGGAATTGTAGTTGCAAGCTTACTTTTTGCCATTGTTCATATAAGGTATTTATCGAAGGTAGTACTTTTTGTTTCGATTATTGCTTTAAGTTTTTGGATAGGTCTAATTTATCATTGGACCAGCAGTATTATTGTTGTAATCACACTCCATTTTCTAGTAGATGTTATATTGGCATTGCTTATAAGATCAAGGAGGTTTCTTTATGCAAGATGAAAATAGATTTGACCAGGCAACATCTCTTAGAAATCAAATTAAACATCAACAAATGAGAACTAGTCATGAACACTCATTACCTCCAAGAAGTAGGACACATCAAAGTAGAAAATCGAAGCGGAAATGGAAATTTCCCCTCCTTTTTGTATGGTTTATGTTAGTAGTTCTTGTGGTGGTATTAGTCTGGTTATCAATGTCTCAATGGTGAGAGAACTCTGAATAGAAAACTTTTTTAGACATGAAAATTCGGCTCACCAACCTCTGCCCTTTTCCACTAAATTGTTCTGTTAGTATAAATACATTCATTAACAATCGATAATCCAATTGGATCACAAGCAATATCTTATATATGGTAAAAAAGCATAAATGATTCTAGCGTGAAACTAGAAGCAAGTAGTGATCAACTAATTAATCATTATCCATCAAGCAATTAAACAAGTTTGCTATATTTCTGTAAGTAAAAATGTTAATATTATATATGACAAACTGCCTAATAGTTTAAAAATTCAAGCCGAAGTTAACCGTTTCAGGCTGAATTTACAATATACATATTTAACGAAGTGTTGAAGGAGAGTGTCTTGCTTTATGCAACAAGAAAAAGCGATTGTAATTGGTGCAGGACCATGTGGTATGTCTGCAGCAATTGAATTACAAAAAATCGGTATCGATCCATTAATTATCGAAAAAGGCAACATTGTTGACTCTATTTATCAATATCCGACTCACCAAACCTTTTTTAGTTCAAGTGATAAATTAGAAATCGGTGATGTAGCCTTTGTTACCGAGAAAAATAAACCTGTTAGAAACCAAGCATTAGCTTATTATCGCACAGTAGCAATTCGAAAAAAATTACGGATTAAGAGCTTTGAAGAAGTAGTAAAAGTGAAACCAACAAAGGAAGGTTTTCTTTTAGAGACGAAAAACCAATGGAAGGAAACGCAACACTATCAATCAAAGTACTGTATTATTGCAACAGGATATTATGGACAACCGAATTATATGGGAATTAAGGGAGAAGATTTAGAGAAGGTTTTTCATTATTTCAAGGAAGCACATCCTTTTTACCAACAAGACGTAGCGGTGATTGGTGGGAAAAATTCTGCAGTAGACGCAACAATCGAATTACATAAAGCTGGGGCAAATGTAACGGTTCTCTATCGTGGAAGTGATTATTCTTCAAGCGTTAAACCTTGGATATTACCTGAATTTGCTTCGCTTGTTAAGCATGGAAAAGTAAAAATGGAGTTCAATGCAACAATAGAAGAAATAACAAGTGATAAAGTGATTTATCTGGTAAATGGAGAGAGGAAATCAATCAAGAATGATTTTGTATTTGCTATGACAGGTTATCAACCCGATCAAAACTTCCTAAAACAGATAGGAATCACGATCGAAAAAGAAACAGGAAGACCAACTTTTGCAAGAGAGAGCATGGAAACAAATATTAAAAATGTTTATATTGCAGGTGTTATTGCTGCTGGATATGATAATAACGAAATTTTTATTGAAAATGGTCGTTTCCATGGAGGATTAATTGCTAAATCGATTAAAACTAAAGAGGAAATGTAAAAAAGTAATACTCTCCACAAAATTCATGTGGAGAGTAAAAAAGATAACTAATCTCTAAATGCTTTCATTAATTCTTGGTGGGACGCACCATTCTCTAATAAAAGCATTAGCTTCAAACGCGCTTTAGGCCCATTTAAGTGATTAGCAAAAATGACTCCTTCTTCAAGCAATGTACGTCCTCCACCTTCATATTGATAAGTAGGTTGTACAATCCCTTTATAGCAACGGGATACAAATAAAACCGTTACATCCTGTTTAATCAAGCTCTTGATAGAAGGGACAATTGCAGGAGGGACATTTCCTTGCCCTAATGCTTCAATAATAAGTCCGTCAATCTTAGATGGTTGAATACATGCTAAAATCTCGTTAGACATACCAGCATACGCTTTTAAAAGTAGGACATTTTTAGTTATATGCTGAGTGGGGATTGTTTCATGGTGATATGTTTTTTGATAAAAGTAAACATCTTGTTTTGTTAGCATTCCAATAGGTCCAAATTGTGGACTTTGAAAGGTTGCAATATTACTAGTAGAAGTTTTTGTAACATATTGAGCTGTGTGTACTTCATCATTCATAACAACTAATACACCACGATTAGAAGACTTTGGATTTGATGCTACACGAATCGCACAGATCAAATTATATAATCCATCTGAACCAATTTCGTTACTTGATCTCATCGCACCTGTAAACACAATAGGGATACTTGTTTTGACACACAAATCAACAAAATACGACGTTTCTTCTAATGTATCTGTACCATGTGTTACAACAATTCCATTATAGCGATTAGTCTCGATTTTTTCCTTAATAAATTCCGCTAATGTCAGCATATGTTTTGGTGTGATATGTGGTGATGGTAAGTGAAACAAGTTCACTTCTTCTATAGGAAAAGAGTATAATGGTTCCATTTTAGACAGTGGATGTGTTTCTGTCTCTACAACACTTCCATCTTGATTCTCTCTCATAGAAATAGTGCCACCTGTGTGGATAATTAACGTTTTTTTCATTATGTTTCCAACTTTCTTTCGATATAAGTTTTACAACATTAATTAAAAATTTCACTTGATATTATGCCATAATTTCTGGGAGATAGAAAGTAGGTGATAGCTGTTGTTTGCTCTAATATCCGTTTCCATTGCTCCGGCATTTGCTTTATTATCGTTTTTTTATTTGAAAGATGAATATGAACTTGAGCCGATTTATGCCATTTTTCGTACATTTTTATATGGAGCATTACTAGTGTTTCCAATTATGTTTATTCAATATGCATTTCAAGAAGAGGGCATCGCACAATCCGCTTTTTTACAATCTTATTTTGTCTATGGATTATTTGAAGAATTTTTTAAGTGGTTTATCTTTATTTTTACAACCTATAAGTATTCGAAATTTAATACTGTATATGATGGAATAGTTTACGGCGTATCCATTAGCTTAGGTTTTGCAACAGTTGAAAACATTCTTTATTTATTTGCCCATGGGATTGAATATGCATTTAGTCGAGCAATTTTTCCTGTATCCTCTCATGCGTTATTCGGAGTAATAATGGGTTATTATTTAGGGAGAGCAAAATTCTCCAAGAACAATGAACGCTTATCACTTATGTTAGCTCTTTTATTACCTACTTTTTTACATGGGACATATGATTTTATATTGGAATCTATTGAGAAACAATGGGTATACGGGCTTATTCCATTTATGGTTGTATTATGGTTACTGA
The DNA here is from genome assembly GCF_052063305.1 of Gracilibacillus sp. HCP3S3_G5_2. Taxonomy (NCBI): domain Bacteria; kingdom Bacillati; phylum Bacillota; class Bacilli; order Caryophanales; family Bacillaceae; genus Gracilibacillus; species Gracilibacillus sp. HCP3S3_G5_2. Next base: position 188,069 of record NZ_JBQHXU010000008.1, on the reverse strand, counting down.
GTCTTAGAAAAGTAAAAGTTGCCAATGAAATGAGCCAGCACCAAGTTTGAAAATAGATAGGCAGAACCTCCTTACTCGCACCGAGTAAGGAGGTTTTTCCTTTTGTAATGTGGAAATCAAGAGAGTACCACATTCCTGCTAAGGAAATTTCGCTTTCTGGAATTTAACATTTTAAAATGAATAAATTTCAATTTTTATTAAAAGCTATCCATAACAATATGTTACTTAGATATTATTTTTGGAGGTAGCTTTGATGAAAAAAAAGATAACAGTTTGTTTGATTATGTTCACAATAGGTTCTTTTTTCTTCATTGACGAAAAAGACAATATATTACATGGTTTTTCCGATCAAGTAGTCCAGCATGGTGCTACAGGAGATGACGTCATTGAATTACAAGCAAGGCTTCAATACTTAGGATTTTATAATGGAAAGATTGATGGGGTATTCGGCTGGGGTACCTATTGGGCATTACGTAATTTTCAATACGAATTCGGTTTGGAAATAGATGGATTACTTGGTGAGGAAGCCAAACAAAAGCTCGAAAAGGCAAGTGAATTTGACAAAGCCTATGTGCACGAGCAAATTCAGAAAGGAAAGAAATTCACACACTATGGCGGAATGGACAATGCCAAGCAAACCGAACCAGATCCAGGAAACCAAGGTTCGCAAGCTGAGGGTGGCCAGCAAGGTCAAACTCAACAGGAGCAGCAACAACAGGCTGATAATCAACAAGCTCAAGATCAGCCAGAAGCAACGGAGGAAGATTTAGAACCAACTGCTGTAAATGTACCTCAAGGTTTTTCTCAAAATGATATACAAATCATGGCCAATGCAGTATATGGTGAAGCTCGAGGTGAACCATATGAAGGTCAAGTTGCTGTTGCAGCGGTAATTTTAAATCGGGTCGAGAGTTCTACTTTTCCAAATACGGTATCGGGGGTTATATTTGAACCTCGTGCCTTCACAGCTGTGAGCGATGGACAAATTTGGTTAACACCAAATGAAAGAGCTAGAAATGCAGTATTAGATGCAATAAATGGTTGGGATCCTACTGGGGAGGCACTTTATTATTTCAATCCTGATACTGCTACCTCAGGATGGATTTGGTCACGACCACAAATAAAGCGAATAGGTAAACATGTATTCTGTATGTAATTTTTTGGAGGTGAAAATATGTTCCGTTGGACACTTATTACTGTCTTAAGTATAGCAATCATTGGTGTCTCCGTATGGGGATATCAAGAACATCAAGAGAAAAATGCCATCTTGATTCAAGCTGAAAATAATTATCAACGATCTTTTCATGATTTAGCCTATAATATAGACCTTCTACATGATAAAATTGGTTCTACTTTAGCAATGAACACTAGAAAACAACTATCACCCCAACTGGCTGAAATCTGGAGATTAACATCTATGGCTCACAACGATGTTGGGCAATTACCACTAACTTTATTGCCATTTAATAAAACGGAAGAATTCTTGCAACAAATGGGTGACTTTAGTTATCGTACAGCAGTAAGAGATTTGGATCAAGAACCATTATCTGATGATGAGGTTGAAACTTTACAGTCTCTTTATGAAATGTCGGGAGATATAGAATATGAATTACGCAAAGTTCAAAACATGGTGTTAAATGATAATTTAAGATGGATGGATGTACAATTGGCCTTAGTAAATAATGACGAGCAGGCCGATAACACCATAATTGATGGCTTCCAGACAGTTGAAAAAACAGTCGAAGGATATTCAGAAGGTAAACTGAATGCAAGCTTGATGGGGACATCTAGTAAAAAGGATGGTTACGCCATACTAGGCGATGAAAAAATCTCTGAAGAGGAAGCCAAGGAAAAAATGAGATCATTGCTTAGAATTGATGAGGATACAGAATTAAATGTTGCAACAACAGGTGATGGTGCTAATGTTCCCTTATTTAGCGGATCTTTTAAACAAGATGAAAAAACAGGGTATATTGATGTAACACAAAATGGTGGCTATCCAATTACTTTAATGATTAATCGCGAGGTAAATGAGTCAAAGATTAGTTTGCATGACGCCATGCAAGAAGCGAAAGATTATTTAGCTGAGCTAGATTATACCTCTGAGCTCGCATTAATTGAGAGTAACCAATATGACCATGTCGGTGTCTTTCAATTTGTACCTCAATATGATGATGTCTGGATCTATCCTGATGCCATCCAAATCAAGGTCGCATTAGATAATGGTGAAGTACTTGGTTTTGTTTCAAAGGATTACCTAGAGAATTATCATGAGAGAGAAATACCAGAACCTGAGCTTTCAGAAGAAGAAGCACGCGACAATGTTAATCCTAATTTGGAAATCCAAGAACATCATCTTGCAATAATCGAAGATGATATAGGAGAAGAAGTGCTAACATATGTATTTTTAGGAACGTTAAATCAAGACACTTACAAAATCTTCATTGATGCATCTGATGGAAATGAAGTGAGAGTGGATAAACTGAAACAAGCAGAAATTAAATATTAAAAAGTAAGAAAGAAGGACTTTTCCTTCTTTCTTTTTTTTGCGATAATAAGGAATGAACTAATCCCCTATTTTCATTTTCCAAAAATAAAGCAGAGAAAGAGGATGTACATTGATTAAAATCGGCACATTTTTGCAGGTGGAACAGGTTGAAAAAGAGAGTAGAACCTACAAATGTAGGATAATTGATACAAAAAAAGGTAAAGTTTATATTGATTACCCAATTGATGAAGGAGCAAAGCATCCAGATATTTTCCGTGTTGGCACACCATTACATATTCACTTTATTGAAAATAATTCTTTATTTAGTTTTCCAAGCGAAATCATTGGTAAAGCAAAGTTAAATAATATACCAACACTTATTCTTTCGTTTGAATTAAACAACTTAAAGCAAATTCAACGTCGAGAATTTGTTCGAGTGGAAACGTTATTGGATGTATCCGTACAAAGTATAGAAAATAAGTTTACGCCCATTACGACAGTGACCCATGATATTAGTGGTGGAGGATTAGCCATATTAGTAGGAAAAGACGATAATGTAAATCAGGGCGATTTACTTGATATAATGTTAGTATTACCATTGGATAACAAGCTAGAATATATTCATATCATTGGGAAAGCTGTCCGAATACAAGGGAAAAAAAAGGAAAAAGATATTCTGTCTGTGAAATTTGATGATATTGATCTGCGCGACCAGCAATTAATTGTCCAATACTGTTTCACAAGGCAATTAGAAGATCGCAAAAAAGGTTATTTGTAAAGAGAAGGGTAGGTAATGATAATGCATAACAGAAAGTTAGCCATTGCAATAGATGGCCCAGCAGCAGCAGGAAAAAGCACTGTAGCAAAAATAGTTGCTAAAAAATTAGGTTACATTTACATTGATACAGGTGCAATGTACAGGTCGTTAACCTATTCTGTACTAGACAATCAGATCGATATAAATAATACTGAATTGGTTATTGGACATCTCCATGACATTATTATTGATATTAATGCTGATCAACAAGTATTTATTAATCATCAGAATGTAACAGATGCTATTAGAACAGAAGAGGTTTCAAAAAACGTCTCTGCTATTGCTTCTATACCTGAAGTAAGAGAAGAAATGGTTAAAAGACAGAAAAAACTTGCAGAAAAGCGAGCCGTTGTTATGGATGGAAGAGATATTGGAACCCATGTCATTCCAGATGCGGAAGTAAAAGTTTTTCTAATCGCTAGTGTGGAAGAAAGGGCAAAAAGAAGACATACAGAAAACGTCCAAAAAGGTTTTCCTTCTGACTTGGAGCAAATAAAGCAAGACATTGAAAAGCGAGATAAAATGGATTCAGAAAGAAAAGTATCACCGCTAAAAAAAGCAGATGGTGCTGTCGAAATTGATACAACTTCTTTATCGATAGAAGAAGTCGCAGAAAAAATATTATCTTTAGTAAATAACAAGATGAGGAGTTAGAAACATGAGTTTTTATCAATTTGCAAAATTTGTAGTGAAAGCTTATTTAAAACCAAAGTATAAAGTGAAAGAAATAGGTACCGATAATATTCCAACAGAAGGACCTGTTATTATTTGTGCTAATCATATTTCCAACTACGACCCACCTATCGTTGGTATTACCTGTCCCAGACCTATCCATTTTCTTGCTAAAGAAGAATTATTTAAAAATAAAATTTTTGGATTTATCTTAAAGCATGTTAATGCAATAGTATTAAAACGTGGAATGAACGATCGTAATGCGTTAAGAAAAGGACTTGAAGTATTAAAAGAAGGAAATGTTTTAGGACTTTTCCCAGAGGGAACGAGAAGTAAGACCGGGGAATTAAAAAAAGGTATGGCAGGAGCAGGATTTTTTGCATTGCGTTCAAAAGCAACCGTAATTCCTTGTGCGATTGTTGGTAGCTATGAAAGTAAAGAACCGCTTAAGGTTATCTATGGTAAACCAGTAGAAATGGATACTTTGAGACAAAATAAGGCATCAGCGCAGGAAGTGACGGATGTAATAATGAATGAGATTAGGAATATTAAAGAAAATCATGAAGATTTGAATATATAACTTGACAAATCACGCTAAATGTTAGAAGTTAGAAAAAAGCACATTTTATGTTTTTGTGTTGGAAATCGAAGGAGGTCTTTGTCATGGATGAAATCAATCAAGAAATTTCTGAGATTAAGGAACTTTCAGTAGGTGATATTGTACAAGGTAAAGTGGTCAAGGTAGAAGATAAACACGTACTTGTCGATATCGGATATAAAGTAGAAGGGATAGTTCCAATTAGTGAACTCTCGGCACTTCGTATAGAAACAGCTAGTGACGCAGTTAGTGAAGGTGAACAACTTGAATTACAAGTAAAAAAAGTAGAAGACGAAGAAGTTGTGTTATCGAAAAAAGCAGTAATTGCTGACAAAGCTTGGGAAGACTTACAGGAAAAGTTTGAAAATAATGAAATTATTGAAGCTACAGTCCGTGACGTTGTCAAAGGTGGCCTTGTAGTAGATGTTGGTGTCAGAGGTTTTATTCCGGCTTCATTAGTGGAAACCCACTATGTTGAAGATTTTGCAGACTACCAGGATAAATCGCTAACATTAAAAATTGTAGAATTAGATAAGGAACAGAACAGAATTATTTTATCTCACCGTGCTGTTATTGAAGAAGAAGAACAAAGGAAAAAAAGTGAATTACTTGATTCTCTTCACGAAGGTCAGGAAATCGAAGGGACAGTTCAACGAATTACCGACTTTGGTGTGTTTGTAGATATTGGTGGATTGGACGGTTTAGTACATATTTCACAACTTGCACATACACATGTAGAAAAAGCTTCCGACGTTGTCTCTGAAGGTGATACGCTCAAAGTGAAGGTGCTATCAGTTGATAAAGAAAATGAGAGAGTTTCATTGTCTCATAAAGCAACGCTACCTGGTCCTTGGGATGATATTCAAGAGAAAATTTCCGTTAATGATGTTGTAGAAGGTACTGTAAAACGGTTAGTTAACTTTGGAGCTTTCGTAGAAGTATTGCCAGGGGTGGAAGGTCTCGTTCATATTTCACAAATCTCTACAGAGCATATCGGAACACCGGGTGAAGTGTTGGAGGTTGGACAGACCGTCAATGTGAAAGTACTTGATGTCAGTGAAGAAGATAAACGTATCTCACTAAGCATTAAAGAAATTGAAGAAGAGAAAAACCAGCAAGAAATAAAGCAATATGAAAGTGATGATGACCAATCAGGCTTCCAATTAGGGGATATGATTGGAGATAAATTGAATAAATATAAGGAAGATTAATTATTAAAAAACATGCTACGATTAGTAGCATGTTTTTTAATTTGCTGAAGTGAAAAGTCGTAACAACAAGCTAATCATCCTTAATAGTTCTCACCTTCTTTTCTTCCTATCAAATAAAAGGTTTAAAAGCGGGAAAATCGTCCATACTGTTAAAGGTGATGTCTATGTATCAATATTTAACCATCTATTTATGTTGGGTATTGTGGTGTTTTGTTACTTTTTTTATGTCCGAACCACGTAAGCGGTATACATATTCGGTCGTATTACTCTTGTTTTTAATATTACTACCTCATGAACTCATCATCATTGATTTGCCTATGAATGTCGCATTTCTTTTCCTATTAGCTTTTAGTGTGTTGGCAACTATCCAAAGCAAACTGACAATTAAGCAGTATTTTTCTATTTTGTTGATAAGTTATTTGTATGCTATTTATTTCATTTGGCGGATTACATCTCCAATTCTGAATGATTTTTCATTTGTGGTTATGGCTGTTATTTGTGGTTTCTTAATGTTGCAAATTTGCTCAAGAATGATACATCAGCAAATGATCATAATAATTGCAGGATTAAGCTTTGGTCAACTTCTGTACAGTATTATCTGTAGAAGTTATCACTTACAATATACGATTAATGATACGTATTTTTTTAGTATCTTATTTTCGATCTTATTGCTAGTTGCTATCCAGCATAGTTGGGAGTTTATCATATCCAAAATAGAGAATGTTGTTAAAATGGTAGAATTTAAAAAGAGGTGGAACTGGTGAATGAATACACTTATCCTATTCTATTTGGAATTATTATAGGTACCGTTGCACGTTTTGTTATGTTAAAAACGGATTATCGTCAGTACCCAACCTATTTACATGGGAAAATTATTCATTTGGCTCTAGGTTTTATTGCAGCAAGTCTTGGGGCAGTTGCTGTACCAGCGTTAATGGAGAAAGAATTCACAGCTGTTACTTTCTTAACAATTGCAGCGTCTCAATTTAGAGAAGTTCGAAACATGGAAAGAGAGACACTGACAGAAATGGACAGCTATGAATTAGTCCCGAGAGGTAATACATATATTGAGGGTATCGCTATTGCTTTTGAGAGTAGAAATTATTTAGTGATCTTCACATCGCTATTAGGAACGTTAACTTACTTAGTGTGGAATATTTATGTAGCAATAGTAATTACAATAATTTGTTATCTCATCATTCGTAAATATATGAGTGGATCTACTCTTGGAGAGATTGTAGAAATTGAACATGCACCGGTATCATTTGATGGAGCAGGTCTATACGTGGACAATATTTATATTATGAATATCGGTTTACCGGAACGACAAGAAGAAATCTTGAAGTATGGAATGGGTTTTGTACTAAAACCAAAAACCTTCGATGTCCGCTCTTCGATTGCAAATTTAGGTCAAAGACAGGCTATTTTGCACGATATTTCTGTTTCGCTGGGGGTATTTAGAGATTCTGGAACCCCTGCGTTAGTGCCTCTTATTAAACGTGACTTAGATGACGGCCGTATAGGGGTATTTATCTTACCACAAAATAAGGATTTAAATCAGGCAATACAAGTTCTTAAATCAGTGCCAGTCTTAGAAAATGCTGTTCGAATGCCATCAGAATCTAATTCGAAAAATAAGGAGTGAGATTGATGGAATTAGAAAAAGCCATTCTGGCTACCATAACTACCAATGCTAATAAGGTAACAGCAGGCGCATCCATTTTTATCTGTGACGATAAGGAAGAAATGGACAAAGTCGCTGCTAACTTAGAAGCTATATTAGATGGAATCAGTCATGCCCTTAGTGATGAGTTATATATTATTGTTAAACATTAGATAGTATACAATAATAATATTATGTTAACTTTTTATAAATTAACTTGTTTTATTTATCTTAATTGTGGTAATTTAGTAAAGTAAAACAAACAGGAACAACTTAGTAAATTAATTTTAGGAAGGATGTGCCTTCATGAGAAGTTCAGTTGTAGCAATAGTTGGAAGGCCAAACGTAGGAAAATCAACTATTTTTAATCGGCTTGTAGGGGAAAGAATATCTATTGTGGAAGATATTCCAGGAGTAACCCGAGATCGAATTTATGCAGAAGCAGAGTGGTTAAATACCACTTTTCGTTTAATAGATACTGGTGGAATTGAAATCGGTGATGAGCCGTTATTAATTCAAATGCGAGAACAAGCAGAAGTTGCTATTAGAGAGGCTGACGTCATTATTTTTCTCGCAAATGGAAGAGAAGGGATTACTGCGGCTGATGAAGAAGTTGCTAAAATATTATACAAGTCAAATAAGCCTGTAGTATTAGCCGTAAATAAGGTTGATAATCCGGAAATGCGTGAGCAGATTTATGAATTTTATGCTTTAGGTTTTGGAGAACCTCATCCTATCTCAGGTACCCACGGTCTTGGATTAGGTGATTTATTGGATAGTGTGGTCGAACTTTTTCCAGAGAGAGAGAATCAACCAGTAGATGAAGATGTTATTCATTTTAGTCTGATTGGGCGACCAAATGTCGGTAAATCCTCTTTAGTTAATGCAATTTTGAATGAAGAACGAGTAATTGTCAGTGATATTGCAGGAACAACACGTGATGCTATAGATACGAATTTCAGTAAAGATGATCGTGATTATGTCATAATTGATACTGCTGGTATGAGAAAAAGAGGAAAAATCTATGAAACTACCGAAAAATACAGCATATTAAGAGCGCTAAAAGCAATTGAGCGATCTGATGTTGTCCTTACATTAATTGATGCAGAAACAGGTATTATTGAACAAGATAAAAAGATTGCTGGTTATGCTCACGATGCAGGTAAAGCTGTTGTAATTGTTGTCAATAAGTGGGATACTATTGAGCAACATGACCAAGCAATAAAAGAATTTGAGGATAATGTGAGAGCCCACTTCCAGTTTTTGGATTATGCACCTATTGTATACTTATCTGCTAAAACGAAAAAGCGAATTCACACACTTTTACCGAAAGTAGTACAAGCAAGTGAGAATCACACGAAGCGGGTTGAAACAAACGTGTTAAATGATGTAATAATGGATGCTCTAGCAGTTAATCCGGCACCTACAAAGCATGGTAATAAACTAAAAGTGTTATACGCAACACAAGTGGCAGTTAAACCACCAACATTTGTAGTGTTTGTTAATGATCCGGAGCTAATGCATTTTTCATACGAACGGTTCCTTGAAAATCAAATACGTGAGGCTTTTGGTTTTGAAGGTACACCAATTAAAATATATGCTCGGAAGCGAAGTTAGAGGTGATAGGTATGTCAAAAGTAGCTGTTCTGGGGGCAGGTAGTTGGGGCACAGCACTTGCAATGGTTTTATGTGATAATAATCACGATGTAAGACTGTGGACGCATAACCAGGATCAACAGCAAGCGATGGAAGTGGAGAAAAAAAATCAAAAATATTTACCTGATATTCTACTTCCCGACTCATTAGCCATTTATGCTGACCTGAGTGAGGCTGTTGAACAAGTAGATGCCGTAGTGTTAGTCGTCCCAACAAAAGCAATAAGAGAAATCTGTCAAAAATTGAATAGGGTCTTGGATCATAAAGTGGTTATTATTCACGGCAGTAAAGGGATTGAAACCGACAGTCATTATCGTATTTCAGAAATGATCCAAGAGGAATTATTAGGGCATTTATATGAAGATGTTGTTGTTTTATCGGGTCCGAGTCATGCAGAAGAAGTTAGTGTTAAGCATCCTACAACATTAACAGCTGCCTCTGAAAATACTGAATTAGCAGCTTATTGTCAAGATTTATTCATGAATCATTATTTCCGTGTTTATACAAGTAAGGATATTATTGGCGTAGAATTAGGAGGAGCTCTTAAAAACATTATCGCCCTAGGAGCAGGTATTTCGGATGGATTAGGTTATGGTGATAATGCAAAAGCAGCTCTTATTACAAGAGGTTTAGCTGAAATTTCCCGCCTGGCAACGATCAAAGGTGCTAATCCTTTAACCTTTATCGGTCTGTCTGGAGTTGGAGATCTAATTGTTACCTGTACAAGTGTTCACAGCCGTAACTGGCGTGCGGGTAACCTATTAGGAAAAGGGATGCCTTTACGTGATGTTCTTGATAAAATGGGGATGATTGTAGAAGGTATAAGTACAACAGAGGCAGTATATCAATTATCCAAAAAAGAGAATATTGAGATGCCGATTACTACCGGAATATATGATGTTATTTATGAAATAAGATCTCCAAAAGAAGTAGTGGACGACCTAATGACAAGAAACCGAACGAATGAAGTGGACGACATTTCATCATTACTTATAAATAGGCGTACGGATTAACTGTTTAACTCCTCCATGCATACTATAAAAATGACTATAGTAGTTAGGAGGAGTTAATTTGAGTGATTTTAAACAAAATATGTTTGATCAGATCCAGAAAAAATCAAATGTCCAGCCTGATCAAATTATGAAGGTAGCACAATCTGTACAGAACGCCGATTTTTCTGATGAAAAAACAGTGAGACAATTAGTCAAGCAATTATCCAAGCTTGCTGGAAAACCAGTTTCCAAACAAAAAGAAGATAAAATTGTGAAAGCAATTACGAATAATAATATGCCTAAGGATATGAATACATTAAGTAAATTATTTAAAAACTAACATTATAGGCACATGAGGATGCAAGGGTACATTGCTTCGCATACAATAAATCGCACAAGCATTCACTTTCAGGGTGATGATGGGTATTTATTTAGTCAAAACCGGAGTAGATTTTGCCCCTACTACTTCGGTCTTTTTTATTTTGTTCTAAACTTTATAATAGCATTCCTGTATAAGCACAGGCTAATTGATTTCTGCTTCTTTATAACTTTTTTGAGTTGGTCGATGCATGCCTGACTTTCGCATGCACTGTAGAAATAAAAACAATTTCCTGCTCTTCTAGACAAAAAAATTTATGTTATAATATGTAACGGTATATTTCTTTTTATAGAATTGTTAGAAAGGGTGAATGTCAGTTGTCAGATCCGTTGATGAAAATGTGGATATCATTTGGAGGCATGGGTGCTCTTATACTATCCATGGTTTTAATTTTACTTAGTAGATATAAATTAAAAGGAATTCTATCAGGTATTGTGGCATTTGTTGCCTATATCTGTTTAGTTATAGGTGGTATTATAATCGCTTTAGTGGTTATTAGTGGACCATCAACAGCCTGATAAGGAGGATAGCCAAAACGTAATGTTACATAAATTAATTGTATGCACCTTTAGTATTATTTTATTGACAGGTTGTATGTACCCATCTGATAATCTCAGTCAAAATCAAATTGATCATGATACACAGTTACAAGTAGTCCAAAATAGTATTGATCAATATGCAGAGCAAAATAACGGTATGCTGCCGATTATAACGAAGGATAGTGATACACCTTTATATCAAAAGTATGTCATTGATTTTAGTATACTCAAGCAGGCAGGGTTTATTCAAACGATTCCTGGTACAGCTTTTGAAAGTGGAGGTAGTTATCAATATGTACTGGTTGATGTCGAAGAAAATCCAACAGTTAAAGTCATTGACTTGCATTTGGCAGACGAGCTTAGGAGCATTCAGCAACGATTAACGATCTATCGTGATGAACACACATACCCTCCATTTGGCGATAAAGTGGAAGACAGGGTTTATGAACTAGATTATCAGGAGCTTAATTTAGATGCACCTCCAACAGTAAACAGTCCATATTCTGATAATAATTTGCCTGTTTATATTAGTAGTGATGGTCAATTATTGGTCGATTATCGAATAGAACTTTATCAAGCTTTACAGGCTAAAGACCACTCCTATATTAATGGAGAGGATATCAGACCTTTATTAATAGAGGAGCATCCAGTTGTTCCTGCATATAGTATTCCTTACACCGTAGAAGACAATGAACCGGTCTTTGCACCTGATATTGAAGAAGGATGGTAATACAATCATCTAGCTAAAAAACTTATCCTTATGAGGGTAAGTTTTTTATTTTACTATAAAAATGTACAAAAATAGAACTGTGAATTAGCCCTTTTGCATATTAACTACTTTTTTCATTTAGATAGGAAGTGTCGTATTTGTTGATCCCCATATATTCGGCTTAGCATAAAAAAGCTTTTCTAATTTTTTGAGAATAAACAATTTACTTACATCATATGTTGGAGATAGAACTGGATAATCCATATGGCGTATATACCAGGAAAGTTTATTTAATATGCGAATATTTAGCATAAATTAGTAGGACAACATCATAGAATAGAATTGTCAAAGATTCGAAGAAATGATGAAGTCGAATAGATCGGGAGGGGATCATTTGGAAAGGGTAGATATCTTCAAGGATATTTCAAAACGGACGAATGGTGATATTTATTTAGGTGTAGTTGGAGCAGTTCGGACCGGTAAGTCTACATTTATCAAAAAGTTTATGGAAAAGATGGTCTTACCTAATATGACGAACGAAAGTGACCGATTGCGTGCACAAGATGAATTACCACAAAGTGCTGCAGGAAAAACAATCATGACCACTGAACCAAAATTTGTGCCCAATCAAGCCGTGTCATTAACAGTTGAAGAAGGGTTAGATGTAAATGTCCGATTAGTCGATTGTGTCGGCTATACTGTTAACGGTGCCCAAGGCTTTGAAGATGAAAATGGACCGCGTATGATTCATACTCCTTGGTATGAAGAACCAATTCCATTTCATGATGCTGCAGAAATTGGCACGAGAAAAGTAATTCAAGAGCATTCGACAATGGGTATTGTAGTTACGACAGATGGAAGTATTGGAGAAATACCTAGAGAAGATTATGAAGATGCTGAATCACGCATTGTAGATGAATTAAAAGAAGTTGGTAAACCTTTTATCATGATTATCAATTCTGTACAGCCTTATAATCAGGAAACGGAACTATTAAGGCAAGATCTTTCGGAAAAATATGATATTCCAGTACTGTCGATGAGTGTCGAGAGCATGACTGAACACGATGTTAACAATGTACTAAGAGAAGTACTATATGAATTCCCAGTACTTGAAGTAAATGTAAATTTACCAAGCTGGGTGCTAGTTTTAGATGAATCGCATTGGTTAAGACAAAATTATCAAATTGCTATTGAAGAGACTGTTAAAGATATTCGCAGATTAAGAGATGTAGACCATGTAATAGGTCAATTTGATCAATTTGATTATATTCAGCAGGCATCACTTGCAGGGATTGAAATGGGTGAAGGTATAGCGGATATTGATCTGCATGCACCTGATCAGTTATATGACCAAGTATTAAAAGAAATTGTTGGTGAGGAAATCAGAGGCAAAGATCATTTACTTCAATTGATGCAGGAGTTTACAAACGCTAAAAAAGAGTATGATCAAATTGCTGATGCTTTAAAAATGGTAAAACAAACAGGATATGGTGTAGCTGCTCCAGCATTAACTGATATGGCATTAGAGGAACCAGAAATTATCAGACAGGGATCGAGGTTTGGGGTTCGATTAAAAGCCGTGGCACCATCCATCCACATGATAAAAGTAGACGTTGAATCTGAGTTTGCACCAATTATTGGTACTGAAAAGCAAAGTGAAGAATTAGTCCGATATTTAATGCAAGATTTTGAAGAGGATCCATTGTCCATTTGGCAATCAGACATTTTTGGAAGGTCGTTAAGCTCAATTGTAAGAGAAGGAATTCAAGCGAAGCTGTCTCTCATGCCTGAAAATGCTAGATTCAAACTTAAAGAGACCTTAGAGCGAATCATCAATGAAGGATCAGGTGGATTGATTGCAATCATTTTATAAAAAAAGATTGAAAAAGCGTTAATGTATCAACATTACGCTTTTTTATTTTGCATAAATCGTTAAATATTTGGCAATAATAGGTAATAGTTATAAATCTTATGACCTAATTACTAAAAATATCATGAAATCAACGTTTGAAAACACTTGCATCCCTATTTAACATGTGATAACATTCATGATAACTTATCAGTAATTGGAGAAAAAAATAATTTTTTCTCTATGAAAAGCGAATAATTGTTGAATTATCTTTCATTCTCAGTTATTATAAGCCTTGTCCATAATTTATGGACGGCATTTAGCTATAAGTTTTTCTCTTTTATGAAAATTATAGCTTTATTGGGAGGAGGTGAATATCATGAACAAGACAGATCTAATTAATGCAGTTGCAGAAAAAAGTGAACTTTCTAAAAAAGATGCAACAAAAGCTGTAGATGCAGTTTTTGAATCTATCATGGATTCACTTAAAGATGGAGACAAAGTTCAATTAATTGGTTTTGGTAATTTTGAGGTACGCGAGCGTGCTGCACGTAAAGGGCGTAATCCACAAACTGGGGATGAAATCGAAATTCCAGCAAGCAAAGTGCCTGCTTTTAAACCAGGTAAAGCCCTTAAAGATATCGTAAAATAATATGGTATTACATATGGGCAAAAAAGGGTGCAATCCGCACCCTTTTTTCATACCATCTAATCCTAATACTCCTCTTGAAATTTTCCTCCTAAAAAGACAAGTTTATCTAGCGTGTAAGATGTAAACTTATGCTATACTATGTTAATATAGAGTAGGATTTTGAAGAATTGCGGTGAGTTTGATGACATACATAAAAACGATTAATTATTATACTAACTTAATAACACAAACAATTAACCAACAGTTCTTGGATAAGCATTTAGAAGAACCTGAATTAGATATACATAAACTGATTGCTCTTCACCAATTGGTTCAGGATAAACCTGATGAAGAAGCATTAGTTCAGACTACTATGTTAGTACAAATTGCGCTTAATACTCATGATAAAATAGGCAGTAATTTAGAAGATGAGAATGTAAAAAAACAGCAATTAACAGTATTGGCTGGAGATTATTATTCAGGTATTTATTATTATTTATTAGCTAACCATAATAACTTATCCTTTATTCGTTTGCTTGCAGATGGGATAAATGAAATGACTCAAGCAAAAATGAGTATTTATTATTCCAGTTATGATGATTTTGATAGTTTTCTGAGTGATTATAAAGAAATTGAATGTAAACTAATAGAGAAAGTAGCCGGTTTTGTTGAAAAAACAGATCAACTACCATATCTAACTACATGGCTTTTAGCTAAACGCCTGGAATATGAATTAGTACAGCTGCGTGGAGGTAAGCAAACTTTTTTTCGTCAATTAATATTAGAAAATGTTCGAAGCATACATGATCATCAGCAATTCGAGAAAAAGGTGAAAAAGTATTTATTGCAAACCCATCTGGACTTAGATCAAATCACTGCAAAAAGTAAAGAAGATATAGTAATACCAAAAGATTTAGATATATTTAATTACCATTCGTTAAAGAAAAAGTGGAATATGGTGTTGGAAGAAGGATTATCACAATGACAAAGCAATCAAAAGAAGAAAAAGTACATCAAGTATTTGAGAAAATTTATAATAACTACGATTTTATGAATTCCATTATCTCCTTCCAAAGACATAAAAAATGGAGAACAGACGTGATGAAACGGATGCAAGTACAACCCGGTGCCAAAGCATTAGATGTGTGCTGTGGTACAGGGGATTGGACTTTTTCATTATCTGAAGCTGTAGGAGAAAGCGGAGCTGTAATCGGACTTGACTTTAGTCAAAATATGCTTTCAGTTGCAAAAGAAAGACAAACCGATCATCATGTACAAAATCTCCAGTTTATTCACGGAAATGCAATGGACTTACCATTTGAGGATAACTATTTTGATTATGTGACGATAGGTTTTGGTTTAAGAAATGTGCCAGATTATTTACAAACTTTGAAGGAAATGTATCGGGTAGTTAAACCGGGAGGAATTGTAGTGTGCCTTGAAACCTCACAGCCCACAGGAGCTGTATTCCGAAAATTATACTATTTTTATTTTAAGAATATTATGCCTGTATTTGGTAAGATTTTCGCGAAAAGTTATCAAGAATATGTTTGGCTGCACGAGTCAGCGAAAGATTTTCCAGGAAAAGAAGCATTAAAACATTTATTTGAAGATGCTGGATTTGTTAATGTCCGATTTAAAAGTTATACAGGTGGAGTAGCTGCTATGCATCTAGGTGAAAAACAAGTGGAGAAATAAAGGTGAAGATAAATGAAGCTTGCTAAAACATACGCATTTTTAAAAAAAGATTTATCATTAATTGAAGATGCATTAGAAGAAACAGTTTATGCTGACCAACCAATTTTACACGAAGCATCTACGCAATTATTAAAAGCTGGGGGTAAGAGGCTGAGGCCAGTTTTTGTACTGCTGGCTTCTCAATTTGGAGATTACAACCTTAATAGAATCAAAAATGTCGCGAGTTCATTAGAACTAATCCATATGGCATCGCTAGTACATGATGATGTAATCGATGATTCAGATATAAGGCGTGGCAAACCAACTGTAAAAGCTAAATGGGACAATCAAGTAGCCATGTTAACTGGTGACTATATATTTGCTAAAGCACTACAGCAGTTTACAGAAATAGATAAACCCCGAGCACATCAAATATTAGCTAAAACAATGATGGAGTTAACAATTGGTGAAATTGAACAAATTAAAGATAAATACAACTTAGAGCAGAATTTAAGGGTATATCTAAGAAGGATAAAAAGGAAGACAGCACTGTTAATTTCATCCAGTTGTCAATTAGGAGCTATTGCTGCTGACGCAGACCATGAAACAGAAAAAGCTTTAGTCAGATATGGCTACTATATGGGGATGTCCTATCAAATTATTGATGATATATTAGACTTTACTGCTTCAGAAAAAGAACTGGGTAAACCAGCTGGAAGTGATCTGATTCAAGGAAACATTACTTTACCTGTATTGTATGCTATGGAAAACCATTCCATCCGACAAGAGTTGGAAAAGGCTTTTGTAGATAATAGGAATATCAGCCAAAATCAGTTGCAGCCTATTATTAACAAAATAGCAAAGTCAGATGCCATAACAAAAGCTAGAAAAGTTAGTGATCAATATTTGCAGAAAGCATATGAATCACTTAATATATTGCCAAATATTCAAGCAAAAGAAGCTTTAGCTAATATTGCTAATTACATAGGAAATAGAAAAATATAACGAGGTGAAATAGTATGGAGCAGACATTCATTATGATAAAACCAGATGCTGTACAACGTAATTTAATCGGTGAAATTATTGCTAGGTTTGAAAGAAAAGGTTTTAAATTAGTAGCAGCAAAACTTATGACTATTTCTGAAACATTGGCAAAGCAGCATTATGCGGAACATGACGGAAAGTCTTTTTTTAATGACTTAGTATCGTTTATTACTTCTGGTCCTGTATTTGCAATGGTATGGCAGGGTGAAAATGTAATTGCAACGTCTAGAAAAATGATGGGAAAAACAAATCCTCAGGAAGCAGAAACGGGTACAATCAGAGGAGATTATGGAATGGTTACCCATCGAAATATCATTCATGGGTCGGATTCCCCTGAAAGTGCAGCAAGAGAAATTAATCTGTTTTTCAACAAAGAAGAAATACAAAGCTATGAGAAGAATGTAGACAAATGGCTCTCATAAGTTATATAGGATATCTGATATTATAAGGGAGAAGAGACATGACAGATTATCAGACTTTTATCGGTCAAATATACAAAAAGACCGGCCTCGATTTAGCCTTGTACAAAGAAGTCCAAATGAAAAGGCGTTTAACTTCATTACGGAATAAACGAGGCTATGATTCCTTTGATAAATACTTTAAGGCAATCAATAATGATCAACAATTACTCCAGGAATTTTTAGATAAAGTAACGATAAATGTATCAGAATTTTATCGCAATCCAACAAGGTGGAAAGTTCTTCAAAATAAAATTTTGCCGGCATTAAAAGAATCGAAGTGTAGAATAAAGATTTGGAGTGCTGCATGTTCAACAGGTGAGGAGCCATACACTTTAGCAATTATCGCTCATCAATTCTGGAATTTAAAATCCATCGACATCTTAGCAACAGATATAGATCCTAATGTGTTAGCTAGAGCACAGCAAGGCATTTATAATGAGAGAGCGTTACAAGAAGTACCTGCTGATATTAAGCAGAAATATTTTCACCGAGAAGGTGATACATATAAAGTTGATGAACAATTAAAACAAACGATCACTTTTAAAGAACATAATTTGCTAGCAGATAAGTACCCATCCAATATAGATTTAATCGTTTGTCGAAATGTGCTTATCTATTTTACAGAAGATGCAAAAAGTATGATTTATCATAAATTTAGTGAAGCTCTAGCAGATGACGGCGTATTTTTCGTTGGAAGTACCGAGCAAATATTTTCACCCGAAAAATATGGACTAGAAGTGATGGATACTTTTTTTTATGGAAAAAAATAAATTGCAAAAAATCAGAAAATTTCTGCGCACAAATCTTCCATGCTGTGTTATAGTATTACAAAAATGAATTATCAAGGGGGATAACAATGCGATATTTAACAGCAGGTGAATCGCATGGTAAACAACAAACAACAATAATCGAAGGATTACCAGCAAGAATGCCAATTACGCAAGATGATATTAATGATTCGCTTCTGCGTCGTCAGAAAGGACACGGAAGAGGGAAGCGAATGCAAATAGAGAAAGATTTAGTAGATATAGTAGGTGGTGTCCGTCATGGTTATACATTAGGATCACCGATCGCACTAGTCGTGCATAATGATGATTTTAAGCATTGGATCGATGTAATGGGAGAAGATCCCGTACCTGAGGATCAAAATATCCGTCGTGTTGTAACTCGTCCACGACCTGGACATGCTGATCTAAATGGCGCACTAAAATATGGACACCGGGATATGCGCAATATTTTAGAACGTTCATCTGCAAGGGAAACTACAGCACGAGTTGCTGCAGGTGCTGTTGCAAAGACATTATTAAAACAACTAGATATAAAAATCGTCGGATATGTAAAGGAAATTGCCGGAATTAAAGCAGAAGAAAAGCCGGATTTATCAATAGATGAGAAGATTCGCATTTCAGAAGATTCTCCTGTTCGGAGTTTAGATGAGGTAGCTGGAAAACAAATGATGGATGCGATTGATCAAGCAAAGAAAGACGGGGATTCCATCGGTGGTGTCTGTGAGGTGGCAGTTGAAGGACTTCCAGCAGGGATTGGGTCCTATGTGCACTATGATCGGAAATTAGATGGTCGTATTGCTGGAGCAGTGCAAAGTATTAACGCGTTTAAAGGTGTGGAATTTGGTATTGGTTTCGAAGCAGCTCGTAAAAATGGCAGTGAGGTACACGATGAAATCCTCTGGTCTGAAGAACGAGGTTACTACCGAAGAACAAATCGTCTAGGTGGATTTGAAGGTGGTATGACAACGGGGATGCCAATCATTGTTAAAGGTGTTATGAAGCCTATCCCTACACTATACAAGCCATTACAAAGTGTCGATATTGAAACGAAAGATCCTTTTAATGCTAGTATTGAAAGATCTGACTCATGTGCTGTTCCTGCTGCAGCTGTTGTAATGGAGCATGTAGTAGCTTTCGAAATTGCTAAAGCAATTTTAGAACAATTTCCGAATGATCAATTTCCAAAATTAAAGGATGCGATAGAGCAATACCGTGAGGAAATAAGGTGCTTCTAACATGCATAAGCAGACGATAACTACTAGTACCAATCAATATGACGTTATTGTTGGAATGGGTATTTTGGAAAATTTGAAAGAGTATTTACCGAAAGACTACCAAAATATTTTAGTTATTACCGATTCAATTGTAAACGACCTTTATACAGAGAAAGTAACCACTAATTTGCCAAAGAAAGCTAAAGTATTTATAAGTGTAGTTCCTTCTGGTGAAGCTTCGAAAAGCATTGAGCAATATTATCAATTATTAACAGATGCCATTCACTATCAACTGGATCGAAAATCACTAATTATTGCACTTGGTGGAGGCATGATCGGGGATTTAGCAGGTTTTGTTGCAGCGACTTATATGAGAGGGATTGACTATATACAAATACCGACAACCATTTTAGCTCATGATAGTAGCGTTGGTGGTAAAGTAGCGATTAATCATCCTGAAGGTAAAAATTTAATCGGAAACTTTTATCCACCCCAAGCAGTACTTTACGATATCGATACGTTACATTCATTACCCGATAAAGAATTACGGTCAGGATATGCCGAAGTAGTCAAACACGGTTTTATTAGTGACGTAGCTTACTTGGAGGATATATTGGAAGTAGACCTTACTGAAGAGATAAACCCAAAAAAAATGACAGATCATCTACAAAAAGGGATCTCCGTAAAAGCAAAAATAGTGGAACAAGATGAGAAGGAATCGAACATTCGCAAATATTTGAATTTTGGTCACACTTTAGGTCACGCGATTGAAGCAGAGCTTGGATATGGGAAGATTACGCATGGTGAAGCAGTTGCAATAGGGATGCTATTTGCCATAAGAGTAAGTGAACAACAATTAAAAAGTAAATTACCGTATACACCATTTTATAACTGGTTATCAATTAATCACTACCCTTTAGATTTACCATCCATGCCTGTTGAAAAACTTATTGAACGTATGAAAAAAGATAAAAAATCAGAGAATTCAACCGTTCAAATGGTATTGTTACAAGAAATAGGAGAGCCTGTAACTAAAAATATATCAGATCGAGACCTCACCAATCTTCTAGAAAACTTTATGAGAGAGTTGGGTTCATAATGATAAGAGGGATACGGGGAGCAACTACTGTAAAGAACAATGATGCGGATGAAATGGTCCAAGCTACAAAAGAAATGATGGAGGCAATGGCAAAAGAGAATGATATCGATCCAGAAATGATTGCTTCTGTGATGATTTCCGTAACACCTGATTTAAACGCCACTTTTCCAGCAAAAGCTCTAAGACTTATTGATGGATGGAAGTATGTTCCAGTAATGTGCATGCCGGAGATCAATGTTCCTGGTAGTCTACCTAAATGCATTCGGGTGATGATGACGGTTAATACATCTAAATCGCAAAAGGAAATCGAACATATATATTTAAACGACGCAGTTAAACTAAGGCCAGACCTACTAGAAGAGAAAAATAAGTAAATTGGGAGGAGTTAAACCATTGCAAGCAAAACAAGTATTTCAAACTATGTCACCATATACACCAGGTAAACAAATAGAAGATGTAAAAAAAGAATATGGTTTATCTAAGATAGTGAAGCTAGCTTCAAATGAGAACCCATTTGGTTATTCTGAAAAAGTAAAAGAAGCTATCCCAAGTATGATCGATCACTTGGAAATTTATCCAGATGGACATGCGACTGCATTGAGAGAAACATTATCTCGTAAATTAAAGGTTGGAGAGAAGCAATTAATTTTTGGTTGTGGTTCTGATGAAGTAGTCGATCTTATTTGCCGCACTTATTTAGAAAAAGGATCGAATACAGTAATGGCAACTCCAACATTCCCACAATATAAACATAACGCATTAATTCAAGGGGCAGAAATTGTCGAAGTTCCTCTAATTAATGGCTATCATGATTTAGAAGCAATGCTTGAGAAAATCAATCGAGAAACCAAAGTGGTATGGCTTTGCTCACCTAATAATCCAACAGGTTCATTAATTAGTCGTAATAAGTTAGTGAATTTTTTAGACAGATGTCCATCAGAGGTAATGGTTGTTTTAGATGAGGCCTATTATGAGTATATAGAAGCAAATAAAAATCCAGATAGTATTAGCTTATTAACTGAATATCCGAATTTAGTAATATTAAGGACATTTTCAAAAGCATATGGTCTTGCTAATTTACGTGTAGGCTATGGGGTCGCATCAGAGGAGATTGCGACTTATTTAAATATAACACGTGGGCCATTTAATACAACGTCCATTTCACAATTATCTGCTCTCATAGCGCTTGAAGATGAAGAATTTTTACAAAATACTTACAATCAAAATATTGCTAATAAAAGAGAATTTATGAGAAGCTGTGATGCGTTAGGTTTAAGCTATTATGATTCAGAGGCAAATTTCCTCTTTGTGAAATTACCGACATCTGGTGATGCATTATTTGAATACTTATTGAAAAAAGGATTCATCATTCGCTCAGGTGAAGCATTAGGGCACCCTGATGGTGTTCGGATTACGATCGGTTCTAAAGAACAAATGAGTGAATTAGTAACCAACATAAGAGAATATTTAGCATCAATATAAAAGGAGAATAAATCGTGAAGCAAACGGTTTTAATAGCGGGTCTCGGCTTAATTGGAGGCTCGCTTGCTTTAAGTATACGAGAAAACAAAGAATTACAATTAATAGGGTATGACTCTAACTATAGTACGCTTGAATATGCCAAAATGAATAAAATGGTTGATGAGGTTTATAGTGATTTTGCAGAAGCAGTTGTGAAGGCGGATGTTTGTATCTTAGCTGCACCAGTTTCTGTGACAGTGGAGCTAATTAACCAGTTAAATCATATTCCGTTTAAAAAGCCGATTATTATAACAGATGTTGGGTCTGTCAAAGGTCCTATTATGGAGGCGTCAAGTAAAATTAACTCCCCTCAAATAGCGTTTATAGGTGGACATCCAATGGCGGGTTCGCATAAGAAAGGAATACAAGCTGCGAAGAAACATTTATTTGAGAATGCAATTTATGTTCTATCTCCAACTAGAAGTTCTTCAGATGAGGATGTGGACAGATTACAGGCACTTTTAATGCCAACCAAATCTATATTTCTTATTTTAGAGCCAGAAGAACACGATGAGATGACAAGTGTCATTTCACATTTCCCACATTTGATTGCATCATCACTAGTTCATCAGGCAAGAAGGTGGCAAAAAACCCATCCATATATATATAAGCTCGCTGCTGGAGGCTTTCGTGATATTACACGGATTGCTTCTAGTAATCCTACAATGTGGAAAGATATCTTCTTTCAAAACCGATCGAAAATGAGTCGTCTTTTGGAAGATTGGATAGAAGAAATGAGACATTTAAAAGAATTGATTGACACTGGAGAGCAAACACAGATTCAGCAATATCTAGAACAAGCACGAGAGTATCGTGATGGCCTAGATACTCGCAAGCAAGGAGCTATTCCATCCTATTACGATGTATATGTTGATATCTTTGACCAACCTGGTGCGATCTTAAAAGTAATCGAAATATTGGCAAAGCACGAGATTAGTATTAAGAATATTGAAATACTGGAGATTAGGGAAGGAATTACTGGTGTTTTACGATTAAGCTTCCAAAACAAAAATGATCAGGAATTAAGTCAAGCCATCTTAAAGAAAAATCACTATGATACGGTGATTGAAGAATAGGAGAGGTCTATCTTGTCGCAAAAAGTATTAGCATTTGAAAATAAGACACTATCAGGTAATATGGTGGTGCCAGGAGATAAGTCGATATCTCATCGAGCAGTAATGTTTGGTTCTTTAGCGGAAGGAAAAACCAAGATCACGAACTTTTTAGCTGGTGAAGACTGTTTGTCAACCATAAGTGCTTTTCAAGCGATGGGGGTTTCGATTAAGCGTGAAAAAAGTACTGTATGGATCGAGTCAAGAGGAATTAACGGATTAAAAGAACCAGTTCAACCGATTGACTTAGGTAACTCCGGTACAACTGCTCGACTTCTGATGGGTATTTTAGCCGGATTACCATATCATTTTACATTATACGGCGATGCTTCTCTTTCTCAACGGCCAATGGATCGTATTGCCAAACCTCTACGAGAGATGGGTGCAAAAATTGATGGCCGTGAGAACGGAAGGTTACTTCCAATGGCTGTAAGAGGTGGTCATTTATCACCTATACATTTCAAGCCACCTGTAAAAAGTGCTCAAGTAAAGTCAGGTGTCTTATTAGCTGGTCTTTTAACAGATGGAGTGACGACAGTTGAAGAAGTGACGAAAACGCGGGATCACACGGAAAATATGTTAAAGGCGTTCGGTGCTGATATAGAGGTAGAGGGTACAAAAGTAAAAATAGCTGGTAATAAAAAATTAACCGGCTGTGATATTGAAGTGCCAGGTGATATTTCTTCTGCAGCCTTTTTCTTGGTAGCAGCTGCTATAACGGAAGGAAGCCGTGTTACTATTAAAAATGTTGGCTTGAACCCAACTCGAACAGGGATCATAGATGTGCTGAAGCTGATGGAGGTTACGATTAATGTCACAGAAACTAGAACAATTGGTGGGGAACCGATAGGTGATATTACGGTAGAAGCTTCCGAGCCAAAAGGTGCCCTAATCGAAGGGGACATTATTCCAAGAATTATTGATGAAATTCCGATTATTGCGTTACTTGCAACGCAAGCATCCGGTCAAACGGTTATCAAGGATGCAGAAGAATTGCGTTTTAAAGAAACAGATCGAATAGAATCAGTAGTTCAAACATTAGCGAAACTAGGTGCAACTATTACTAGTACAAAAGATGGTATGGTCATTGAAGGGAACACACAGCTTCATGGCGGTGTAACGGAGTCATACGGTGATCATAGGATTGGAATGATGATTGCGATTGCGTCTCTGTTAACGGATGAAAAAGTAGAATTACATGATGCTGAATGTATTGCCGTCTCCTATCCAAATTTTTTCGAAGATTTACATTCCTTGTTAAACTAAATAAGTAAAACTTCCATCAACAGGGGTTTTGAATTCCTACTAATGGATAGCAAAATTTATCAGGAAGTTAGCGTCCGCATATTTTCTACTTTGTTTTTTGTTATTACGCAAAACATAAAGTAGGGTTTCCGGATAAGTTAACGTAGTGATAGATCCACGTTCAACTAAAATGAAACGTGGATCTTTTTTAGTTGTGTATCAAGTAAAGCTTGCTATTAATAATTTGTCTTAGTTGCTGTATTGGGTGTTATCCGATAAGATGTAAGGAGAGATGGATACGTTATAAAGAAAGGTTGAAAACATTGAATACTATTGAACAAGCAATTGAAATGATTCATGCTGGAGAAGTCGAGAAGGCTCTATCGTTACTTAACGAAACCGCTTCTTCAGCAGATATAGATACTAAGCTGGAAATTTCACAAATTTTCATGGAATTAGGTAATCATGATTTAGCACAATCTCTTTTAGAAGAAATCGTTGATACAGAACCAGGTAATAGTGAGGCAAAATTATTTTTAGCAGATATTATGATTGACGATAATAAGGATGAACAAGCAATTGAGTTATTGAATGAGATAGAAGAAGGTGACGATAATTACCTTCAAGCATTAGTCCAACTTGCAGACCTATATCAAGCACAAGGTTTGTTTGAAGTGGCAGAAAGAAAATTACTTATTGCAAAAAATATGGCACCTGAAGAAACAATCATCGATTTTGCTCTCGGTGAATTATTATTTTCCTCCGGTGAATACCATAAATCAATTATCTATTATGAGAAAATCAAGGAAAAAAACGAAGAATTTGCTGGGGTTAATATTGCCAGTCGATTAGCAGAAGCATATGCTTTAAACGGCGAGTTTGAAGCGTCCCTCGATTACTATCAAACCCTTGATACTGGAGATCCGGAAACACTCTTTCGCTACGGATTTTTAGCGTATAAGTCCGAGAGATTTGAAATAGCCATTCATGCTTGGGAAAAACTGTTGGAAGAAGAGTTAGAATATCCTTCTGTGTATTTGTATTTAGCTAAAGCATATGAAGAAGAAGGAATGATACAAGAAGCCTATCAAACAGCTAATCAAGGTGTAGAAATGGACCCGTTTAATAAGGAAATGTGGTTTACAGCAGGCAGAATCACATTTAAGACTGGAGAGGCTGACAAAGCATTTGAGTTAGTGAAAAAGGCGATAGCGTTAGATAATGAATATCAGGAAGCACTCTTATTCCTAGTAGAGACATATAAGAAGCAAGGAAATCATTCGGAAATTATTGACCTTCTTACTGAACAAATTACTATCGAACCGTTAGATGGTATTTTTTATTGGGAGCTTGCTAAAGCCTTTCATGAGGAAGAAGAGTATAAACAGGCATTAAATGCGTACCAAAATGCATACAATAAAATTAAGGAAGATACCGACTTCTTAAAGGATTATGGATATTTTTTAGTAGAGGAAGGGAGGATCAGTACAGCGGTGCAGGTCTTTGAAGAATATATGGTTTTAGAACCATCTGATTTTGATATACGACAATATACTGAACGGTTGAAAGATCAAAATAATGATACTCTCTTTTAAATGGAGGGGAAGTGAAATTGGAAACTTCAATTCGTGTAGAGGATAAAAAATCATTTATTCAATGGTTTTTAGGAAATTATCAGTTGAAAAAAAGAGAAAGTGTTTGGATTCTAAATTATTTATTGAATCATGAACAGTTATTGAAGCATGTTCACTTTGTTTTGGAAGCTCGTTTTTGTCCAAGAGCCATGATCATTTCTACACATTGTTCAAAAGAGATAGCTTTTCGTTTTTATAAAAAACACATTGTGACAACAGATGCTGATAAGTCGTTCCATGATATACGGTTGCACGCTAAAGAGCCAATATATGTACAACTCAACTTTAAAGACTCCAAACAATGTATCCCTTATATGAAAGTATTAGAGGATAATCCGTTTATTCCAGATGACTATTTCTTGACCAAAAGTGATAAGAAACTAGCGGAAGAGTGGTTGGAGTATTCGTTATATGAATATAAAAAAGAAATGTTACTCCAAAATATTAATAAAGCTTTAGATCAAAAAAATCAACAATTATTTGAACAATATTCTGAACAATTGAAAAAATTGGAAGCATCCTATATTATTAAGAGTGAATAATTGCTAAACGGGAGACCCATTTGGGGATATTCCGTTTCTTTTTGTGAATGCTTGTCTACTTAACATCCGTCTAAATATTTCATGTTCTAACAGTCATAGCAGGGAGGATAATAGATGCAGTGGAAAAAGAAAGATCTTGAACTTTTTTTTCAATCAAAAGAGTATATTGATACTCTTTGTATACCACTAGTACCTTTAGATTTACAAACAGAATCAGAAGCAATAAAATTAGCAGATCAAACGAAGACGTTACAGATTATATCAGATGAATTAGAACGAAATTATACGGGTAGAATAATGTTAAGTCCACCTTATACATATATACGTTGTACAAAATATGAACAAGAAAGTGCGATGCTTAATCAGTGGACAAGCATGCTTTCTAATAATCATTTCAAACATGTATTTCTACTTACCTATGATGTAAACTGGAAGAAGCATGAGCATCTTCTAGAGCATCATTTGATATGGTTAACTGCAACTACTATTGAAGACTATCAAACCAAGCAAACCAAAAAATGGGTGGATGAGCAAGTAAATCAGATCAGTGAGTTAATTAGAAGTTATTGGTAAGAGAACTTCTTAATAGAAAATAGCTATTTATAGATGACATTTTATTGACCATAACTTTAGTTTGCGCTATCATAGTAATGTCCTAGTAATGTTAAGAGATTATAATCCATGAAGTCGGAATATGTGTAGAGGGGGGTAAATAATGTCAGAGAAAAAACAACAAGTGTCCCGTCGTCAATTTCTTAATTATTCATTAACAGGTGTTGGCGGATTTATGGCTGCTAGTATGCTTGCACCAATGGTTCGTTTTGCCATTGATCCAGTTTTGCAAGCTACAGGTGGTAGTGATATGCAGGCAGTCGCTGATGTATCGGAAATAACAGAAGAGCCTCAACGGTTTGACTGGACTGTTGAACAAGTCGATGCTTGGTACACGTCAGACGTAACACACAGTGCATGGGTTTATATAGATGAAAATGATGAAATTGTAGCGTTATCACCAACATGTAAACACTTAGGCTGTGCCGTAAACTGGGCTGGGAATCCAGACTATCCTGACCAATTCTTCTGTCCATGTCATGATGGACGATATTACAAAAATGGTTTGAATGTTCCAGATACACCACCGAATGCAGCATTAGATTTATTTGAACATGAAGTGAGAGACGGAACATTATATCTTGGAAATATTATCGAGAATACGGTTCAGGAAGGAGGGGCTTAATAGATGCTACAGAAGATTTATGATTGGATAGATGAACGTGTGGATATAACCCCACTCTGGCGTGACATTGCGGATCACGAAGTACCAGAGCATGTGAATCCTGCGCATCATTTTTCCGCGTTCGTATATTGCTTTGGTGGCTTAACATTCTTTGTTACAGTCATTCAAATTTTATCAGGGATGTTTCTAACGATGTACTACGTGCCTGATATTGAAAATGCATGGCGTTCTGTTTATTATTTACAAACAGAAGTCGCGCACGGTCAAATTGTAAGGGGTATGCACCACTGGGGAGCCAGTGTGGTTATTGTGATGTTATTTTTACATACGTTACGTGTTTTCTTCCAAGGTGCTTATAAGAAGCCACGTGAGTTAAACTGGATGGTAGGTGTTCTTCTTTTCTTCGTAATGCTTGCACTAGGTTTAACCGGTTACTTATTACCGTGGGATAATAAAGCATATTTTGCTACAGTAGTAACACTTGAAATTGCAGAAGGTGTACCTGTTATTGGTGAAATGGCTAAAACACTACTAAATGGGGATCCATCTATTGTAGGGGCCCAAACATTAGCTAGATTCTTTGCGATTCACGTGTTCTTCTTACCAGCAGCACTATTTGTGTTGATGGCTATTCACTTTATCATGATTCGTAAACAAGGGATTTCTGGTCCGCTATAGAATACAGCTAACGAAGGAGGGATAGCAGTGAAACGAGGAAAAGGGATGAAGTTTGTCGGTGATTCGCGTGTTACAGCTGACAAACAAAAGTTTATTCCGAAAGATTATTCGGAATATCCTGGTAGAACGGAAGCGTTTTGGCCTAATTACTTGTTAAAAGAATGGTTAGTAGGGGCAGTATTTTTAGTAGGTTTCTTGTGCTTAACTATTGCACACCCTGCACCATTAGAGAAGATGGCCGATCCAACTGATACTAGTTATTTACCATTGCCAGACTGGTATTTCTTATTTTTATATCAATTATTGAAGTATAAATTTGCGAGTGCAGAATTTTTTGTATTAGGTGCCATTGTTATGCCAGGACTAGCATTTGGAGCACTTTTCTTAGCACCTTTCCTAGATAGAGGGAAAGAACGTCGACCACATAAACGTCCAATCGCGACCGGGTTAATGCTTCTTAGTTTTGCGGCTGTATTTTGGTTAACTTATGAAGCAGCAGCACACGTTGACTGGGAAGAAAAAGCAGAAAACAATAGACCGGAGTGGCCAGATAGTCAACCAACTGTTGAAATAGATGAGTCTGATCCTGGATATGCCCTGTATGAAGAGAACAGCTGTCTTAATTGTCACGGTGGAGATTTAACAGGCGGGGGAGCTGCACCGGGGTTAATTGGTATCGATTTAGATGTGGAAGAAATTAAAGATATCGCAGTTAATGGTATCGGTACGATGCCTGCTGATCAATTTCAAGGTACTGAGGAAGAATTACAGCAACTTGCAGAGTTTATTGTTTCAGTAAACGAACAAGCAGCAGAAGAAGAATAGATCAAAACCCTCGCTCGTCATCAAACATGAGCGAGGGTTTTGTATTGGATTTTATTTTGGAGTGCTGAGTTGTAACACCAGCAAACTATTTTTTCATGGTGCTAAATGTCTGTAAAACCCCCACTGATCATCGTCTCACTTTATACATCGTTAAAATAGAGAGGAAATTTATTATGCTGCAAAAAATAGTGTACCATCCTTATTTTATTGCTCTTTTATTTATTGTAAATTTAGTCGGAACTATCTATGGTTATTTCTGGTATGGGAACCAGTTAAGAGATACACCCATTCAGTTTCTTGCTTTTGTACCTGACAGTCCAACAGCAAGTTTGTTTTTCACTGTATTTTTGTTCTTTATTTTAAAAGGAAAAAGTGTACCTGTTATTGAAGCTTTAGCATTTACGTCACTTGTAAAATACGGAGTATGGGCAGTTGTAATGAATCTTCTGACACTCTACATAAATGGGGATTTAAGCTGGCAAGGTTATATGTTGATTGCTTCTCACGGTGCGATGGCAATTCAAGCCTTTTTGTATGCCCCTCTATATAATATTAAATTGAAGCATTTAGCGATTGCAGCAGTTTGGTTACTACATAATGAATTGATTGACTATGTGTATGGTATGATGCCAGTTTATGGAAGCTTAACTGAATATCAACAGCATATTGGCTACCTTACTTTTTGGTTATCGATTATAACTATCTTTACCGTTTATCAGATATCGGTAAAGAAAAACATAAGAGAATTATAGAATCATTTTGATTGATTGGTTTTCATTCGAATGCATAACTAGACAGGGTCTTTCATACATTTTAGAAAAGAAAGATGGGAGAAGGGGTAGTTGTGCGAATTCTATATTTTTTTTCGTTTTTTTTCACCTTCATACTAATACAAGCTTTTTATTCATTCGATCTTTCAGCTCAAAGTGATGATCATTATATGTATACCTTTGAACGACTTGTTCAAGAGCAGCGCTATCATGTGGCGGAACAACTTATCGAAAATAATCAAATAACTATTTTGGAGAGAGTTGCCGAAGAAAAAGCTACATACGAACCGATAATGAGAGAATACCTTGAGAATTGTCTAAAAACACTTCGAGATGACCAAGCAACAGCTTCTGATAAATCTTTAGCAGCTCAACAGACGATAATTTTATGGGATGCTATGACATCAGAGGATGCGCCTTTATGGACAACTTGGAAAACTGAATTAGAACAAAAGATGAATAAGCTTCTCGAGCAAAAAGAGGTTAATCAAGCTGAAATGGAGGAGGTTATTTACTACGTGGAAGCAATCTCTCCGGTTGTTAAATTACACTTAAATGACAAACAATATCAAGATTATCAAAATTCCATACACTTACTAATTAATAATGAACCATCTTATGATAATATCGTATTAGAGGAAACCTTTTCACAAATATCAAAGCTTAATATCGATACGATGAATAATGCAAATGCCCATTACACAAAGTGGTTGATATTTATCGTATTCGGTTTTATTTTCCTGAGTTTATCTTATGTTGCCTGGGCAAAATACAGAGGAGAATCTACGTAATCTTTTTAATTGACATAATGTTATTGTTTGACTAAAATTGACCTTAGAAAGATGTTTGATAATGGAGGAATGAAAAAATGTTCGGGTATTTAATTTATATTGCTATTTTAATTCTGGTCCCACTCTGGGCACAGTCTAAAGTGAAAAACACGTATAAAAAATATTCGCAAGTAATGAATTCAAATATGGTAACAGGGGCGCAAGTTGCAAGAAAAATCTTAGACGATAATGGCTTGTATCATGTATCGATTGAAGAAACAAAAGGTGTGTTATCTGATCATTATGATCCTCGAAAGAAAGTTGTACGTCTATCCAGTAATAATTACCATGGCTATTCTGCAGCTGCCGCAGCGATCGCTGCTCATGAGGTAGGTCATGCTATCCAGGATGCAGAAGCCTATGCCTTCTTACGCTTTCGTCATGCACTAGTTCCGATCGCTGGGCTAGGAGACAGAATGTCGTTTATCTTTATACTTGCAGGTATATTCCTTGGACTAATGGATTTGGTTCTTGTAGGGGTAATTTTCATGTCATTCGCAGTATTGTTCCAGCTTGTCACATTACCAGTTGAATTTGATGCATCTAATCGTGCAATGAGTCAACTCGTCTCTTCAGGAATTATCCGTAATAATGAAGAGCGACAAACGAAAAAAGTTTTAAATGCAGCTGCTTTAACATATGTTGCAGCAGCACTAGTTGCGGTGGCAGAGTTGATTCGCTTTGCTTCGATGTTTTTACTTGCAAATAATGATTAAGATTAAATATGATGAAAGACAGATGTATTTTATACATCTGTCTTTTTACTTTATCTCTGGAGGGTGTTAAATGTATAATAAAGAAAGTATGCAAGATATGCAAAATAGAGTGGATCAATACATTTCACAGTTTAAAGAAGGGTACTTTTCTCCACTAAGTATGCTTGCCCGCTTTACAGAAGAAATTGGTGAATTAGCACGTGAAGTGAACCATCATTATGGGGAAAAACCTAAAAAGAGTTCTGAAGATGATAATACCATTGAGGCTGAACTCGGTGATCTTCTCTTTGTAATGATTTGTTTCGCTAATTCACAAAATATTAGTTTAACTGAAGCTTTTGAAAAAACAATGCAGAAAATTGAATCACGGGACAAAGACCGTTGGACAAGAATAGAGAAACAGGAGGATAACAATGACTAAAGTAAAAGTAATTGTAGCTGGCCCCAGAGGGAAGATGGGCAGTGAAGCTTTAAGAATGATAGAGCAACAAGCAGACCTGGAATTAGTTGCTTGTTTAGATCATAAATTTGAAGGTAAACGAATTAAAGAGTTTGACGAGTTGCCAAATTTTGATGCTACTATCTATACCGATATCGAAACATGTTTTCAATCTGTAGAAGCAGACGTATTAGTCGATCTGACTACACCAGAATTTGGGTACATACATACAAAGACAGCGATAAATTATGGAATAAGACCAGTTGTCGGAACAACTGGGTTTACAGAAGAACAATTAGAAGAGCTTACCGATTTAGCAGAAGAGAAAGAGATCGGTGTGATCATTGCACCAAATTTTGCTTTAGGTGCGGTACTGATGATGCAATTTGCGAAATGGGCAGCAAAATACTTTCCAGATGTAGAAATTATTGAGAAACACCATGATAATAAATTAGATGCCCCATCTGGAACAGCAGTAAAGACAGCTTCCTTAATAAAAGAAGTAAGAGAAGCAAAAATACAGGGACATCCCGAGGAAAAAGAAACAATTCCAGGTGCAAGAGGTGCAGATGTGGATGGTATGAAGATCCATAGCATGCGCTTGCCAGGACTTGTCGCACACCAGGAAGTAATCTTCGGTTCCACAGGAGAAAACCTTACAATAAAACATGATTCATTTCATCGTCAGTCCTTTATGACCGGGGTAAAACTAGCAATTGATCAAGTAATGAAGCTAGATATTTTAGTTTATGGATTAGAAAATATACTTGAATAGGGAGAGAGACGAATGAATATAGCTTTAATAGCACACGACAAGAAGAAAACGGATATGGTAAATTTCACAGTGGCTTATACAACCATTTTAAAAAATCATACTCTTTATGCAACGGGTACTACTGGCAAAAAAATTAACGAAGCAACAGGTTTAACTATCCAACGTTTTGAATCGGGCCCTTTAGGTGGAGATCAGCAAATAGGTGCAAAAATAGCCACTAATGAAATTGATCTGGTCATTTTTTTCCGTGATCCGTTAACAGCACAGCCTCATGAGCCAGATATTAGTGCTTTGATGCGCTTATGTGACGTTTATCAAATTCCTCTCGTTACAAACTTAGGTGGGGCAGAGGTTATGATAAGAGCGCTTGACGCAGGCTTTTTTGAATGGCGCAATCTATAGTCATAAAATTTAGAATAGGTGGGGTTGCCACATGCTAAAAATAGGCATTATTTGTTACCCATCAGTGGGTGGATCGGGAATAATAGCCACTGAGCTAGGAAAAATGCTTGCAAAACAAGGACATGAAATTCATTTTATTACATCTAGTGTTCCATTTCGTTTGAACTCATTTAATCCTAATATATATTTTCATGAAGTAGAGTTAAATCATTATCCTGTTTTTCAATATCCACCTTACGATTTAGCTTTGGCAACGAAAGTAGCAGAAGTCATTGATACGAAACAATTAGATATTATTCATGCCCATTATGCAGTACCACATGCTATTTGTGCTATTTTAGCTAAACAGATGGCACAGCATCCGGTCAAAATTGTTACCACTCTGCATGGAACAGATATTACGATTCTTGGTATTGACCATAGCTTGAAAAAAATGATCCAATTTGGAATTGAACATTCTGATGCTATTACAGCTGTCTCACATAGTCTGGTCAACCAAACAAAAGAAATGTTAGAGATCAGGCGCCCTATTCATGTCATCTATAACTTTGTTAATGAACAGGAGTATCAAGCACAAAATAAAACGGAGTTGAAGGAAAAGTGTGGAATCCATCAAGATGAGAAAGTATTAATCCATATTTCAAACTTCCGTAAAGTGAAGAGATTAGAAGATGTGATTTATACCTTTGCAAGAGTACATAAAAAAGTCCCTTCTAAACTTCTGTTAATTGGAGATGGCCCTGAATATGGAAGAATCTACGACCTTGTCCAAGAATTACAATTGGAAAATGCTGTTCAATTTCTTGGCAAACAAAAAAATATCCCTTCTTTACTTTCGATGGCAGATATTAAACTGTTGTTATCTGAAAAAGAAAGCTTTGGGTTAGTTTTATTAGAAGCAATGGCTTGTGGTGTACCTTGTATTGGTTCCAATGTTGGTGGAATACCAGAAGTGATCAATGATGGTGTAACTGGTTATGTCGAAGAGGTTGGAAATATCGAGGCATTTGCAGCGAGAACAATAGAACTGCTAAACGACTCTGCGAAGTGGCAAAATTTCTCTATTAATGCCCAAAACAGAGTACTACAGCATTTTTCTTCAGACAACATTAAGAAGCAATATGAAGATGTCTATGCAGAAGTGTTAGGTGAATAAAATGGTATTTGATCTATTTAATTTAGCACAGCAAGTTGTCCAAAAGATACAAGAACAAGGATTCCAAGCTTATATTGTAGGTGGAGCAGTTAGGGATTCGATATTAGGAAGAAATGTAGAAGATATAGATATTACTACATCTGCATATCCGGAACAAATTCAGGATATATTTCTGAAAGTTATTCCTACCGGTATCGAACATGGTACTGTCATAGTACGTTATCATGGTGTATCTTTTGAGGTGACGACTTTTCGAAGTGAATCAGGCTACAGTGATTTCAGAAGGCCCGATAATGTTGATTTTGTCTCAGACTTAAAGGAAGATCTTGCGAGAAGAGATTTTACCATGAATGCAATCGCAATGGATCAATCATTACAATTGATTGACCCCTATCACGGTCAGCATGATATTCATAATAAGTTAATTCGTACAGTTGGAAATGCAAGCGAACGGTTTTTAGAGGATCCGTTAAGAATGATGCGAGCAATTCGTTTTCAAGGGCAATTAGGTTTTGCATTAGACCATGAAGCGTTACATGCTATTACTGATAACAGAAAATGGTTAGAAAAGATTGCAGTCGAAAGAATTTCCATTGAATGGGAAAAAACGTTAAAAGGAACCTATTTTAATCAAGCAAAACAATCTTTATTCCACACCAATATCATTAACCATTTACCGATTTTTTCTGAAAATAAGACTATACAAAAAGTGTTTGAGGGAATAAATAGCTCCTTGCCAGGTTTTGCAGCTTTTATCGCGTATATGAACCTAAACGTTTCAGATGTAACAGTATCTACCTGGATAAGAGAATGGAAATTATCCAACCGAATAAAAAAAGATAGTCATCTGTTGATACAACTTATGCAAGATTATGCTAAAGAACCGATAGAATGGATTATATATCGTCTGCCTGAAAACTTAGTGGAAGCCTTCTCTAGTTTATGTTTATTGCTTCACAATAAAAGAATTAAAAGTGAAGAAATCATAACAATTAAACAAAGCTTGATTATCCAAAACAGAGAGGAATTAGTGATTAATGGGAACGATATTATTTCCTTTTTTCCAGATTGTAAGAAAGGACCCTGGATACAAGAAATGCTAGTGGAAACGGAGAAGGCTGTTGTTTCAAAGAAAATAAAGAATGATATAAATGAGATAAGAGAGTGGTTACAATATGACAACAAATAAACGCCACGAATTAATTGCTATTTTAGCCGAACAAGATAATCAATACATTTCTGGACAAGCTTTATCAGAGAAATTGGAAGTTTCACGTACCGCAATATGGAAACACATCAATGAATTAAAAAAAGATGGTTATCAATTTGAATCGGTTCCAAAGAAAGGGTACCGATTAATAGCCAAACCAAAAAAGCTCAATGAAAGCACGATAAAATGGGGATTAAATACAAAGTGGCTTGGTAGACGTATTGAGTTTAGACAAGAAGTGGCATCTACACAAGATTTAGCTCATGAATTGGCTAGAAAAGGTGCAGAACATGGTACCATTGTGACTGCCAATCGACAGTTGTCAGGTCGTGGACGAATGGATCGGAGTTGGGTATCTGATCACGACGGCGGAATATGGATGAGCCTCATCCTTCGTCCTAATATACCCCCACACCAAGCATCACAGATGACCTTGTTTGTTGCAGTAACCTTGGTAGAAACACTGGAGCGCATAACAGGGCTAAAAATTCAAATTAAATGGCCAAATGATTTATTTATAAAGGATAAGAAAATTTCGGGTATTTTAACAGAAATGCAAGCAGAATTAGAAGCTATTCAATATTTAATCATTGGCTTCGGTATTAATGTCAACCAATCCATTGAAGATTTTCCGGAAGACCTTGAAAAAAAATCTACTTCGCTCAACATTGAAGCTGGACAGGATTGGAATAGGCTGGAAATTATTCAAGAGGTTTTGCGTGATTTCGAGACCGCTTATGAAACATATCTAGCTACAGGCTTTGAACCAATTAAAGAAAAATGGTTAGCACATGCATATAAATTAAATGAAAAAATTCATGTTAAAACAACAAAAGAAGAGTATATTGCGACGGTGAAAGGCATCACAGATGATGGTGCACTGATTATTCTCAACGATAATAGTGTGGAAAAAATTATTTACAGTGCAGAAATTAAATGGTGAGGGTGTATAAGGGTGAAGAAAACGATTCAATTTCAAAAAATGAAACAAAACGGCGAGAAAATTTCCATGGTTACTGCATATGATTATCCTGCTGCAAAATTAGCAGAAGAAGCAGAGGTTGACATGATTTTAGTGGGTGATTCGTTAGGGATGGTTGTATTAGGTTATAACTCAACGATTGAAGTTACGGTAGACGACATGATCCATCATGGTAAAGCTGTTACTCGTGGTGCATCTAATACATTTACTGTTGTAGATATGCCATTTATGTCTTATCATCTATCATTAGAGAAAGCAATGGAAAATGCACAAAAAATTATGCAACAAACGAATGCCCAAGCCCTTAAAGTCGAAGGAGCGTCTGAAGATACGATAAAACTTATTCAAAAACTGACTGAAGCTGGAGTCCCTGTAGTCGGTCATTTAGGATTAACTCCGCAATCAGTAAATGTATTAGGCGGATATCGTATCCAAGGCAAAGACAGAGTTACAGCTGAACAGTTAATTGCAGATGCAAAAAATATTGAAGGTAGTGGGGCATTCAGTGTTGTATTAGAATGTGTGCCAGATCGATTAGCAAAGCACATAACTAATCATATATCGATCCCTACTATTGGTATTGGGGCTGGTAAAGATTGTGACGGGCAAGTTCTAGTTTATCATGACATTCTTCAATATGGAGTAGGGTTCAAACCTTCCTTCGTAAAAGTCTATCGTGAAGTTGGAAGTGAAATTAAAAACGCTATTCAACAGTATCATCAGCAAGTTAAGGCAGGAGAATTCCCAGATGAAGAGCATACGTTTAGAATGGATGAGCAACTTGCGAATGATCTGAATTTGGAGGAATAGATGTGAAAATAGTACGTACTGTTAACGAATTAGTATCCATTACAAATACGTTAAAAGAGAATAATAATACAATCGGTTTTGTACCTACTATGGGTTATTTACATGAAGGTCATACTACACTTATGGATGAGAGTAAAAAATATGTGGACGTATTAATTGCTAGTATATTTGTCAATCCCCTGCAATTCGGTCCTGATGAAGACTTCGAACGTTATCCAAGGGATGCAGAACGGGATCAGAAAATCGCAGAAGAACACCGAGTAGACATTCTGTTTATGCCTCCTGTTGAGGAAATGTATCCTCAAGAAGCTACTGTTACTATCCAAGTTAAGAAACGAACAGATGTGCTTTGTGGAAACAGCAGACCAGGACATTTCGATGGTGTTGCTACTGTATTAACCAAGCTTTTTCATATGACAAAAGCTGATTTTGCCTTTTTTGGTCTTAAAGATGCACAGCAAGTAGCGGTTGTTAAAGGACTTATTGATGATTTTAATTTTTCTACAAAGTTGATTGCTGTGCCGACAGTTAGAGAAGCAGATGGTTTAGCCAAGAGCAGTCGTAATGTCTACCTCTCCAAACAAGAAAGAGAAGAGGCGAACCATTTATATAAAGCATTAAAATTTGGTCAACAATTAATTATTGACGGTGAAAAAAATCCTGTTATGATTATAGAGAAAGTAAAAAAATATATAGAGGCACATACAAACGGTGAAATTGATTATGTTGATCTATTATCATTTCCTACTCTAAAGAAAGTGGATTATATTGACCAACAAATAATTATTGCCGTCGCTGTTCAATTTACAAAAGCAAGACTAATTGACAATATTATTGTAAGTGAGAACGGGACTGTACCTAAAGCAATTGTTTAGGGGGAACAATGATGTTACGTACCATGATGAAATCGAAAATTCATCGAGCACGTGTAACAGAGGCGAACTTAAATTATGTAGGTAGTATTACAATTGATGAAGATATTTTAGATAAAGTAGGTATTTTACCGCATGAAAAAGTGCAAATTGTAAACAACAATAATGGAGCACGATTAGAAACATATGTGATTGCTGGAGAAAGAGGCAGTAAAGTAGTTTGTTTAAATGGTGCAGCTGCTCGTCTGGTTCAGCCTGAAGATATTATTATTATTGTTTCTTATGGTATTTTATCTGATGAAGAGTTAAAAGAATTTAAACCAAAAGTGGCTGTAATGGATGAAAATAATAATATAAAAGAGATTATTGAGCAAGAACCACCATTATCAAGCCTTAAATGACTACAAACTCTTATCCACAATGATAAGAGTTTGTTTTTTACAGTTTTATCAGATTCCAATCAGTTACTTAAAGGATGGAATAGAAGAGTATCAGTTTAAATATATAAAAGCATGTACCGTTTGACAACAAACTACGAATTTTATTGAATTATCAAGAATCGGGGATGGTCTTTTGCAAAAATTTGTTGTAATAGATGTGGAAACTACTGGGCAATCGGCATCAAAGGGTGACCGTATTATAGAGATTGCCTTAGTAGTCATTGAAAACAACCAAATAACAGAACAGTATAATCAATTAATTAATCCCGAACAGCCTATTCCAACTTTTATCTCTCAATTAACATCGATAACGGATGCTGATGTAAAATCACAACCGGTCTTTGACGAAATCGTACCAGAGTTTAAATATTTATTAGATAATGCCATTTTAGTTGCGCACAATGTTCCTTTTGATTTAACTTTTCTGAATGAGGAACTAGAACGAGTTGGTGAACAAAAAATTCAACCTTATGTGGTGGATACGGTTGAACTGGCACGAATTTTATTGCCCAAAGCACCCAGTTATAAATTAAATGAATTAGCTGAATATTTAAAGATTAGTCATGATAATCCACATAGAGCAATTTCTGATGCCCTAGTAACGGCAGATCTATTGATATTACTTATGAATAAATTTCAATCCTTGCCCAAAAATGTTATTGATCAGCTGTTATCCATTTCTCAACCGTTACGTACAGATTTCTATAGATTATGTGAGACACTAGAATTTAATGCTATTCGAACGGATCTAGAGGAAGTTAGAGGTTTCGCAATAAAGAAACAAGCTGAAACAAGTATTGTAGAGACAAGGATCCCATATGACTTCTCCAAATACTTGGATGAAATGTATGAAGAAAATGGCAAACTAGTTCAAGTCTTTGAACGCTATGAAAAACGAAAAGCTCAAGTAATAATTAGTGAGAAGGTTTATGATCATTTTCGAATGAAGGAGCATGCTCTCATTGAAGCAGAGACAGGACTTGGTAAAACTATTGGCTATTTAATACCGGCTATTTATGAAGTGTTAAATCATCAAAATAAAGTAGTGATTAGTACTACTAATACGAATTTACAATCACAATTAATTGATCAGGATTTAGCAAAGCTAGGTATACCTGTTCAAACAGCAATGATAAAAGGAAAAAACCATTATTTAAGTCTGCAAAATTTCGAGCAGTTTTTTCACGATTCAAATTATCGCTCTTATCAGGATATTTTATTAAAAGCAATGATTATCGTATGGTTAACAGAAACGACTACTGGAGATTTTGATGAAATACAATTTCCTGTAGAGAAGTATCCTATATTTTATCAAATAGTAGTAAATAATGAAAAAACAGATAACGTCTGGAAAAATTATTGCTTTTACCAGAGAATGAAAAATAAAGCAAAAAATGCTTCCATTATAGTTACCAACCATTCTTTGTTAACGATAGACATGTTAGCAGAA
This sequence comes from Gracilibacillus sp. HCP3S3_G5_2, assembly GCF_052063305.1. NCBI lineage: Bacteria > Bacillati > Bacillota > Bacilli > Caryophanales > Bacillaceae > Gracilibacillus > Gracilibacillus sp. HCP3S3_G5_2. The sequence goes on along the minus strand of NZ_JBQHXU010000008.1, from coordinate 147,936 downwards.
AAGTCCATTCTTCCTGAATATCAAAGGTTAATTATTGATGAAGCACATCAATTAGAACAAATGGCAACCAATTATCTGGGAGATTCTTTAAGTTACTTTGAGTTAACAGCCTTTTATCAACAATTGGAGAAGAGCTATGCCCATAGCGTACCATTTCAACAACAATTAGACACGGTCAAATTTGAAACAGATATGGTATTCCGTCAATTGTATCAATTTGTAAAAGGACAAAGTAAACAACAGAAGTCAGTTACAGACGTCGGACGACTAAAATCTGTCTGGAATCATAACAATCAAACAGAACTTGTTGATGGTATTTACCGGATACTGATGATGCTAACAGAATTGGCACAGCTGTTAGCAGATGAAAGAGCTGAGGATAAAACACAAATCTTATCTATCAAAGAACAGCTTCGACAGCTTTTAGTAGAAGACAACATGGAAGCTGTCACATGGCTGGAAATTGATCAACAAGGCGCTGAAAATGCGGTTTTTATTCAGCATGAACCATTTTCCGTAAAAGAAACCTTACATGAACATTTGTTTTCTAAAAGAGAATCGATTATTTTAATTAGTGCAACTTTAACGATGAATCATTCTTTTCATTACATCAAGGACAGGTTAGGGCTTGATCCAGAGAGAACAAAAGAATATATCATAGAAGATCATTTTGATTATCGTAACAATGCACAGCTTTTAATACCTAATGATCTGCCTGCCATTCAATACCCTAATAATGATGATTTTATATTTGCTATCAATGAAGCGATCATTTCAATTGCTGAAAAAACAAAGGGCAGAATGTTAATTCTATTTACCTCATATGAGATGTTACGTAAAAGTTACTATATACTAAAAGAAACGGACCTCTTAATGGAATATATGATAATTGGGCAAGGTGTCTCGACCGGTAGCAGAAATCGATTAATTAAACAATTTCAAGCGTTTGACAAATCCATTCTTTTAGGAACAAACGCTTATTGGCAGGGGATTGATATACCGGGGAATGATTTATCCTGTTTAGTAATTGTAAAGTTACCTTTTCAATCTCCGCAAGATCCTGTGTATGTGAAAAAAGCAGATTATTTTAAACATAAAGGGATGAATCCCTTTATGGAACTTGCTTTGCCGCAAGCTGTTTTGCAATTTAAACAAGGATTCGGGAGATTAATACGGAAGGATACTGATCATGGCATGATATTTGTGTTCGATGACAGAATAATGACAAAACGGTATGGTAAAACATTTATTCAATCTATTCCTGAAATACCAGTGCATTATGAAAGCATGCAAAACTTACTAAATCGTGTAAGTAAATGGTTTTGATAAACATCCGTACTTTGTGAAAACCTACCTATATCTAATATTAAATAAGTAAAAGAGGTAGGTTTCCCTGATGAAAATACGCCTGATAAGTTGTTTAATACTTTCAATTATTATTTGCTCTCCGTTACTTGCGATTACGGATGTACCGGAATTAAATACCGATGAATTAGATGTTATTTTTTTCAATGTGCCGCATGGCGAAGCAAGCTTAATAACCAATCACCACGGGCAGCATATTTTAATAAATACAGCTTCGAAACGTAGTCAAAAAAAATTATATGAGCAATTAAGCCAATTGCAAGTTGATAAAATAGAAACAATTGTGATTACGAATCAATCTGAAGAATATACAGGTAATTTATTATATTTTTTGGAACATTATCAGGTCGAAAAGTTAATTATACCTTCTAACATGAATGTTGGATTTGAAGATATTGAAATGGATACCTGGAAACTCAACGATGAATTTATATTATGGGAACAACTAAAGATATGGCCATTGGATCAAACAAAGGATGGCGATATTTCATTTTTGATGCAATTTGGTAATGAATCGATTTTATTTTTAAATGACAAAGAAACGGCCATCGAACAAAAACTAATACAAAAAACAGCCGATGTAGATATTTTAAAAGTAGCAGCTTTCGGCAGTGGCCATTCACCGTCACAAAGCTTTCTTGAACAAATTGATCCTTATATGAGTATTATTTTTCCTAGTCAAACACATAAAATTAATGAATCATTAATTGAGCGCCTAAACGCAACTTGGATTGATGTTTATTTTTTGAAACAGACAGGCACTGTCTTCGTACGCTTAAGTATGGATGATTACGAAATTCTTAGCGAAAATAGCTCAGTCAGTTGATGAAAGACCAAGTATATTTTAAATTCTACCATGTTTTCAGTTGAAAAATTAACCGAAGTCTATCAAAATGAAAAGAGGAATGTCTATATTATAAAGTAAGCAAAGTTATCCATGCTTTTCTTACGGTATTATCAGTCGGAGGTGTCTCAAATAAGCCATTCAAAAATTACCACACTGTCTACAGTACAACTTGCTTATTCAGATGATTTGTATAAAGTTGTCGACAGTTTAAATCGTACATTAAAAGAAGATAATCTTATGTTTGGATTAACTTTAAGTGAGGATAACAATGAAAAAGCAATATTTACCATTTATCGAACTCAATAAATTTTGGATTACAGTTACATTAGCTATTATCGTCATCCTGCTTGCTTTCGTTTATTTCATTAATCTTTATCAAGATGCAACAAATAGTAAGACAGAGCATTTTGACGAAGTGAGGAATTTAGCGATTGAGAACACCTCACTTGATGTCATACATAGCATTGAACGATACCATGGTGACAGGTTATACTATGTTGTAGATGGTGAAACGGACGATAATCAGGAAACGTTAATATATATGTATCAGTCAGAAGAAGAAGAATGGGAATACGACGTTTATAATAAAGAATCCTTTTATTCAGAAGAAGTGCTTTTATCAGAATGGCGAAATCGATGTGACGCCTGTGAATATTTGGGATCTGATATTGGCATAGATAACGGCTTTCCTGTTCTTGAAATTAAGTATTTTGATACTTCAGATAGACTGGTGTATGAACATGTATTATTAGAAGACAAATCACATTATCGCTTAACATTAAACCCATCATTTCAATAAGAAAGGTGATAAAAAAGTATGGAATTTGCAAACAGAGTACAAACTTTAACCCCATCATCAACGCTTGCCATTACAGCAAAAGCGAAGGAATTAAAACAAGCAGGTCATGATGTTATAGGTTTAGGGGCAGGTGAGCCTGATTTTAATACACCAGAACATATATTGGAGGCCGCATCAAAAGCAATGTATGATGGTTTTACTAAATATACCCCTGCTGGAGGAACGGTTGAATTAAAACAAGCAATTCAATCTAAAATGAAACAAGATCAGGGCTTAGATTATGATCTTGATCAAATAATCGTAACAATAGGCGCAAAGCATGGTCTTTATACATTGTTTCAAGTGTTGCTTAATAAAGGCGACGAAGTAATTGTACCGGCTCCATACTGGGTAAGCTATCCTGAACAAATAAAATTAGCTGAAGGAAAACCAGTCGTTGTTGATGCAAAAGAAGAAAATGAATTTAAATTAACACCGGAACAATTAGAAAATGCGATCACTGACAAAACAAAAGCCGTAATTATTAATTCACCGAGTAACCCAACAGGTGTAATGTATGAAAAAGAAGAATTAGAGGCTTTGGGAGAAGTATGTCTCAAACACGATATTTTAATTGTTTCTGACGAAATCTATGAAAAATTAACGTACACTTCAACAAAACATGTTTCAATTGCAGAAATTTCTCCCTTGTTAAAGGAACAGACTGTTATCATCAATGGTGTATCAAAGTCACATTCGATGACAGGTTGGAGAATTGGTTATGCTATTGGTAGCAAACAAATGATAAAAGCTATGTCTAATTTAGCATCACACTCAACCTCTAACCCGACTTCTATTGCACAGGTGGCAGCAGAAGCAGCATATAAAGGAACACAACAACCTGTTAGCGAAATGAGAGAAGCCTTTGGTGAACGATTAGAAAAATTATACGAATGGCTGGTTGCTATTCCTGGTATTGAATGTGTAAAACCTAAAGGTGCATTCTATCTTTTTCCAAATGTATCAAAAGCAGTTGAAATGAATGGTTTCAAAACGGTGGATGAATGGGTAACAGCTTTATTAGAAGAGGAAAAAGTAGCAGTTGTACCAGGTTCCGGGTTTGGAGCACCGAATAATGTACGACTTTCCTATGCTATTTCATTAGAGCAACTGGAAGAAGCAGCAAAACGAATTAAACGATTTGTTGAAAATCATCGCTAAGTAACGAAGGATAGTGGAGGAACTATTATGAAAACAACAATTAATCAAGTAGCAAATTATCTTAACCAGGAGGTTACATTAGGTGTTTGGCTTGCTAATAAACGTTCAAGTGGTAAAATAGCATTTCTGCAACTACGTGACGGTACAGGTTTTATCCAAGGAGTGGTAGTGAAAGCTGATGTATCGGAAGAAACGTTTCAATTAGCAAAATCGATTACACAGGAATCATCTATGTATGTCACTGGAACAATCGTAGAGGATACTAGGTCGCCTTTCGGCTATGAAATGCAGGTGAAGGATATGGAAATTATCCATGAAGCAACCGACTATCCTATCACTCCAAAAGAACATGGTACGGAATTTTTAATGGACCATCGTCATTTATGGTTACGATCTAAAAAACAGCATGCCATTATGAAAATCAGAAATCAAATTATCCAGTCTACCTATCAATTTTTCCAAAAGGAAGGTTTTGTCAAAGTAGATCCACCAATTTTAACCGGTGCAGCCGCTGAAGGAACTACAGAACTATTCCATACTAAATATTTTGACGAAGAGGCTTATTTATCGCAAAGTGGTCAATTATATATGGAAGCTGCTGCGATGGCACTTGGGCGTGTGTTTTCTTTCGGTCCAACCTTTAGAGCAGAAAAATCAAAGACAAGAAGACACTTAATCGAGTTTTGGATGATTGAACCCGAGATGGCTTTTGTGACGCATGAAGAGAGTCTGGAAATACAGGAAAATTATGTGCAGTACATGGTGGAATCTGTCTTAAAAAATTGTCAATTAGAGCTTAAAACATTAGATAGGGACCTAGAAGCATTAGAAAAAATTAAAGCACCTTTCCCGCGTATTACGTATGATAAAGCAATTGACATGTTAAAAGAAAAAGGATTTACAGATATTGAATGGGGAGAAGACTTTGGAGCTCCGCAGGAAACCGCAATTGCTGAAAGCTTTGATCAACCAGTGTTTATTACTCATTACCCGAAAGATATTAAAGCATTCTACATGAAACCCGATCCGGAACGTGATGATGTTGTATTATGTGCTGACTTGATTGCACCAGAAGGTTATGGTGAAATAATAGGTGGCTCTGCAAGAATTGATGATCTAACCTTAATGGAGCAGCGTTACAAAGAGCATAATCTCTCAGGTGATGCATATCAATGGTATTTAGAATTACGAAAGTACGGTAGTGTACCACATGCTGGTTTCGGATTAGGATTAGAACGGACTGTCGCATGGATCAGTGGAGTGGAACATGTTAGAGAAACTATTCCGTTCCCAAGATTATTGAATCGATTATACCCATAAGTGTAGATAGGGTTAGGATATAATTAAATGAAGGAACTGAAAATCCGAACAATCTGACTTAGCACAGTCAAAATACGGAGACTCCTGTTGGTAAGGCTAGTTGCGTTCACGTCTTGTGACCAACACCAACAATTGATGGTCTTGCTCTTCTAAACAGCACGAGCTGAAGCCATGCTGATGGAAAGCGAAGTATTTTGACGGAGCAGTTATAGAGTCCAGATATAAATGTTCGGATTTTTCTTTGGCATCATCTATTTTATAATGTATTCACTTACTTCGATGATGAACATATGATCGCGAAGAATATCTCCATGGGAACGTCTTAGTTTCCTCACCAAATTCACCGTTTTTATCTATGAAAATTTAGATAATCAGTGCAGAGGAATGGGTGATTTTTTTAATACGTGTTATTATATAGGGTGAAGGTGGGTTATAAACTATGAAACAAAATATTCAATTCATTTTACATGATCAAATCAATTTTCCTACATTATTAATCGAAAAATTTGCTGCTCTTGGTTTGAATGAAACGCAATTAGTTATTATTTTACAAATCTATAGGGCACAACGAAAGGGAAATAACTTCCCAACCCCTCAAGAAATCGCCCAACATCTAACGATTTCAAACGAAATGTGTACCAATCAATTACGCCAATTGATACAGAAAGACATTTTATCGATAGAAGAGGATAAAGAGGACGATCAAGTGATAAAAGAAGCTTATTCATTAGATCCGCTCTGGAAAAAATTATATGCTGTTGAAAAGAAAGTCGAAAATATTGATAATAAAGTTGGAGAAGTATTTCAGAAATTTGAGCGGGAGTTTGGCAGACCATTATCACCATTTGAAATTGAAATGATCAATAATTGGTTAGATGAAGATAACCATGATATTTCCCTTATATATGCTGCTTTAAGAGAAGCAGTTTTAATGGGGAAAATTAATTTTAAATATATTGATAGGATTTTGATCGAATGGCAAAAGAAAGGAATAAAATCTTCTCATGAAGCACAGCAATCAAGTAAATCCTTTCATTCTAGTCAGCAAAACACAACTACTAAGAAAGACCATCCATATGATAAATCTTTATATTATAATTGGTTAGAGGAATAGGGGAGAGCTATGCTTACAAAAAAAGAAATAGAATTTGCATTGGATAAAATTGAAGAAATGTTCCCTGATGCTGAATGTGAATTAGTACATGATAACCCTTTTGAGTTATTAATCGCAGTGGTGTTATCAGCTCAATGTACAGATGCATTAGTAAATAAAGTGACAAAGGATCTTTTTAAGAAATATAAAACGCCTGAAGATTATGTAAGTGTCCCTTTGGAGGAGCTACAACATGATATTCGTTCAATCGGCTTATATCGAAATAAATCTAAGAACATTCGTAAACTTTGTACAACATTAATCGAGAATTATGATGGAGTAGTTCCTAACACAAAAGAAGAATTGGAAAAGCTAGCAGGAGTTGGTCGTAAAACAGCAAATGTGGTAGCTTCTGTTGCGTTTGGTGAGCCGGCAATTGCAGTAGATACACATGTTGAAAGGGTATCTAAGCGATTAGGGATCTGTCGGTGGAAAGATAGTGTGTTAGAAGTAGAAAAAACACTGATGAGAAAAGTGCCAAGAGAAGAGTGGAGTAACACACATCATCGGTTAATTTTCTTTGGAAGATATCATTGTAAAGCAAAGAGTCCACAATGTGAAATTTGCCCACTTTTAGATATATGTCGAGAAGGGAAAAAGAGAATGAGAAAAAGCAGCACGGTATAACCTACCATGCTGCTTTTTTTATAACGTATTTGAGTTTTTCGAAAAGCAATATTTCAATTGAGCTTCATTATAGTTTTTAAATATATTGGGATCGATGCAGTATTTACAACATCGATCCCGTAATGACAAAGGAGCACTAATACTTTTTAATCATCTTCTTCGTTATCTTGTTGATCGGATGGATCTTCTTCCGTTTGTTGATCCTCTTCATTAGGTTGTTCACCTTGCTCACCATTTTGCTGTTCTTCTTGACCTGGTTCTTGCTCTTGTTGCTGTTCTTCATTCTCCATTCCTTGAGTTGATACCTGAACACTTGCAGATGGGCCACGAACATCTCGATTTTTTAGGAATGGCGTAACATGAATCGTATAGTTCTTATTTGGTTCAAGCTGCGTTATATTAACAGACTTACTATTCGTGTTAAACTGATCGATCGTTTGGCCGCCGTCCTGGACGACAACTTCAAATTCAATTGGCCCATTCTGATCATATTGCCAACTTATTAACGCTGAGCGATTGGCAGGATCAAATGATTGACTTAATTGACTGACCTGTGGAAGCTCTTCTGATTCCTCTTCAGGTACTTCAACTGTTACCGTTACAGGATCACTTTCCATATCATCATTTACTGCAATGACTTCAATGGTATAAGTTACCCCTTTATCGACATTCGAAATTTCTATTTCTTTATTTTCGGTTGTGGTTAAATCATTAAGTGAACCATCTGTACCTGCTGATACTTTAAATTGGACATCATCCTCACTATGATCCCAATTCGCTGTAATAATTTCATTTTCTTCATCATATGAAGCACTTAAATCACTAACTGGTTCAAGCTCATCAAATTTCTCAGAAATGGCATCAGGTTCTGTCCCTCTAACAAACAACTCTGTAACAATCTCAGAAGAAGGTGTGAATTCGCTCGGTCTTTTAGCAGGATTGGAACCTTTTTCTACGTCTACTTCGACAACAGAATCAGGTTTTACGAAATCGTCTGTTTCCACACCCTCTGAAATGTGCGACATGGTTTCTCTAAACAGCAATTTTGCAATATCGGTATTTTGAATAGCTCTCCGTTCATCATAGCCAGTCCATACTGAAATGGTATAGTTAGTAGTATATCCAACAAACCAGGAGTCTGGACTTCCTGATCCATCTTCAAGGTTGGTGGTTCCTGTCTTTCCTGCTACTGGAAGTCCTGAAACATTTGCCATTGTCCCAGTTCCTCTTTGGACTACAGACTTCAACATGTCTGTAATCATATATGCAGTACTATCTGCCATCGCGACGGTAGATTCAGGTTCCAGCTCCTCAGAACGGCGATCAGGATAATCAATACGGATGACAGAATATGGCTCATGATAAATACCCTCATTACCAAAGGCAGCATAGGCTCCAGCCATCTCCACCGGAGTAACACCATTTGCTGTTCCTCCGATCGTATCACCTATAGTGACTTCTTGTTTAAAATTAATACCCAAACCTTCAGCAAATGATCTAGCATCACTTGCTCCGACTTCTTCAAAGGTTTTTACTGCAGGTACGTTCAATGATTGCTCCAAGGCATACCTTGCACTCATCCAACCTTGATATTGTCCATTCCAATTTCCTATTTCTCGGTCTGTTCCTGCAATTGGATATGGTTTATCATCGTTTATTTGATGGTAAGTAGACCATTGTAAATTTTCAATTGCTGGTCCGTACGCCAATAGAGGCTTCATGACAGAACCGCCTTGTTGTCCATCACCATGTATCGCATAGTTCCACCCGTCATTTTCACGATGTCTACCACCACCAATTGCACGAATAGCACCTGTTTGTGTATCTAGAACTGTTAGACCCGCTTGCAGATCTTCATCAGTGCTGAATGGGATTGGATTTTCTGGATCATCACTCAATAAAAATTCAACATGTTCTTGTGCGCTTGGATCGAGAGTTGTATAAACTTCTAAACTATCTTTATAAATATCAGCGCCAGTTTTTTCATGTACTTCTTGGCGGACTTGTTGGATAAATCCTTCATATTTCACAAACTCAGGTTTCTTTTCGGTTAGTAATTCCTCAATATTTACCTCTCTTGCTTCATCTGCTTCCTCTTCACTAATTTTGTTATGTTGTACCATTAAGTTAAGCACAGTGTTCATTCTTTCTTCTGTTAGATCAGGATTAACAAACGGATCATAAGCAGATGGGCGCTGAGGCAGTCCGGCTAGGATTGCTGCTTCTGCAAGAGTTAAATCATTAAGGTCTGTCTTGCCAAAGTATATTTCCGCTGCCATTGCTACACCATAAGCACCAGAACCATAATATATTTTATTAAGATACATTTCCATGATCTCTTCTTTTGTATACTCCCGATCGAGTTTTAATGCCAACCATTGTTCTTGTACTTTACGTTTTAATTTTTTGTCATTGGTCAGGAAGGAGTCCTTGACAACCTGCTGTGTAATGGTACTTGCTCCTTGAGCTCCAAACCCATCCCTGATGTTAGCAATTACAGCCCCGCCGATACGTCTGAAATCAATCCCGATATGATCGTGGAACCGGACATCTTCTGTTGCTAATACTGCATCTAATAAAATTGGTGGAATGTCATCATAAGCTATTTTCGTTCTTTTTTCGGCTCCTAGTTTTGCAAAGACCTCACCATTAATGTCGTAAAGATTGGTTAGTGCAGGATCAGCTAATAATTCAGAATCCAAATCTGGAGCTGTAGCAATGTAATACGTAAACAATACACCGACTCCTAAACCAACCGCTAATACTGCAATGAGCGCATATCTCATTATCTTTTTCCACATGGGTTTGTTTTTAGACTTCATTTGTTTTAATTGTTTTCTTTTTTCTATTCTTGATTGGCTTTTATCTGCCATTGGTTGTTCCTCCGTTCTCCATATAATACTTATCAATAACGGCTAGGTAGTCTACTTTCGCTTGATATCGAATCGGTATTATATAACCTTTCTTTTTCACAGTTTCATAACGAATGGATTTCCTGCCACCATTATACTGATTATTCCAGTATTGAAATAACATTTCAGCAGGGAAAAGGAATGTTTCATTACTTACACTGAAACGAATTAATAGAAAGCAAATGCCGCCATGCTCTATAATCTGTTTCATATGATCAATCTGATGTTGATGAATGTTATGAAGCGGAAACGAATGTCTATTCTTTGTTTCCTTTGCTTCAAAATCGATATACCTTCCTTTATATATTCCATTATAGTCCGTTGTCGATGCCTGTTTAAAATAAGCCTCTTTTATTACTGCTGCACTTCTTCTCGGATAATCTACATGGACAATTTGAACAGGTGTTGGTTTCTTATGAATAATGGCAATATTATGAGTTAAATAATATTGATTAGTATCATTTATATCATCTTCAAGTGACATCCCCCGGTTACTGTACACAGTTTTGTTAGTACTATTAGTTTTGGTGAAAGCTGATGACTTTTTTCCATTCGGATATTGCATAAACTCCCTCCTATATCATCAACACATCCATAGACCATGGATAGATACATCATACGCTAAGCTACTGAAATCTTCAATTAAAATGTATAATAAACGCCTTAAATAACAGCAAATTCCCAACCTAAAATTTCGAAAATCGTAACATTTATATGGGGGCAATTAAATAAATCTATATATTTATATTTCGTTCACAAAAAGTCGACATTACGAGAAGCAATGTCGACTCTTGTGCTAGGTTGATGGACGGTTAGGTCCATTTAATTTTTTGTCATTTTGCGTCGGTATTTCTTTGTTCTGTTGCTTTTCCCGGACATTATTCATCTTTCGCTTCTTATTTACACGCAATCACAATCCCTCCTTTGTTAATAGTTTGGCTCATTTTGTATAAAAAATACATATGTTGGCAGGTTATTGTCATCTTCTTTCTAGTTTTGTCAATAACAAGGGATTTCAAACATGTATCACGAATACAAGTTAGTAAATAATTTAGGAGGGGTAGAGTATGGAAACCAATCATGCTATCTTTACGAAAGAAGTTTGTGAGAACAAGTTAGATAAACTAATCACCGTCATGGAAAATATCGAAAAAGAATGGAACTTAACATCCAATAATCGGAATAAAGAGCAATATTGGTCACTTAGTGATATTTATAAAAAAGAGGGGGCATAAATAGAATTATTAAAAAAATCATGTTACAGTAATGAGGATGATAGTTATAGAAGGGCGGTCCACAAGTTTGTTACTGTTAACATATATAGAGGATTTAGAAAAAGAGTTATTAAGCTTAAAAGAGTATTATCTTACACATGAAAGACCGGAAAATAAACGTGACCCGGAATTATTTCTGTTTGTAAAGGAAAACACGGAACCTGTTTTTAACATGGTAGATAAATGGTATGAAGAAGCATTAAGCTTCGTGAAGGATCGAAGTGTAAATGTACACCCCCAACAGATCGAGTCAACGGAAGAAAACATTAAATTATTATTACTCCATAGCTATTATGTGGATGTCAGAAGAAAAAGATATATGGAATTATATCAATCAGTTATATATGTTTTCGATATATTAAAAAATGATATCAAAAATTACAAAAAAAAATAGTCACCTTAGGTTGATGCCTTAGACAAACATCATTGGCATGACATACGCTAGTATAGAATAAATAATTAGTGAGGTGACTATAAATGAGACATCGGAGACCTTTTGGCTGTGGAATGCCAACTAAAAAAATTGTATATCCAACTAAGTATAATGAAGTGCATACTTGTAGTGAAAGTGAGGTACAGCACATTCACCCTTCACATACTACATGTGTCAATCACCATTTAGTCAAAAACACCCATTTCTTCCCACATACAACTTCTTATCAAAATACAGTTGACCAAGTTAATGTATATGGTGGTCCCATGCAATCACCATTGGCTGGTCAATGGAACCAACAAAATAATTGGTCAAGATAACAAAAGTAGAAAAAATAACTAGCTGGAGGAATAATCGATACGAACACAAAGTAAGAGGTGTTACGATAAGGATATGATGATAACCGAAGAATGTGTCCGTTAACTGTCATGAAGATATTTCATGGCAGTTTTTTTGTTGTTAGCATCAAATGGAATTATTGGTTCGAAGGCACAAAAAGGAATACTAGGTTGATAACCAGAGAAGTGAATATTCTTCCTATTATGTTTCATACTATCACCATAATGAATTGCTAGTTCATCTAAAAATTACAATAATATTATTATGTAAACAAAATTTATGAGCGTACATACAGGGAGGTAAACGTTGGATAACTTAGATTGGTTAACATATTTCATTATCATTTTAGCGAGTTACCGTCTAACACATTTGATTGTATTTGACAAAATAACCGAATTTATTAGAAAACCATTTTTAGAAAAGAAAAGAATTATCGATGATAAGGGAGAGGAACATCTGAAAAATGTCCCTACTTCTAAATTTGGTTATCTCCTCAACTGCTATTGGTGTGCAGGTGTGTGGAGCGCTTTGCTTATCGTGTTAGCTTATATGTTTGTACCGGAAATTTCCTGGCCGATTATTTTTATTTTATCGATAGCTGGAGCACAAGCTATCATTGAAACGTTTGTTGGAGTAGGTTCAAAGGTTACAAAGTGGTTCAGTGATCAATAAAATTATGCACGGTATCAGGTGAATAGAGCACTTAGGGGAGCTTATATATGAAGAAAGTAATCATTGTTATTATTTCGTATGGTGTTACGTTGATCATAGCGTTCTTTTATCATGAATCCTTACTAAATTGGCTTAATCGCAGTGAACCATCACAGTTCCCCTTGATGTGCTTTCTTGCTGTTTTAATTGGGATTATACCTGTTGTTCCTTTTTCCGTATTTGCTGCATTAATGGGAGTAAAATATGGTGTTTGGTTAGGAGCAACAATAAACTGGATAGGATCAATAGGGGCTTCTGCTATTTTATTCATATTTGCTCGTTTTGTCTTTGTAAGAGAATTTCAGCAGCTTATTAGCAATTTTAAAAAGATTAAAAAGTTTGATGATTTAATAAATAAGAATGCGTTTATAGCTGTTTTATTCAGTCGAATTATACCAATTATTCCACCACCTGTTATCAATATTTATTCCGGTTTAAGTTCCATGCGATTTAAACCATTTATTCTAGCAACCGCAATCGGACAATGCCCGGGTATGATTGTTTATGCATACATTGGCAATCAATTATTTCAATCGATACCTCATTTATTGATGGGAATTTGTATTTATTTAGGCATTCTTATCATCGTAATTCCTTTTTATCGATGGTGGAGAACTTGTTAATTCCAAGATTCGTAATGACGAAATGAATGGAGGATACATACTATGCAAGAAGGGAGATCGAATAAATTGATCAAATTAATGATTGTCCTTTTAATTATTTTGATAGTATTTCTCTTGCTTTATTTATATTTAATTCAGCCAATGGTGAAAACAGAGAAATTACATCAACCAATAAACAATTCATCTAGACCTGTTGTTATGATAATTATTGATTCATTAATGGATCAAGCGCTACAAGATACAATAAAGGAAGGGAAAGCACCTGCATTAGAATTTTTGATGAATAACGGTAACTACTATCCTGATATAGTTTCCAGCTACCCTACTATGTCCGTGACGATAGACAGCACATTGTTGACCGGAACATATCCTGATCAGCATAAGATTCCAGGGCTCGTTTGGTATGATGAATCAAATAAACAATTTATTAGCTATGGTAGTGCTCGAAAGGAAATCATGAGAATGGGAGTAAGGGAAGTTTTTACCAATAGTTTGTTTGACCTTAATCACCATCATTTAAGTAAAGATGTAAAAACAATTCATGAAGAATTAGATGGACAATCTGCATCGATTAACACACTTGTATTTAGGGGAAACCATGAGAAATTATTAAGTGTACCTAGAATTTTAAATATGAATGGTTTTTTAGAAAAGGGCGACTCCATTAATGGACCTCAATATTTTTCGTATGGTTTATTATCAAAACTGAATCCTACTAATAACCATACGCATTTTTGGCAAGCATTTGGTTTTAATGACAAGTTTGCTACAGAAGAACTTAAATACTTAATGGAGGAAAACTATTTACCCTCTTATTCACTTGTTTATTTCTCTGATAATGACAAGCTAGTTCATAAAAACGGAGTAAATGAGCGGAAAGGAATTGAAAAATCAGATAAACAGTTGCAAGAACTACTGAATACTTATCCATCTTGGGAAGATGCTATTCGGCAAAATATATGGGTGGTAATGGGGGATAGTGGCCAAAGTGATATCGACAATGATAAACAACAAGCATTAATTGATTTAAGAAAATTGTTAGAAGACTATTATATCCATCAAATAAGTGGTCCTATTCAAGAGCAGGATCAAATCGTTCTTGGATTAAATGAGCGTATGTCTTTTATCTATTTATTGGATAACCAACTAAAACAGAAGGATATTGCTATACAATTACAAAAAGATAACCGTATCCATTTCATAGCATGGAAATATGGTGACATGGTCCATGTTATTTCAGGAGATGAAGAAGGTCTACTCTCTTTTAAACCTGATGGCCCATTTACAGATTTATATGGACAGAAATGGCAAATAGAAGGAAACGAAAGAATTTTAGATCTGACACTTTCAGAGGATAAGATAATTTATCGAGATTTCCCAGATGGTCTAGCACGGTTATATAGTTCTTTTTATTCGCATTCAGGAAGGTATTTAATTGTGGATGCAAAGCCAGGTTTTGAATTTGTAGGGGAAGGTTCACCTACACATGTAGGTGGTGCTAGTCATGGTTCTCTTTATAAAGATGATTCTCATTTTCCAATGATCGTTACTGGAACTGAACTAGAACCGGAACATAAGCGGATAGTAGATCTAAAGGATTGGATTTTAAGATTAGTAAAACAGTAATTAACATTCGTTTAAAATGTAAGTATTATAACGGGGGACAACTTCATGCGTTTCAGAGTAATGACTTATAATATTCATCACGGCAAAGGTTTAGATAAGAAAGCTGATCTTAATCGGATTTGTAGCATAATAGCTGATTGCGATGCTGATGTGATCGGTCTTAATGAAGTAGATAGATATTTTTCAAAACGAAGTAATTTTCAGGATCAAATGGACTACCTTGCAAAAGAACTAAATTTATATGGTGCCTTTAGCCCTTCATTATCATTAAAACCAAGGAAGAACCCTTTAGCAAGGCAATATGGGAACGGTATTTTATCACGTTTTCCTTTGGCTACATCCAAAAGTTTTTCGTTTAGCAGTCGATTTTGCTTTATTGAGGATAGATCGATATTAGAGGTGGCCATTCCGTTAAATGGTAAGCTCGTCTATTTTTATGTAACACATTTAAGTTTAAACCCTTACCTTCATGTTAAACAAATTGATTTCTTTATAAACGATGCGAAAAAACCTACCGTTATTATAGGAGATTGGAATATGAAAGAACAATCCGACAACTGGAAAAGAATGGTTGAAGTCTATCGAGATGTATGGTATTCAGTGGAAGATCAACCTGGATTTACTTATCCATCGATTAACCCTAGAAAACGATTGGATTATATTTTTGTCAGTAAAGATTTTGAAATTTTGGATGTAAAGATTAATCATTCTAACCCGATCGCCTCCGATCATTTACCAATCGTAACTACTTTATCTGTTTAAACATCACTTTTCTCACTAAATATAGTTTTTATGGCAATATATTACAGAATAATCATTTGTACATATGCCAAAATAGTATTGCTATAACTTTATGAGAGGAAAGGGATAATGAAAATCAAGCTATATGTGCTTACATTATGGTCAGTAATAGATCCTATTTATTTTATGTTTACTCGCCTTACCTACATTGATGATCTGAAAGACAGTGATCGAAATATTTTTAGAGTTCGTTTAACTCGCTATAAAGGAAAAGAATCCATCTTATCTGATGGCACTGTCATCCGAAAGAATGATGTATTAATAAAAATCCACCTTCATAACACACGATTAATGAAACGTGTTAAAAGTATAAATAGCGATGTTAGAAAGGCTATGGTTATCCATAAAAGTGTAGAAAAGTCGTTGCCGCAACTTGCAGAATATATTAATAATCATGCCAACTTCCATGAAATAAAAGGAATAATTGGAATAACGATGCTCAACCGTGGTAGTTCTAAATTAGGTTTTGACGCTGTCGAGATAAATAATCGTTTTTATAGATATTTTAAATGTATTGCTTTATTACCTATATATTGGCTATCGGTTACGTCAATTTCTATACACAACCTGAAAAAACATACTCCATGTTATTTATTTATGTCGAAAGAAAAATTGTTAGAGAAGTATTTCCATCAATCCTAGTTCATGACTAGTCTTTTTGTAAATAAAAAGAACTCCTGTCAAAATCACAGGAGTTCTTTTGCTATACATAAACCCAAATTTAGGAATGTATAGTCACAGAGAAACACTAAATAATAAGTTTATCATCGTTATTTACATTAGCTAGCAGGAAACAAATCAGCATGATTATTTTGGGCAATCACTAATTGATGAAGTGTTATCTCTGGTAAGCTTCCGACTCTGATGTTTACACCTGTTTGTCCAATTCCTTCACTGATATAGAAAGGACGACCATCGTGGGAATGAAGACCTTTAATCACGTTCATTTTTGCAAGTTTTCCCATCTTTGCAAGGTGGTATGCCTTAGGATAACAAATCTGCCCACCATGGAAATGACCTGCTAACAAGTAATCAAAATGATACTTATTCATTTCAAGTACAATATTTGGATCATGTGTTAACACCAAGTTTGTTCCTTTTTGAATAGAAGTGAATGATTGCTGTAAATCACTGCGATTTGTACTGAAATCATCAATTCCAATAATGTTCAGCGGATGATTTTCAATATATATTGTTTCATTACTATTTTGCATTACACGGCAATTATAGTCCGTTAGCGTATCTATTAAAGTTTGCAGATCTGCACCCTTTAGAACATAATCATGATTTCCTAAAACAGCATAAATACCGTGCGTAGGATTTAATTTATTTAAAACCTGTAAATAGGGAATAAGCTTTGGGAGTGTTCGCTTACGATCAAGAAAATCACCAGTAAGGGCGATTAAATCTATATTCACATCTTTTAACTTGTCATATAGCTGTGCAGAGGAAATCGATATGTTTTCCAAATGCATATCTGAAAGGTGCAAGATATTTAACGTTGAAACTGATTCTGTTTGAGTGTTATCAATCTTAACATTTCTCACCACAATATTTTCTGTATTTTTGTAAGCTTTGAATAGAAAAATCGTCACTAGGATAATCAAACTAATAAAAACTAACAAGTACATATTTATCACTCCTCCATTCCCGATTATACAGGTTATTTCACTTGATTGTTACGGTAATTCATGGATGGATTTCCAATCTATATTCATTCAATCTGACGTTTATGAGGTGCATCATGAAGAAGATCTTATTTCTACCATTTTTAAACATACCTTCTGGTCATCATCAAGTTGCAGATTCCCTTATTCATGAAATAGAATTAAATGAACCTCGAATGATATGTGAAAAAGCAGAGATCCTTTCCTATAGTTATGGAAAAATAGAAAGGGTAGTATCTAGTGTTTACCTTAAATGGATTCATTTGTTTCCTAAACTATATAATTGGATTTATCAGCAAAGTGTGTATAAAGATATAGAACAACCTAAAAATTTCCGCTTATATAAACTTCTTTTCTTATCACAAATGAAACAATTAATTAAAGAGAAACAACCCGATTGCATCATTTGTACACATGCATTACCTTCCTATATGTTAAATGTGATGAAAGAAAAAGGAATGATAAACATTCCGGTGGTGAATGTTTACACTGACTTTTTCATTCACCGCTTTTGGGGAACGAAGCAAATCGATTTTCATTTTGTTTCCTCTCCTATTATGAAAGAACTATTAATGAAAAAAGGCATACCGGAAGAACGAATATGGTTTACAGGTATTCCCGTCCATCGTGAGATTAAGCCAAACAGTGAGCCTATAATAAAGGGTGATTCCTCTTTACTTTCGATCATGGTGACCGGTGGCAACTTAGGAGTTGGCGCGATAGAGGAACTATTAAATCACGTCCAAACAAGTGGGAAAATAACGTATTATGTTTTGTGTGGTAAAAACAATCAGCTATACCGGAAACTGATAAGTCTCAATAATGAAAATATCATCCCACTAAAATATATTGCATGCAGAAAACAAATGAATGAGCTTTATGATTCGATTGACGGTATTCTAACCAAACCAGGAGGAGTGACGATCAGTGAATGTTTAAGAAAAAGAAAACCAACTTTTATCTACCACGCGCTTCCTGGCCAAGAGGTTATCAACTTGCAGCAATTACAGCAGTTAGGAGTGGTTTTCTATCTTGATAACTGGAAGGATATTGAGAATCAACTCTTCACTTTTTTCGAGAATACAGAACATCTTGAAAAAATAAACGCGAATTTAGAGAAGTATCACAACCAACTAACGAATCAAAGGTTTTATGAGCTCATTAAGGAAATATTGTAAATAAAGGGAGACGATGATTAGGGTTTTACCGGGTTGGAAGTATTTTGAGGATAAGCAACGGGGATTATGCTCATAATTAACTGCCGAACCCGATTATCGAGTGCTAACCAAATGTTTCGGAGTGAACGTTCTCTCTGCACAGTTTTCTAAAAAAGAGATGATCTGATTTAACATAAATTCTAAATCGGATACCCTAGCATACTTCGCTTCCATGCTAGGTTTTTTGATTTTTCCTATTTTGTACATAATTCTAGATTAAGTAGTCCGAAAGCTATATACGGATAAAAATGAAAGATTGGCAAGACTAGAATATCATGGTCATTTCCTTTATACTAATAAATACAGTTACCCTCGTTTAAAAAAGGGTTATCGCAAATGATTCATTAAATGATAAACAGTTTAATCGTTTTAAAAAGGTAGTGTCAAATGTGAAGGTCATTACGGTTACTGGTAACAAACCAATGGAATTAAATATTCGAAATGAAAAGGATCCACGAATCCATTTTATCAAGATTGCTTTAAAACAAAGATTGATTTCGTTAATCGATGAGGGATTAGAATGGGTGATTATGTCTGGTCAAATGGGAATCGAGTTGTGGGCAGCACAAGTTGTGCTCGAACTAAAAAAGGATTACCCGGTAAAATTAGGAATATTTCCGCCATTTTTAGAATATGAATCTAGATGGCCGGATATTTATCAGGAAGCATTTCTGCAAGTGATTGAGCAAGCTGATTTTTACCAACCGCTCTATAATGAGTCATATAAAGCACCTTATCAGTTTATAAATAAAGATAGGTGGCTGATAAATAAAACAGATGGTTGTTTAATCCTTGTCGATGAAGAATATCCAGGAAGTGCTGGTTATCTACTGGACAAGATGAAAAAGGCCGAAGCTGATTCCAGCTATAGTATTTTTTACATTACACCGAGCGATCTTGAGGAAATTGTAAGAGACCATCAGGAATATAGTTAAACTCCTTAGATTAAAAATTGACAACTTATATCTTTTTTGAAAAAATGATAAGTAATGATTAAATGAGGTGGAAATTATGGGAAATCAACTAAATGGAAAAGATATTCTAGAAAAAAATTTTAAAACAGCGATGAGAGGTTATAATCAAGAGGAAGTAGACGAGTATTTAGATGTCATTATTCAAGATTATGAATATTTCCAAGAGGAAATTACTCGATTACAACAAGAAAATGATCGATTAAGAAAACAATCTGATCAAACGCGCGTTCGGCCAAATACATCTAATCATCAAGTCAATTATGATATTTTAAAGCGACTTTCTAATTTAGAAAAAGCAGTCTTCGGAAAAAAATTCGAGGAATAATTCTCCATTCTATCATTAGATTTCCATTGACTATTCCTTTATACGTGTTACAATAATGAAGGCTTAAATAATTGAGGAATGAATGTTGAAGTAATCGCTGCACATTCTATATGTGTAGAGGAAAGTCCATGCTCACACAAGCTGAGATGCTTGTAGTGTTCGTGCTTGACGAAATCATAAGTCAAGGTAACCTTGTTTAGGTTAACGGCAGGGAAAACACCTAAGTCCTATGATATGGTGTGAATACCTTGAAAGTGCCACAGTGACGTAGCTAAATAGGAAACTATTTAGGTGGAACGCGGTAAACCCCTCGAGTGAGCAACCCAAATATTGGTAGGGGCATCTTCTAGTAGGGAATTCAACCGAATGAAGGACAAGCTTCGAGGAGCTTGTAGACAGATGATTACTCCTTAGGTACGAGGCTGACCACCGTTTGTAGTACGACAAGGACAGAACATGGCTTACGGACATTCATTCTGGTCTTGATCAAGATTGTAAACCCCTTTCCTAATGAAGGGGTTTTGTTGTACATACATAAGTATATACTCTATTACACAAAAAGCATGAATAATGGAATGGAATCGTATGGATTAGCTCATTCTAAATAAAAGATTATATTATCCAGCAAGTACCATAACGGAACGTTGGAAATAGGCGAAATGCTTAGAAAGCAAAAGAAAGGATATCACAGATGAAAAATAAAGTTACCTTAATTGCAACAGCAGCGATGGGATTAGAGGCGGTTGTAGCAAATGAAGTACGTCAATTAGGGTATGGAGATGTTATCGTCGAAAATGGTAAAGTAGTCTTTGAGGCAGATCATCAGGCAATTGCCCGTTGTAATCTTTGGTTACGAACTGCAGACAGGATAAAGTTATTAATAGGTGAATTTGAAGCAAGAACCTATGATGAGTTATTTGAAGGTACCAAAGCGTTAGCGTGGGAGCAGTTTATACCTGAAGATGGAAAGTTTCCTGTAATCGGGAAATCACATAAATCAACTTTATATAGTGTTTCAGATTGTCAGTCGATCGTCAAAAAAGCGATTGTGGAAAAATTAAAACAGAAACACGGCATTGCTAACTGGTTGGAAGAAACAGGTGCAGAATATAAAATTGAGGTAGCACTTTTAAAGGATAAAGTAACCTTAACATTAGATACCTCAGGTATTGGTTTACATAAAAGAGGGTATCGTGTTGGACAGGGAGATGCACCTTTAAAAGAAACACTTGCTGCAGCGTTAGTCCAATTAACGAATTGGCGTGTAGAGGACCCGTTTTATGATTTGTTCTGTGGTTCAGGTACGATACCGATTGAAGCAGCTCTAATAGGACAAAATATTGCACCTGGTTTTAATCGATCCTTCGCAGCAGAGGAATGGGAATTTATTCATGCTTCGGTGTGGGATCAAGCTTTAGAAGAAGCAGAAGATTTAGCCAACTATGACCAGCCACTTGCGATCTATGGCTCTGACCTGGATCCTAAAATGATTAATATTGCACGTGAGAATGCAATGGAAGCCGGACTTGCTGATTTAGTGCAATGGAAGCAAATGCAGGCGACAGACTTCCACTCAAAGGAAGAGAGAGGATACATAGTTAGTAACCCACCATACGGTGAACGTCTAGGAGATAAACAACAGGTAGAGGCAATGTATCAAAAGCTTGGAAAAGTGTTAAAAGATTATCCAACATGGAGTATTTACATTCTTACTGCAAATGAAAAATTCGAAGCGTTATTCGGTCAAAAGGCTTCTAAAAAGCGCAAACTGTTTAATGCATTTATTAAAACGGATTATTATCAATATTTTGGTAAGAAAAGATGAAGTAGTTTCCGTAAATTCTAAAGATCAAATGCTAATAACAACTCGTTTATGATCATGATAACGAGTTGTTATTAATTACTTTTATTGAATGATTTGAAAATTGAACAAGTGATAGAACTATAGACTTCTAACCTAAAAAAATCTATACTAGCGATAGAGTGATTTACATGTTTAAGAGACAGTATGTATTATAGTATAAGTGAGGGATTTCTAGTGAGAGACAGCGAAATATTAGCTTATTTCTTAGAAAATTTGTGGTCGAAAGGTTTTAAGTTATCAGATGAAGAAGTAAACTTTATCTATTTCGGCCATAAATATACAAATACTTCCGTAGAACACGTCAAATTGGCATTGTCATTTACCTTACAACTTCAAATGTCTTTTGATCGCAGTTTTTATATCAGTCTATTGGAGTTATTTAACCGCCATAAAGTACAAAATAAAAAGGAAGCCATCTTGCTTTTAAAACAAAATGGCTTAATGGAATGATCATTTATTTAGCTGTAGTGCCTTACGTGCTAATTCATCAGCATGTTGATTCTGTTTCTCAGGAATCCATTTAATAAAAAAATGGGGGAATGAACTTGATAACTGGTTAATTTGATTTAAGTAAGTATGAAATATAGCTTTCTTAACGTATTTTTTTTCTATTGCATCGACAACGACTTTGGCATCTGATCTACAAGAGATGATGTCATTTGGAAAACGTTCTTTACATATTTCTAATGCTTTAATAACCGCTATAAATTCCGCTTCATGGTTAGAATATTCTCCAATAAATTGATATTCTTCTATTTGCTCTCGGCCGGACTTTATATATATGCCAATAGCGCTCGGACCTGGATTACCTTGACTGGCACCATCCGTATAAACTTCAATCATTGTATTACTCCTAACATTTTATTCGTTATTTACAATTTTAGGTTTTATTTTCTTCGCAATGTATAAAAAAGGTGTGTCTAGTGCAGATACAATAAATTTAATCATATACGTTGTAAATAATATACTGAGCCACACATTGAATTCATGAACATTATAAAATGCTATAGAACAGAAAATAAGTGTATCAATAAACTGACTAATCATCGTACTGCCATTATTGCGAATCCATAAATACTTATTGGAAGGTAGCAACTGTTTTAACTTACCATAGATCCAGACATCCAGATACTGACTGACAACATATGCCAACATACTTCCAATAGCTATGTTTGGAATCAGTCCAAAGATAGTTTCTAGTGCATCTTGAGCAAAATCATCTTGATGTGGAGTGAATTGTAAAACAAACTGCATGACAA
This sequence comes from Gracilibacillus sp. HCP3S3_G5_2, assembly GCF_052063305.1. Taxonomy (NCBI): domain Bacteria; kingdom Bacillati; phylum Bacillota; class Bacilli; order Caryophanales; family Bacillaceae; genus Gracilibacillus; species Gracilibacillus sp. HCP3S3_G5_2. The sequence continues at coordinate 124,600 of NZ_JBQHXU010000008.1, read as the reverse complement.
TTGTCATTATAAGCAGTGAGGAGAACCCCATCCATACTGCTTTTTTCGCTTCTTTTTTTCCATGATTTTCGTTTAAAATGTCTGTAGCTAAAAATACTGTACCATAGGTAATATTCCCAAGTGTGGCAACTAATCCAAACATTTCTACCGTTTTTAATACCTGTATATTAGCAATGACAGTAGACATACCTATCCAGACAAATAATCCGGCTTTTCCAAATACACGATACATAAATAACAGTAACCCAAAATTAATGACTGCAAATATTATCCAAAGTAATTCGTTCGGCATTTTCGTTGCTTCCTTTCTTAACACACTACATTCAATAAATAACATTACCAAAGTTTTAGGATGGATGTAAAGCTAGATATAGTAAAGCATTATAAAAGGCGATGAGACAATCATCGCCTGGTTAATTTTATTTATTTTTTTTCTACATTAGCAGCTTGTGGGCCTCTTTCGCCTTCTACAATTTCAAATGTTACTTCTTGACCTTCTTCTAATGTTTTGAAGCCTTCTTGTTGAATAGCGGAATAATGTACAAAAACATCATTTCCTTCTTCCAATTGAATAAAACCATAACCCTTCTCTGCGTTAAACCATTTTACTACACCGTTTTCCATGTTATCTTTCCTCCTAAAACCTTTCACGCAAAAACGTGTTAATACAAACAAGATGACGGATAATGAAAAAGGTAGCAACCACAGAAGTATAGGATCACCATTCCATTTACTTCTATAGAAGCTACCTGATAATAATGAACCCCAAACATCTTCTTTGCTTGTAATTAATATAGCTTATTTTACCAAATACGTCAAGAAATTCATGTAATCTAAGTCCTTTGTTTACAATGATTAAAACCTTTTCAAAATGAAGGGAACATGTTATCGTAATAACAGTATTTTTTACAATAGGAAGATATAATATACATATAATTTCTACTTATTGAGGTGTAACAATTGTCAGTATTAATCGGATTAACAGGATGGGGAGACCATCCAACACTTTATACAAATGCTAAAGATAGACAACATAAATTATCAGCATATAGTGGGCATTTTCCCGTTGTAGAAATAGACAGTTCGTTTTATGCAATTCAGCCCACGGAAAATTACCAAAAATGGGTGAATGAAACACCCGATACTTTCTCATTCGTAATCAAGGCTTATCAAAGCTTAACAGGGCACGACAGAAAAACATTAACCAATCGCGAGGCGCAGGAATTAGTTCATACTTTTATCGAATCTATTCAACCGGTGATGAGAGCTAACAAATTAAATACTGTATTATTTCAGTTTCCACCATGGTTTGATTTAAAACAACGAAACATAAATAAAATCAAAAAAATTAAACAATGGATGGGAGACATTCCAATTGCTATTGAATTTAGAAATCGGACATGGTTTGAAGAACATCAGCATGAAACACTAGCATTTCTTCAAGAGCTTGGAGTAACACACGTTATTTGTGATGAACCTCAAGCAGGGGAAGGCTCTGTCCCGACTGTTTTAGAAACAACAAATGACCGTGTATTAATCCGGTTCCATGGTAGGAATATCCATGGATGGAATAATCACGGTCAAGAGAATTGGAGAGAGGTACGATTTTTATACCGTTACAATCAAACAGAATTACAGGAGTGGGTAAATCGAATAGATATTCTTAAAAAACAAGCAAAAGAGATAACGATATTATTTAATAATAATTCAGGTGGAGATGCAGCAGATAACGCGAAACAATTGATCGAATTATTAAATATTACGTACCAGGGCTTACACCCGAAACAAATTGATTTTTTTGACTTATTGTAAGTTGACTCGTTTGGCACCTAAGTATCTTTCTGACCAATAACTTTTGTTTAATTCTGTTATTTCTACTCCATTGGATTCGCCGGCATGAATAAATTTACCATCACCTAAGTATATACCAGCATGGGATGGACCAGGTTTATAGGTTTGGAAGAAAACTAAATCTCCCACAGAGGGCTTATCTACATGCTGGGTTACATTCCATATTTCACTTACTGTTCGGGGTAAACTAACCCCTAGTTGGTTGAAGACATACTGTAAGTAGCCGCTACAATCAAAACCAGCAGTCGTTGTACCTCCCCATTGATAGGGTGTGCCAATATATGCTTTAGCAGATGATATCACTTGATTGATACTTACTGAAGCTTTGGCAGATTCTTCCTCAGACTCAGGAGAATTTGTTTCTGTCTTAGCTTTAGGTTCTTCTTTGTTAGCATTTTCTTCTTGATTGTTCACCTCTACTGTTGCTACTAAAGGGGATTCGACTGTCTCTTCTTGTATTTCTGCTTCAACATGATGAATTTCCAAACCTGTATCCTGCTTATAGGCTTTTACTGCCTCATTTGATTTTTCCCCATAGATACCGTCGATAGTATCACGATAGTAGCCAAAGTAAAATAATGCTTCCTGTATTTCTTGGACATCATCTCCACGGTCACCAATTGAGAATTCTAGATCATGTTGCTTCAAAATCTTTTCATAATACTCTTCTTCTTTACTAATGATCGCTTTTATTGTCTCTTTATCTGCTTTCCCACTCTGTTCTAACAATTGGTCCTGCTGGAATTTCTTTAATGCATATTCTGTTAAAACACCAAACTCTCCATCAATAGAGGAATCATAGTAGGATAATCTTTGTAATTTATGTTGCAGCATCCGTACTGACTCATGCTGCATTCCGAATTTCAGTATGTTTGCTTGCTCTAATATTTCGTTCTGCATCATTGGATAGGCATCGACATAAAAAGAAAAAGGTTGGCTAAATGCAAAGCTGTAAGCGACGGAGTGTTTTACTACACGTGATATTTGATCTTGTAACAACATAAAACCACCCCTTACGAAATTATTACTTACAGAAAAATTTATGTTAAAATAGGGGAAATATGATTTTATGAGAACTTTGTTACGTATTTGTAATAAATGCTGCTAGGAAGGAAGATGAAGGATGTCAATAAGTGAAGAAAATTATTTAGCATTATGCAAAAAAGTACTAGAGGAAGGATCTAAAAAAGAGGATCGTACGAATACAGGTACTTTATCGATATTTGGTCATCAAATGCGTTTTGATTTACAGGAAGGATTTCCATTACTCACTACAAAAAAAGTTCCTTTCCGTTTAATTGTTAGCGAATTATTATGGTTTATTAAAGGTGACACGAATATTCGTTATTTATTAAAGCATAATAACAATATTTGGAACGAATGGGCTTTTAAAAATTGGGTGGAAAGTGATGAATATCAAGGACCGGATATGACGGATTTCGGACATCGTTCATTAAAGGATCCTGATTTTAAAAAAGATTATGATCAACAAATGGATTTTTTTAAAACAAAGATCTTAGAGGATGACGCGTTTGCTGCTAGGTTCGGTGATTTAGGCTCCGTATACGGTAAACAATGGCGTTCATGGAAAACGTCTCAAGGTGACACGATCGATCAGTTGAAGGGCGTTATAGAAGCAATAAAGCATCATCCATACTCAAGAAGACATATTGTTTCTGCCTGGAATCCAGAAGATGTTCCTAGTATGGCATTACCGCCATGTCATACACTTTTTCAATTTTATGTAACAGACGGCAAACTAAGCTGTCAGTTATATCAACGTAGTGGCGATATCTTTTTAGGTGTCCCATTTAATATTGCGAGTTATGCATTGCTGACATTACTTGTTGCCAATGAGTGTGGTTTAGAGCCTGGTGAATTTATCCATACATTTGGGGATGCTCATATTTACACCAATCATGTGGAGCAAGTACAAAAGCAATTAGAACGTGAACCTCGAGCATTACCAACTGTTTCGATCAAAGAAGGAGTATCTATTTTCGAGGTAGAGTTGGAAGACATTAAACTAGAAAATTACCAGCCACATCCCGCTATAAAAGCACCTGTAGCAGTATAAGAGGAGGATCTAAATGATTTCATTATTGTTTGCGATGGGAAAAAACCGAGTAATTGGTAAAGACAATACATTACCGTGGCATTTACCTAACGACTTAAAATTTTTCAAAGAGTTAACTACTTCTCATTCCATAATCATGGGACGGAAAACATTTGAGTCGATGAACGGACCGTTACCGAATCGTGAGAATATTGTATTAACCACCAACAAAGAGTTTGAGCATGAAAACTGTAAGGTCATTAATTCAATCGATGAAATAAAGGATATGAATAAAGCTCACCCTGACAAAGAGTGGTTTGTGATTGGCGGTGAAGAAATTTTTAAGCAAGTACTTGATTTTGCAGACAGAATATACATGACGTATATTGATGAAGTGTTTGAAGGTGATACCTTTTTCCCTGAATTTGATGAAACAGAATGGCATATTACCAAGAAAGAAAAAGGAATAAAAGATGAGAAAAACAGATACAATTATTACTTTATTCAATATGACCGGAAAAAGTATTAATATTTTTTTCGTTAATAAAGACAAGCATTGGAAATCATGGTAAGATAGGAGATAGTGAGAATCTGATTCTAGATAAAGGGGCGCATAAAGATGTTATCTTCTATTGGTATTCCTGGACTGATTTTAATATTAATCATTGCATTAGTGGTTTTCGGACCGAAAAAACTCCCGGAAATCGGTAAAGCAACAGGAGAAACGTTGCGTGAATTTAAAAAATCTACACGTGAATTAACAGATGATGAAAAAGAAGACAATGAACATAAATCGTAGTTTTTTGATTGAATGATTAAATGAGGTGAACGTCATGTTATCTAATATCGGCTTTCCAGGGTTAATTTTAATATTACTTATTGCATTGATTATCTTTGGTCCTTCTAAATTACCGGAGATTGGTAAAGCGGTTGGCAGTTCTTTACGTGAATTTAAAAAAGCTACCAACGACATTATCAATGAGGATAAAGATAAATCAGAAAAATAAGAGATGGTAAAGATGTAAAAGACATGCTTTTACATCTTTTTCGTGCATGTAACCGGCTTATGATGAAGGGACGTTTAAAATGGAGCAAGACAAATCAATACCAAACGAAAAAGAAATGGGGTATTTGGACCATTTCGCCGAATTACGCAACCGATTATTATGGACAGCACTTGTATTTGTGTTGTTCTTTATCGGTGGACTATATTTTGTAGAAGAGATCAGGGATTTCTTTTTAAACGATATTGACATTACGTTAAACCTTATCTCTCCAGAGGAAATTATCTGGATTATTTTTATGATTGCTTTTGTTGTAGCATTTGCTGCGACATTACCATTTCTATGTATACAATTATGGCTATTTGTTAAACCAGGATTGACAAAAAAAGAGCAACGAATTTCATTGGTATATATTCCAACCATTTTTATCTTATTTGTATCTGGACTTGCTTTTGGATACTTTATTTTTATTCAATTAATTCTTCCGTTTGTACTATCGCTGAATGATGGAATGTTTGATACCATGTTCACCGTTGAAAACTATTTTCGTTTTATATTCAGAGTAACAATTCCATTCGCTGTGTTCTTTGAAGTGCCTGTTATAACGATGTTTTTAACCAGCCTAGGGCTCGTTACGCCACAATTTTTAAGCAAAACCAGAAAGTACGGTTATTTTATCCTTATTATTATTGGGACAATGATTTCACCACCGGATTTCATTCTGCAAATTGTCGTTGCCATTCCATTAATCGTATTGTACGAAATTAGTATCCTATTATCGCGAATGGTTTACCGTAAAAAGCAAGAGAAACATCGAGAATTTATGGAAAATTAATACATGAAGGATTTGATCAATGAGTATGAAGTCTTTTTATCAATTTATGATGCGTTATCGTGGAAATAAACAGTTAGATAATGCTCGAAGGTTAGCTGATTGGATGTTTTATGAGCATGACTTTCCTAAGCACTCTCACGATTATTATGAAATTAGCAGTTATCTTGAATGGCATACTCCTTTTCCTGAAGCCATTGCAACATATGATCAGTTGTGGGAGGAGTATAAGGAAGAGAGATGAAGCCATGAGTGGGTTAGACCACTCATGGCTTTTACTGATCATTGAATAGCTCTATAGCTACGATATTTTCAAATGGAACCTGTCGTTGGAGCGTGGCTTCTTGAAGAGTTATCTTTTTCTCGATGGGATGTATTTTGCGGACATAACCAGCAACCAGTTCCAACGAACTATTCATGTAATAGCTTATTTTTATTTTCTGGTTAGTCTGTATTGCCTGATGTAATGTTAGTTCCATTTCATTTATATATTCTTCACTTAGGATAGGTTTTTCCTTAAGTGTATCCTCTAAAAAGAATTCTTGGAGCATTTCGACATGCTCAGGCAGCATTAAAGAAGCCCATTTTATTTTACCTCGATCGTTTATCAAACTAATCACCTCAATTTTTATTATACGCGAACATTAGTTCTGTATCAATAGACGTAGATCATTTGTTCGTGTATAATGATGATAAAAAATATGGAAAGGATGGTGGATATTAGATGAAGATTTTACATACAGCAGATTGGCATTTAGGAAAAATCATTCACGGTCTGCATATGACAGAAGATCAACGAATAGTGTTAGAGAATCTTATCGAAATTATTCAAACAGAAAAACCAGATGTTATCATCATTGCTGGTGACCTCTATGATAGAGCGGTTCCGCCACGAGAAGCTGTCGAATTATTAAATGCTTTTTTGACAACTGTATCAGTTGAAATGGAAATCCCGATTGTTGCTATTTCCGGTAATCATGACAGTCCTGACCGACTCGGCTTTGGTGCAAGTTTATTTCGCTCGAAACAATTATACTTGGCAACAACTATAGAAGATATATTTGAACCAATCCATTTTAGCGACGGACACAACGAAGTTTATTTTCATTTGATTCCTTATTTGGAACCGGAACAAGTGAAATATTATTTCCAGGAGGAGACAATCCACACACATCAAGATGCAATGAAGCGAATAGTAAAACAGATAAAAGAGAACTTAGTAGATCACGCACAGCACGTTTTAGTCGGACATGCCTTTATTGCAGGTGGAATGGAATCAGAGTCTGAAGAAAGGCTTACGATGATCGGTGGTACTCCCTACATTGATGCATCTTTATTTAAAGCATTCGATTATGTTGCCTTAGGTCATCTTCATCAACCTCAAAAAATTAAAAATGATTTTATTCGGTACAGTGGATCGATCTTGAAATATTCCTTTTCAGAAGCAAATCATAAAAAATCTGTTACCATCCTTGAATTAAATGAAAAGGATAAACAAGTTCGAACTGTTCCTTTAAGAGCAGCAAGAGACTTACGGGTTGTCGAAGGATATTTTGAGGATTTATTAGAAGGAAAGGGAGTGGAAGCAACGGAAGATTACTTGCAAATCCGCTTGTTAGATGATGGACAAATTATTGATCCTGTAACAAAACTTCGCAAGCTGTTTCCAAATATTTTACGTTTAGAGCGGAAACATCACTTAGTGCATCAATCACTAAAAGAGATACAATCGATCAAGGAAAAACAAGAAATGACTCATGAACAGCTATTTGCTTCTTTTTATAAAGAAATAAAAGGATCGGAACTTCCAGAAGAGCGTGCTAAGTATGTAAAAGATGTCATCCAAAAAGTGATGGTAGAAGAGAGGGGGAAATAATATGCGTGCTTTAAATCTTGAATTAACCGCATTTGGACCCTATCGAAAACAGCAACGAATTGATTTTACTGAATTAGGGGAAGAACCGATATTTTTGATTACCGGGCCAACAGGCGCAGGAAAAACAACCATTTTTGATGCAATTTGTTACAGCCTATACGGCAGAGCAAGCGGTGCCGACCGTGATCAAGATGCATTTCGTAGCCATTTTGCCAATCTTTCTGAAATAACCTCGGTCAGTTTTACGTTTGAATTGCATCAAAAAAAATACCGTATAGTACGCAGTCCTAAACAACAAAAGCCTAAAGCTCGCGGGGAAGGATTTACAGAAGAAGCGGCCAGTGCAAGTCTTTATGTTTTTAATCAAGATCAGCAATGGGAATTAATTGTTTCGAAAATTAAAGAAGTGAATGAAACTATCGAGGAAATGATCGGACTAGATTATGAACAATTTAAAAAGATGATGATGATTCCGCAAGGTGAATTTCGTAAATTAATCTCTGAAAACAGTAAAGAGCGAGAAGAAGTATTACAAAAAATATTCCGCACTTATTTCTATAAAAATATTACCGAGAAATTAAAAGAAGAAGCAAAATCATTAGAAGAGCAATTAAGTAAGCTAGAGTGGCAATACCAGCAGGAAATCGAAAAGCTTCCAGTTGATTCGATTGATCCTGATTCAGATAAAAAGATCATAGAACAGCTAGATGAGCGCTATTTACAACTAGAAGAAGAAAAAATAGCATGGAATAAAGAAGTAGAACAAATTAACAAGCAACTAACCTTATTACAGGAGCAAAACTACCAGCAAAAGAAACTGCTAGAATACTTTAATGAGTATGAACAGTTGCTAGAAAAGAACAAAGAATTGCAACAAAGGCAAAAAGAGATAGATATTTTACATGGAAAGCTTGAGTTGGCAAAAACAGCAGAAAAAATAAAACCATTAGAAGAATTAATGGAAACCCGGAAACTAGAGTGGAAGACTCAACAAGAAGAACTACAACAATTTGCTAATCAACAAAAAGAAAAAGAGAAAATATATGAACAAATTAACGAGAAATATGAGGAAGAGAAGAGTAAGGAAACAGAGCGTGAGTCTTTGCAATTTCAACTGAAAGAGCATCAACAATTACTAAGTAAGATGGATGAATTTGAAGCAGCAGAAAAAGAACTGAATAGTTTGGATAAAGCGATCAAAAAAACGCAGCAACATCAATCCAACTTAACAAACAAAATGAATGAACTGGAGAAAATAAAGGAAGACAGTTATCAAATTAAGGATAAAATCCATGAATCAAAAAGTAGCTTGCAACAGTTAAATCTTGAAATAGAGAAATTACAACGAAAAGCAACAGATATGAAAGATTTGCAGAAGGAATATAATAATCTATTAATATTAAGAAAAGATTATCAACAATATAAAAACGTAGTGAGCAAACTGCAAACAAAAGTGGAAGAACAAGTAAAAAGATGTGATCAGGTAGAGCAAGAAAGAAAAATACATTTTGCAAGTCATCTGGCTGCATCGTTAGAAAATGGCGATCCATGTCCTGTATGTGGTTCCATTCATCATCCAAATCCCGCTAAAACAGAGGATTCAAGCGTTTCAGATGAAGTGATAGAAAAAGAGGCCAAGTATCTTACTTCTCTACAGGAAGATACTAAAGAAATGCAGATGAAGCTCCTTCAAATTAAAGAACAGGGAGAAGCTAAAAAACAAATTGTCACGCATTTAGTCCATTCACTTGAAATAAATAAAGAGCAATTAACACATAAACAATTGCAACAATTAGATAAAACAATCCAAGCAGAATTACAAGAAAAGAAAGAATCAGCAAAACACTATGAGGAAAATGTCCAGACATTACAAATACGCCTCCAAGAAATTCAACAAGCAATAGAAAACTATGACAGGTTAAAACAAGAGTTACTGCAAACACAAGAAAGATATCAAACGTTGAGCAATAACTATCATCAGATACAGGCTAAATATGATCAGATCCTTGCACAGTTTCCTGCGGATACAGAATCTCCTATAGTCTTTAAAGAACAAGTTATGCAGCTGGAGAAAGAACTAAAAAATAAATTGCAACATTGGAAAGACATTCAAGCTGATCACGAAAAAGCAATTGAGGAAAAGAACAAGGCGGCAACGAGATACGAGGAGGCAAAGCAATTTTCTCTTCAGTTACAGCAAAAATACTTGGAACAAGAAGAAAAATTTAAGCAGGCACTAAGTAATTATCAATTTTCCTCCATATCTGAATACAAGCAAGTACTTCTATCGATCAATAAGCAACAAGAAATAGAAGCCGAACTGACACACTATAAAGAACAAAAGAATATAGTGAAAAATCGATTAGAAAGTTTGATGGATTGGATAAAGGAGAAGGAAAAACCAGATCTAACAAAAATGAAAGAACAGATTGACCTGGTGGAAAAAGAGAAAGAAGAGAAAAATAAACAAATCCAATCTATTTCCTTTCAAATAGATCAACTTATCGCAACCATTCAACAAGTAAAGCAATTAGAAGAGAAGATGAAGAAAATAAATGATGATTATTTCCATATCGGAGAATTATCTGACCTTGCCAAAGGTGATAATAGTGCAAGACTATCCTTTGAGCGGTTTGTATTATCGACGTTCTTAGATGAGATATTATTGCAGGCTAATATACGTCTTGGTCAGATGACCGATCATCGATATCAATTAATTCGAAGTAACGAATTAGCAAAACGTGGTGCTCAAAGCGGGCTCGACCTGGAAGTACTTGACCATTATACTGGTAAAAAAAGATCGGTAAAGACACTTTCTGGTGGGGAGGGCTTCAAGGCAGCACTTAGTCTCGCACTAGGAATGGCTGATATTGTTCAAGCTCATGCTGGTGGTGTCCAATTAGACACACTCTTTATTGATGAAGGATTTGGTACACTTGATGAAGTGTCACTAGAGCAAGCGATAAAATGTTTGAAAGACTTGCAACAAGATCATCGTGTAATCGGAGTTATCTCCCATGTTGCACAATTAAAAGAAGAAATAAAAGCAAAACTAGTGGTAGAAGCCTCCCCGACTGGCTCTACTGCAAAGTTCAGAATAGGCTAAAAAAAAGCAAAATGATACAAAAATCAACAATAACAAAAGAAATACTGTCTAAACATGCGCTTACCCAGGAAATATCAACTGGTAATTTCCTAGAACTGTTTATGAATGAATTGAAAAAATGATATATGATATATAAAGTGAAAAGTATACATCGTCTTAAGATACACGCTGTATACTTTTCTTTGCAAATAAGATTTTGTTGACCTCTAACAACGGGTGTTTTCAAGTGAGTACTCTTTTCTCTAGCCTATACCAATCTAGACAAATGAACATATACTATATCAACATGTAATAGGAAAGGAGAATGTATATGTTTCGTCCACCAAACCAACCACCATTTAACATGCCGACACAGGGTTTCTTCCCTCAAGGTCCCATGCCACCACAACCTGCGAATCCATCTGGCCTGCAAGGTTTAATTCAACGATTTTTACCATCTCAGGCTAATAGCATGTCGCAGGCAACGAATGTGGCAACAGGTGGAGGCTCCAATTTAATGACAACATTAAACAATGTGCAGCAAGTTTTAAAAGTCGCTCAACAAGCGACTCCCTTAATTAAAGAATACGGTCCGATGATTAAAAACGCCCCCAAATTAATTAATATGATGAAAGCATTAAATGAGATAAACGATGATGATGAAAGTGAAGAACAAAGTGATGAAGAGGAAGTAGAAGTAGAAATGGAAATGGAAGAGAGCACTACTTCCGAAAATAAGCCGTTATCAAAAAAACAATCAAAGAAAACTTCGACTACAACTCGCACAAGCGAATCTCGACCAAAGTTATATATATAGGTTTCTCTCAAACAGACCACTTGCATTTTTTCCGGAGTAAGAGCACAATAAAAGTAATCATGTATAGTAGGAGGCTTACCCATGACGAAGCAATCAAAAGAGAAAGCAATTTTTGCAGGTGGCTGTTTTTGGTGTATGGTAGAACCATTCGATACACAACCAGGTATTGAACAGGTGATATCAGGATACACAGGTGGAGACAAGCCTAATCCAACCTATGAAGAAGTATGTACCAATACTACTGGTCACCGTGAAGCTGTTGAAATCACATACAATCCAGAAATTTTTCCCTATCAAAAACTATTAAAAATATTTTGGCAGCAAATCGATCCTACTGATCCCGGTGGACAATTCCATGATCGTGGAGAATCGTATAAAACTGCTATTTATTATACCAATGATGAGCAAAGAAAGTTAGCGGAACAATCCAAACAGAAATTAGAAGAAAGCGGTAAGTTTAATAAGCCAATTGTAACCGACATATTACCAGCAAAGCCTTTTTATCCGGCAGAAGAAAAACATCAAGATTACTACAAGAAACAAAGTTTCCATTATAAAATGTATAAAAAAGGATCTGGTAGAGAAGATTTTATCAAAAATCATTGGACTAAGAAATACTCGAAACAAGAATTAAAAGAGCGTTTAACACCCATTCAATATCATGTAACACAGGAGAACGGTACGGAAAGACCGTTTGAAAATGAATATTGGAACAATCACGAAGAAGGAATATACGTAGATATTGTTAGTGGTGAACCACTGTTTTCAACAAGAGACCAATACGATGCAGGATGTGGATGGCCCAGTTTTACAAAGCCTCTAAATAGGAGCTCTATTTCTGAAAAATTGGATACATCTCATGGTATGCGAAGAATTGAAGTGCGAAGCGATCAGGCTGATTCTCATTTGGGCCATGTGTTTGATGATGGTCCGATTGACAAAGGCGGAATGAGATATTGTATTAATTCCGCAGCTTTACGTTTTATTCCAAAACATAAGCTTAAAGAAGAAGGGCTTGAAGAGTATTTAGCACTATTCGAATAACTTCCCGTTTTTTTCGGGAAGTTTTTGCATAAAAAGAGGGCGTGCAGAATGATTAAGAATATTTGTTATCTTCTACTGATGTACATGGTTTCCTTCATATCAACAGGTTTATTTATTTTTTTAAACATTCCACTACCATGGATTTTAGCACCGTTGATAACAGTATTTATTTTAAATGGGATAGTAAAAGAACCACTTACACAAAATAAAACTATTTTGCAAATAAGCTTTTTATTTACAGGAGCACAGATTGGTTCTACTTTTACATCAAATACACTAAGTAAAGTGATACCTTATTTTATTCCATTTTTGATTATTACTTTATTACTGATATATGTTTGTATGAAAAGCGGTGAACTACTGGCTAAATATGCAAAAATAGAACGATCAACAGGTGTGCTAGGTAGTATACCAGGTGGTCTTTCTGTAATGGTAGCCATGAGTGATTCGATGAAAGCAAACACTGGATTAGTAGCTATTTTTCACACCATTCGATTAATAGCAGTATTATTTTTAGTACCATTGTTAGCATCATTCCTATTCATCGGAGAGAATACATATCAGGCATTTACCGATACAGTAATCGACTTAAATGTTTGGACTGTGTTATTATATTTTTTGCTTTTTGGAATTGCTTATCTGCTGCGTTACAAAATCCCGGCACCTTATGTATTGATTCCTATGTTAGTAATCGCAAGTTTAAAACTGCTGTCTGTTCCTGTGAGTGACGTTCCAGTAAGTTTATATCATGCAGCGCAACTATCGATAGGTATTCATTTAGGTTTATCGATAACAGTTTCAGACTTGAAAAAAGCAGGAAGTTTTTCTTGGATTTTCTTTTTATTTACTTGCTTTATTATCATGATAGCAACGATACTTGGTTACTTATTTGCTATACTATCTGATCTTAGTTTCGCTACAGCTATGCTCAGTCTTGCACCTGGTGGATTAGTAGAAATGGCAATTACTGCTGGTGAAGTAGGGGCAGATCCATCTATTGTAGGATCATTGCAATTAATAAGGCTGCTATTTATTATATTGGTATTGCCATTCGTTCTCAAAAGAATGACCGTTTCCAATAAATGAGCCATCATAATATTATGTTAGTTTGGGGAAATTCCTTGTACAAAAGCCAATAAATGTATATGATAGAGAGAAAGGAGGGGCATATATGATTCATCAAAAATGGGAAAGCAACCAAACAAATAAAAAGGTAAAATGTGTCCATACTAATGCAAAAAAATATAAAGTTGATTCTGTTTTAACTGAAGGGAACATCTATGATGTGAAAAATGAAACAGATGAATTTTATTTTATTATCGATAATACTAACCGAATAGCTGGTTTTAAAAAGGATTACTTTGAAATTGTTTAACTATGTTTAGTAATATTTTATATTGGGGAAACATAGTTAATGAGGTTTTTCAGACTGTAAGAATGTATACATTGTTATGGAAAATCGTTTAAGCAAGACTAGAATTTACACCTAACTTGGTGATAAGCAAAGTTTTACTATTAGTTACATGTTAGACCTTCAAAGATTCTCCATAGGAGCTGATAAAAATGAAAAGAATTCTTTTGATCCGACATTGCCATGCCTTAGGTCAACATAGTGATTCTCCTTTATCAAAAGAAGGTATACAAAAAGCGTATGAACTTGCTAGAAAACTTGAAAGACTTAGCTTTCAAATAAATCGTATTATTACAAGTCCTTATTTGCGCGCAAAGGAAAGTATTAAGCCTTTTGCAGCTCGTCAAGGAATCCCCATTGAAATTGATGAGCGATTAAAGGAACGGTTGCTTAGCGAGCATCCGATAGATGATTGGATCGATATATTAGAAGAATCTTTTCAAAATTTCCATTTTAAGTTACCTGGTGGAGAGTCCTCAAATGAAGCTTATAAACGTGCAGAAGAAGTAATAGCCGAGTGTATGGAAGATGAAATAAATGAGAATATTATTATTGTAACACATGGAAACTTACTTGCTCTGATGCTTAAGAAATTCCATGTGGATTTTGGGTTTCATGAATGGAAAACACTCACTAATCCTGACGTCTTCTTAATACAACGTATTGGTGGCGAATATATATCAGAGCGAATCTGGGAAGAAGATCAAACGGATTTTTATTAATATCATTTGAAAACTCTATGAAATAAGCTATAATGGTATTTGGGCTTTTAAAAAAATGAAAGAATATGTATGGTGAGAAATACATAAGGATTAATCGTCAAAGGAGGGGACCGTCTTGGCATTTGTAATTACTTCACCTTGTAAAGAAGAAAAAGCAGGCGAATGCGTAGAAGTTTGCCCTGTAGATTGTATAGAAGAAGGAAAAGATATGTTTTATATCGACCCTGATATTTGTATTGATTGCGGCGCATGTGAAGCTGTTTGTCCAGTAGAAGCAATTTATATGGAAGATGAAGTACCGGATGATGAACATGAATACATTGCACTAAACCGCAAGTTCTTCGAAGAAAACTAAGACAAGTCATTCAAATAAAAACCGCTATGTGTCATAGCGGTTTTTATTACTTAATATCAAACTTCTGGAATGAATGTGTAACTTCTTTTTCGGTAACCTCCATATTTTTCACTTTAGCAAAGAAGGAAGGCCCTTTATTAAGTTGCTTTAAAAACTTTTCCATCATCATATCATGACCCTGTGCTTCTATTTCAACCGAACCATCATCAAGATTTCTTACCCATCCAACAATCTCATTTTCTACCGCTAACTGTTGTGTGAATACTCGAAAACCAACACCTTGTACGCGTCCTGAAACGATCACATTTACTTGTCTCAGTATCCTCACCTCTTTCACTTAGATAATATCATTGAATATATTACATTTCAAAATTAAAGAAAGGAGAATAAAAATGAAAACGCTTAAAATTGATCAGCTAGAAGGTTTTAAAATTGGGCATCATCAAGATGAAACTGCCTTAACTGGTTGTACCGTTATTATTTGTGAAGAAGGTGCAACAACTGGAGTGGATGTAAGAGGGGGTGCTCCCGGAACTAGGGAAACGGATTTATTAGCATCCGAGAACACCATCAATAAAACACATGCTACATTTTTGGCTGGCGGCAGTGCGTATGGCTTGGATGTCGGAAGTGGGGTAATGAAATTCCTGGAACAAAGGGGAGTTGGCATGAATCTGCAAATAGTAAAAGTACCTATTGTACCTGGTGCTATACTTTTTGATTTAGCTATTGGAAGTAGTGAGATTCGTCCGAATCAAACTATGGGGTTTAAAGCTTGTGAAAATGCCTATAAGAATAAGACGGTATTTGGTAATGTTGGAGCTGGGACAGGAGCTACTGTTGGAAAAGTCTTAGGTCCTGAGTTCACTATGAAATCAGGGATCGGTTATTCTGGTTATCAAATTGGCACTCTGCAAATAGCAGCAACTGTTGCTGTGAATGCAGTAGGTGATATCATCGATCCATCTTCAGGTAAGCAGATAGCAGGATTATTCGACAGAAAAAATCATCAACTATTACATACTTCAGACATATTATTATCACAAGCAGGACAAACATTTCAAGATAACGGTTATTATGGTAATACTACGATAGGTTCTATCATGACTAATGCGAAATTGACCAAAGCTCAAGTTAATAAAATTGCTTCGATTGCACAAGATGGAATGGCAAAAACGATCGACCCTGCGCATACATTTATGGATGGGGACACTTTATTCGTAATGGCTACCGGTAAAGTAGAAGTAGATCCTACTATAGTTGGTATGCTCGCTACAAAAGTAGTAACAGAAGCAATTATAAACGCAGTAAAGATAGCTAAGTCTGTTGCCGATTTTCCTGCTTATCAGGATGTATTGTATTAAACAACTGGAGTGGGTTCTATGAAATTATTAATACCTTTTGTCGTGTTAGGTTTTATCTTAATCTATTTTCTTCCACGAAGCCAAAATTACTTTGTAATGAGTACCATACTTATTTTATGGATTATTTATTATGGTTGGGTTTATATCGAAAACAAACGCAACGATAACAGGTGAGAAGACCGATTTTATAATATGTAGATATCGTGATAATTCCTTGCTTTTTTGGAAAAGCTAGAAATAGTTTATAAAAGGAAGGGATTTTGACATGGCACAAACAATTTGGTTAGAATCAAATCTGAAATCTTTTGATGCACTAACAGAAAGCATCGAAACAGATGTAACAATTGTCGGAGGCGGAATTACCGGAATACTATCTGCATATCTTTTGTCAGAACAGGGTATGCGTGTAGTATTATTAGAAAGAGGCAGACTCCTTCATGGAACAACAGGGCATACCACAGCAAAAGTAACCGCACAACATGGTGTATTATATAATGAATTATTGCAACACGTTGGCTTGGAAAACACACAAAAATATTACCAAAGTCAAGCTGAAGCGATACAATTTATCAGACAGATTACCGAACAATATAAAATCTCCTGTCAATTTGACCAGCAAGATGCTATTTTATATACAAATGATGAGCAAAACAAACAGAAATTAGAAGATGAAGCAAACGCCTATCAAAAATTAAAAATCAGTGGAGAATTAAATGACGCCATACCATTCTCGATACCGCACAAGTCTGCATTAATAATGTATGAGCAAGCACAATTTCATCCTACAGACTTTTTAAAAATATTGGTTGAAAAAATAGAAGAAAATGGTGGAACCATATTTGAAGATACTACAGCAGTAGATATTGATTACCAAAATAAAGTAGTAGTAAGAACAGCTCGTAATTATAATGTATTGTCTGATCATGTAATTGTTGCTACTCAGTTTCCATTCTATGAAGGACAAGCATTTTATAGCACCCGTATGTATCCTTCCAGATCATATGTTCTTGGTTTGACCTCCAATCACAATTATCCAGGTGGGATGTACTTAGATATTGATCAACCGAAGCGATCTATTCGTTATGTAAAACATGAAAATGAAACGATATGGTTATTAGGTGGAGAATCACATAAAACCGGGCAATATAATAAAGAAAACACGAATCCTTACCATGACCTGCAAAGCTTTGGTGCTCAGTATCTCGACGTAAAAAATTGGCAATACAAATGGTCAACACAAGATTTCATTACATTAGATAAAATTCCTTATATTGGTTCATTAAATAAACGGCATCCAAATGTATACGTTGCAACTGGCTTTCGTAAATGGGGCATGACTAATAGTGTTGTCGCAGCACATTTGTTGAGCGATCTTATCATGAATCGTGATAATCCGTACAAAGAGTTATACCAACCACAGCGATTCCATGCAGATCCAGATATAAAGAAATTTATAAGCTATAACTCGAATGTAACAAAGGAATTTGTAAAAGGAAAACTCACTGTTAACAATGAACATAAGGACTTAAAACCAGAAACAGCAATAAAAAGGAAACATGATGGCCAAATTGTGGGTATCTATAAAGATAAACAAAGCAGAATCCATGCAGTCGATACTACTTGTACACATTTAGGTTGCGAATGTAATTGGAATCAAACGGAAAAAAGCTGGGATTGTCCATGTCATGGTTCAAGATTTTCGTATGACGGTACAATTATTGAAGGTCCTGCAACTAAACATTTAAAGAAAATTGATCTAAATAATTAAATTCTGTCTCAATATCTTAAGTATACTTGCTATTTGAGATATTGAGACCCTCTCCATTCATTACTTCCTATAATATATATTATGTTAACTAGTAAATTTTTAAGCGTGAAAGTAACTTTCTAACGTGTGTCCTGTAGTAATCTTTATTAGGAACTAATGAATGATAGCCTCTTCTATCTTTTCGGTGTCTATAAAGATATGGTATCAGTTAATATAATTATAATTAGTACATTTTTTTGTTTTTTATTGGTGTTTGACAGTATTCTTTTCACCGTATAACTATAAGATGTAAATAAGTGAGAAAGATTTATATAACCCCTTCTCACTTATTTTTTGTAACTGGTTTCTAGCTTCCAGGAATCAGGTTGGCAGCAATAGCTAATCGGTTCCAGCTATTGATTGTAAGTATGATAGTCACAAGATCGATATATTGTTTTTCGCTAAAATGCTGGCGAACTTTTTCATATAGGGTATCCGAGACACCATTTACTGAAATGTTCGTTACCGCTTCTGTTAATTCAAGAGCTACCCGCTCCTGTTCAGAATAAAAAGGCGCCTCTCTCCAGGCATTCAAAGCATAGATTCTCTGTTCTGTTTCTCCATTGGCCCGGGTATCCTTGGTGTGCATATCCAGGCAATACGCACATCCGTTGATTTGAGATGCTCGTATTTTAATCAATTCGATCAAATTGTTTTCAAACCCTGTTTTCTTCTTGTACTCTTCTAATTGAACCATCAACTTGAGTACTTCTTGATTTGTTTGCATGTAGTTGACACGTTGTTTCATGACGAAAAACCTCCATTTTGAATTTTTGTACTTCACTAATAAGACAAAATAGAAGGTGTACTTGTGACATGATACAGAGATTATTTTATTTTGGAACAGAAATATGTTTTAATTTATCTGGATTTGAAATAATAAAGATGTTTGTGATTTTTCTTTGCTGTGCCTCAAACTCAAAGGAGATAACCCTAATTAAACGACCATCTTTTATCTGCATAATTCCTGATTGATCATTGACCACCGTCAGTAGAAGTTCTCCTGCAAAGGCGTTTTTACCAGTTATACCCTCAAGAAATGCAAATACACGCTGCTTGCTTACAATCGGTTTTAAGGCTGAAAGTACCTTTCCACCACCATCAGTAACAAGTACAACATCATCTGTTAAAGCATCCATAAATTCCTCAAAATCTCCAGTTGTTGCCGCTTTGATAAATGTTTTTGCCAAAAGGTTAACTTCTTCCGTATTTTTCTGATATACAGGAATATCCTTTTTTAATTTCTGCTTGGCACGACTACATACTTTTCTGCAATTGACATCGGTCTTTCCCAGTATTTCAGCAATACCTCTGTAGTCATAATCAAATGCTTCCCGAAGAACAAATACCGCTCTTTCAAGTGGTGAAAGTTGTTCAAGTAAAACGAGAAAGGCATAAGAGACATTTTCATCTGTTACCACTTTATCTACTAGCCCTTGGTTATTTTGGTGTACCTGAGGTTCAGGCAACCAAGGTCCTGTATACATTTCTCTTCTTTTTTGAGCAGCATTTAAACGGTTAAGACAACGATTTGTTACCGCTTTAGCAAGATATGCTTTTATATCCTTCACCACAATCGATTCGGGATTAAGTTGTAAAAATAAATCATGAACAATATCTTCTGCGTCGCTTACTGATCCAAGCATTCGGTATGCAACTGAAAAGAGAAAGGGTTGATATTTTTCATATAAGACTTCCAATTTCATCATATGATTCTCCTATTTTCATGACCTTCTTTTGATAAGCTCATTATTCCCTTTAAACCTCAACCCAAGAAAAACTTTCAAAATTTTTTTAGCTTTTCTAGTATGCTATTTTTTTAATGTAAAAACTTATTTCATATATCATGGTAATAGAATCCCTACTAAAATACCTGCTGCCCTCATGATAAAATCACCCGGATCTGTGGGGGTATGTACTGCTTAACGCTCTTCCAAATACACTTAACCAAAACACAATATATCCTAAGTGAGATTGCTACAAGAAACCGAAGAAAGCATTGATTTTGCTGCTTTTTTCTCAGCCAATGTAATATCATTATCTAGATTTTTAATCGATTCGTAGCCTATTAAAGATAAAAATATCGCTCCAATTAACCACATGGGCAGCTGTATAATCGGTTGTGCCCAAATAAAGTGCTGGACAAATTTATTGCTTGTAGTTTAAGTCAATTATCAGTTAAATTATTATTTCCTTAAAATCTTCTCCATCGATTTTCCTTTTGCTAACTCATCAATTAGCTTATCTAAATAACGAATTTCCCGCATAGTTGGTTCTTCAATATTTTCTACTCGGACACCACAGACTACTCCTTTGATCAAAGACCTTGACGGATTCAATTTGGGAGCTTCTGCGAAGAAGGTCTCAAAGTCAGTTTGCTTTTCCAGTTGCTCTTCTAACTCATTTTGGCTATATCCTGTTAACCAACGGATAATTTCGTCAACTTCTGTTTTTGTACGTCCTTTTTTCTCCGCCTTCGTAACATAATGGGGATAGACTTTTGCGACACTCATTGTATAGATTTTATGTTTGCTCATAATACTTCCTCCCTTAATTATTGCGTTAAAAAAGTCTAGTTTGCTTCTTCAATTATACTGCTCTATTGCTTCGCACCAATGATTTTAGTAAAAGATTAAAGTAGCTCTATCTTTATTCATACGATCTATTCATCAACACTACTCGCCAACCATCTGGATCTTCTATTGTAATTCCTTGTTCTTTCCAGTATTCATTTTCAGGCTCTACCTCTCCATATCCCATCTTCTGTAATCGATCAGATACATTCTTGATTTCATTTTTATTAGTTATATAGAAAACTAACAGGTTATCTTTTGTAGGTGCAGGACATGGGCTTCCGTCTATATGACGTGTGAATTCTAGGTGGTAATGAACATCTGGTAAACCAATAATAACACCTTCATAACCTCTATTTCCTTTGAATTGCTGTATCTGTTTAAGCCCTAAACCATTTACATAAAAATCAATAACCTCTTCGAATTTGTCTGTAGGTCTAGCTATTCTAACCTGAACTGCTGTAAAATCGTTAAATTTCATATAAAAACCCACTCTCTGTTTTATACTTGTTGCCGGCTGTTGAAATGGAAGAATGCACCCTCCACGACTATTTTATCAAACTTATTGATAAATTACCGGAATTTATTTTAAACAATCAAAGCCTCAACTCTCTACATTATGGGAATATCAAATAATCATCCACGACTCCAGCTCTCCGCTATTCGAAGCATTTGTAATCCTACCTCTTTCAAACCTATGTTGATTAACAATAATCCAGTAGATACACATTGAATATATCCCCATTCCCATATCGCTTGAGAATCTACTCCAGTAACTTCACTCAGAAAGTTGCATCGATGATGACCACTCTCTAGTGGATTACCTGTTAGTTGATCGGGCCATTCACGCATAATAACTCCGAGATCATATGCTGGTTCTGCCACCAAGCCATCAGGATCGATCAATTTAAAACAAGGCTGAGGCTTTCCGACGTCTTGTAAGATGTTTCCGCTGTGGGCATCACCATGGATTAAAACAGAGGTTTCAAGGGCACTATTTGATGAGCGTGATTCTAGGAAAACAAGTGCATTATCAATTAATTGCTTAGCACAAGGAGTTCCAAGCTCTTCCCATAATTTAGGGATAAAACGTGAAAACCAGTTGATGATGTCATTACTCGATTGTAGTTTATGGTCTTGTGGTAAGGGTTTTTTCCAAGTTTTTTTCAAGGTACTACAGATGACTTCCATTTGACGTTTTATCGGATAATCTGTATTTGATAACGGCGTTCCTAATTTCTCTAATAACAAAGCCCGATGATTCATGCTGTAATTTAACAACCGAACATAACCATCTCCGTCTACAATAGTTAAAGCTGTTAATTCCTGTTCAAACACGGTGTTTCCTTCAGCTGGGGGAATCATCAATTTAAGTATCGCTTCTTCCCCATCCTCCGTGCTAACTTCAGCAACAAAAGCCTCTGATCCGCCATGCAAACTTTTACCAATTTGTAAGTTCCATCTTTGTTCAAATAACTGTAGAAGTTGGCCTAAATTGTTGAGCCATTGCTCCCCCTTACTACCGATATTCATGGCTTTTTGCCTGACGTTTATTGGAATTATTATATCCTTTGCTATTTTAATCATCCTTTCTATACTGCTTATTTACTCTCATTTCATTATGTAACATCTAAGAGAGGTTCAAAAGGGCTCCCGTTAGGAAAAATAGTGCAGCCAATGATTCCATAAATTGACATTATTGCATGGTCAGAAGACATTTCCTCTAACACACCGAAAATTCCAGAATTCGGGTCAGAAGTTGTGTTTTACGGAAACTGGGGGTTCTTCAAATGTTTCCTTTACCATCATTTTAACAGAGTTTCTTATTGTTTCACTTATTATTCACTCTCCTATAATTTTTTCTTGTCCTCTTTTTAAGCCGTTTCCTTTCTTACTAAATAAATTTCAACTTATAAATAAATAATCAACATTTTTGTATATTTTTTTCATACAATTCTTTTAGAGGTGATATAAAATGGCAAGAGTGAAATATACGGAAAATGACGTTAATTTAGTGGCTAGAATGATGCGTGCTGAGGCAGAAGGTGAAGGAAAGCAAGGAATGCTTATGGTTGGTAATGTCATTGTAAATAGGGCAAAGGTTGACTGTTCAGATTTTGCGGATTTAAGAACTATATCGGATGTCATTTTTCATGTGCAAGGAGGAAATTACTCATTTGAAGCTGTACAAAAAGGAAATGTCTTTTATAACAGAGCTAGGGGTGTAGAAAAAAGATTAGCCAGACAAGTGTTAGACTTTTGGAGAGAACATCCTTCCAAGTACGCACTTTGGTATTTTAATCCGTATGGGCCTTGTCCACCAACATGGTACGATCAACCATTCTCAGGACAGTTTAAACAACATTGCTACTACGAACCACAGGCAAATACGTGTGAAAGTGTTTATAGATGGTAAACAATATAATAATATGGTGACACCTCAAATAACTAAATTTGGGGTGTTTTAAGGTCTCTTAGTAAATCAACTATTCTTTCTACACCAAAACAAGTTGACTTTGTCCAACAACAAAGCTATTTACATGGTTTCTTTGGGGAGGTTCGATCTCTTCATGCTCTTGAGGTTGCTCACCTTTACGATAATATTGAAAATAATGTAACAAGTAAAGGATTATTAATTGCTTTTAGTCAAATAGCCAAAAATGAAAAGATTCAAAAATACTAAAAAAGGTAAAAGCTATCTTATTAATAACTTTTACCTTCTACATATTAATTGCTTTTAATTTTCTGGTGGTTTCTTCGTTTTTTTATTACTGCTTACTAGTTTGATACCGCTACCGATCAGTAATAAGCAAATAATAATCAACTGGAAATATTGGTGGTAAACCTGCCAAATATCAATATTGAAGTAAACCTCCAATTGATCGGCTAATGCTGGCATCAGTACCGAATCGAATAAATAAAAGCAACCAAGTAAAATGAAGACCACGCCTATCCACTTTTGATAATTAGCTAGATACTTTATAATTGGTACATCATCTAATACTTCATATTCATAGCGATTTGCCAACTGTAACGCATCAAAGAAACTGAAGAACCAAATCAACGGAATCAAAAATAAGAATAACGATAAATTTAATATATCTAAAATATAGATAGAGAATAAAAAGGAAGCCATTAATTGAATACCTCTTTTTTGCAATCCTAAATATAAATGACCTGCTCCTGGAAAGATAGCTAAAATAGTGGCCATCATTTTACTTTTTCTATCATTTTGGAGTTGATTAAAGTCATCCATTATGGTTTTATCTACTAACTCTTTGCCTGCTTGCTTTAGATTTAATTGTTGAATAATATCAAACATACTATAAATCCAAATGATGGGTAGTGCTAATAGAAAAATTAAAAACACAGCACTTGTCAGAAAACTAACAAAAAACACCATCATAATGATCCCAAAAAAGGCAGAGAGAAGAGTTAATCCTCTATAGGATAAACCTAAATAAAAATGACCAATTCCAGGGATTACGGACAATATCATTGTTGTAACACGCTCATTAGATGAGGAAGTAGATGTAGATTCATCATTACTACCTGGCGCAGTCTTTGATAATAATAACGTTATCGTGATATCCAGCATATTGATGACCCATATTGCTACCACTAATACTAGTAATAAAAAAAGAGTATCATAGAAATTAAAACCAAATATCGCTATTATGAAAGATAATGCAAGCGTTACTCCAAAAGTAATTGTATAAAAAACACCTCGAATTTTATGTCCCCAATAAATATGACCTGCTCCAGGAATGATCCCCAGAAAAAAAGCTACAATTGCTAATTTATTCATTATGACGAACCCCCTTTATTTCTTCTAACACATCATTTGTTTTTGTCATTAATTGATCAGTTACGGAACGATTGTTTTGTTTCTGCTGCATCTCTGTCACATTTAATGCCCCTTGGAATACACCCGTTAATGTCAATAAAATAGTCAATCCCGCTGCCACTAGATAGTGAATGAAAGCTGTGTTTTGCTTCTTTTTAGGAGGAGAAGGTAATATCTTCTCTATTTGGTGAAGTGTAACTTCTGTAAAATCATCAGGTAGCTCTCTGTTCATCTCGACTTCTTCTAGTAAGGATAGATATAAATCCATACATTTATCACATTCTAATAAATGTTTCTCAATACTTTTCTCTTGATCAGATTTAGCATTCATATAGCTACGTAACGCATCTTTAGTAAAATGCCTCATTAAAAATCCTCCTCCTTCCAATTTTCTTTCATCCACTTTCGTGCTCGATATAACCTCATTTTGACTGTGGTTTCTTCAATCCCCGTCATTTCAGCAATCTGTTTATAAGATAGTTCCTCAAAGTAGTAGGCTTTCACTACTTGACGAAACTTTGGTGGCAATAAATTAATTTGCTCCCGAACCTTATTTATTGTATCTTTACTAATGATTTTTTCCTCTGGGAGTATTTCTGTACTGACTGGTTCAAATTTTTCAAACGTTTCTAACTCTTCCTGCCGTCTTGTTTTCTTTCGCTTATAATCGATCGCTTTATTTAACGCAATACGACTAATCCACGTTTTAAATCCTTTATGTTGATAAGAAGAAAGAGCATCGATAATTTTAATAAAGGTTTCTTGTGCTAAATCTTCTGCGATTTTTTCATCATGTACGACACTGTAGATTACTTTAAATACATGATGTTTATAGCGTTCAATCAATAAGCGGACTGCGTGGTAATTGCCCGCTTTTATTTTTTTAATTAGTAGTTCATCTTGAATGATGCTCCCCCCTCCCCATTTCTCTTTCTATTTTAATTGACGTCTATAAAAAGTAAATGACTACAAAAATACCAAATTTTTTTACACTTATATTTACTAGTGTTCATGATATAATGGAGAATAGGATATCAAAGAAGTCAGGAGTGAGAATTTGCCCAAGTTTAGAACAATTATTTTCTTCCTGTTAGTGGGAGGATTAATATGGTTTTTTTATGAAGATGATTATCAACAAGGTGGATTTTCTAACGTCTGGTATGAGATGAAAAGTGATTTCAATCATTTCAAAGAAGATAACCAAATAAAAAGTACAGTACAGAACTTACTCTATGATTTGCAGCATTTATTCGAAATGGTTACAGACGATCAAACGGAAGTTCCACCTTCTTCTAATATAGAGTCACCAGAACTAATGAAACCGACCGAGCAAACTTTTTCCATTCATAATATCGAGATAAATGACTCGAAATCAGAGGTTGAAAAAATCCTTGGTGATGCAAAGCGAAGCTCACAAAATGAGTATGGGGTTGAGTGGCATACGTACCATACTCAATATCAGAATTTCATGATGATTGCTTATAACGAAAATAATGAAGTTGCTGGATTATATACGAATCAGGACCTTATCAGTTCAAGTGTTGATATCACACTGGAAAATGGTAAAAGAGATGTAAGAGATGTATTTGGTGAACCACTACATTCGATAAGGAAAGGCTTAGTTAATTACCGTATTGACGATAATGATGAACAGGACACATACGTAATCGATGATAACTATGTTACCTTTTTCTATGATATTCACCAAGATAATACAATAGCAGCTATTCAAATCATTACAGAAAGTCTTGAAAATCAAAAGGATGATTACTTCGCATCGCCAACTAATGAATTGGCTGAAGGGTTGGAATATCAACTCTTTGACCTAACGAATGCAGCAAGAGTTAAATTTGGAGAACCAGTTTTGGAATGGCATGAAGCAGCAAGGGTTACTGCACAAAATCATAGTGAAGACATGGCGGTAAATAATTATTTTGGACATACTAATTTAGATGGCCAATCCCCATTTGATCGCTTAAAAGAAGATGACATTTCCTTCCGTAT
The DNA here is from genome assembly GCF_052063305.1 of Gracilibacillus sp. HCP3S3_G5_2. Taxonomy (NCBI): domain Bacteria; kingdom Bacillati; phylum Bacillota; class Bacilli; order Caryophanales; family Bacillaceae; genus Gracilibacillus; species Gracilibacillus sp. HCP3S3_G5_2. The sequence continues at coordinate 97,952 of NZ_JBQHXU010000008.1, read as the reverse complement.
GGCAGGAGAAAATTTAGCAACTGGTCAATCAAGTAGTATTTATGCTCACCAGGGATTGATGAATTCTAAAGGCCATCGGGAAAATATTTTAAACTCGGATTTCCGATTAATGACTGTTGGAGTTGCTTTTCAGGAGAACGGCCAACCTTTTTATACGGAAACCTATTTAACGAAATAATGCTTACCAATAAAGGTAAGCATTATTTTAGTTACTCTTCTTTTTTCTCATGCTTCATGTGATGCTTATGATCCCATTTTGGAATAAAATTATTTTCTACTAGTTTTTCGTATTTTTTCTCCATATGTTGTAGTATCTTTTGACCTTTTTCTTCTTCTAATACACCATACTCTACATATTTTTCGATAATTTGCTTCTCTTTTTCTATTGCTTCCTGTTTCAATATTCTGATCTCTTCTATCTGCTCATCCGTAAGTTCCACTTCCCCTGTTTCTGCATGAACAGAAGCCAGGAATAGACCGCTGGTTGAGATGGTTAATATACATGCAATCAAAAACTTTCGCATTTTGTCTCACTCCTTTTCCCTTAGTATGGTAAATTTTACGTTACTTATGCGCGGAAAAAAAGCGAGTTTTCTAACTGATGGAATCTTTCAACCAATTTATTAACAAATCTTCCTGGTATAAATCGTCCGGGTATTCAACGATCCCTGTATCCTCTTCTTCATATAAATATATTAATAGTTCATTCATAGCTCCCATATACTCCTGGTATAGAAATTCAAAACTGGTTGTCTCTGCAGGCATGATATGATCAGCACAAACAGCTGGATCGGTATAATTAACATAGGTTCTGCACGGTAAAGGTCTAACCTCATATGCTAAGCATTGATTGGTATTGGTATCTAACATTACACAAGGTAAGAGTGTTTTTTTATACTGGTATTTTTTATCTGGATCTGTGACATCCAACTCTGTAAACTGTTCCACTTTGTCTTGATGCTGACGATAATAGTTGGCAAAGTGCTTCTCCAACTGTTCCCGTCGAGCTTTAGGCATTTGGCTAATAGAACGTTTGATAAGTTTTGCTTCCATCTTATTAATAACGATTGGAAAATAACAGCAAAACGAACATCCCATCCGACAAGTCGGTGTCAATTGCACGGCTGTTTCCATTTGTTCTATTTCTGTAGAGACGGTTTCGAGCAGAAGCTGATAACTTTTAACTAATTTTTGATCTGCGGACAAATGACTATCTATTAATTGATCAACGATTTGATAAAAAGCATCTTCGTTAATTTGATATTTCTCATTGAGTTCATTACATTTCTCGATAATTTCTTGATGTGTTAGGTAACAATTCATGTCTACTTCTCCTACTAGATTACGATTCTATAATAACAGGAAACAAGAGTATATCCTTTGGGTGATTGACTAATTCGATCTCGTCAGTTACTAAGAGTATACTTATATTATACTTTTAATATTTTAAAAGAAAACCATTATTTTTCTTCATCTCCATAAAAGGAGTAAAGGCATGAACCTAATTTTATGTTAATAACAGATTGATCCCCCTCGCCTTTAACTCATCTAACATATTCGACTGGGAATAATGCAAATTGTTCACTACAAACATACGCAATAAGTAACCAGATAACTAACAGGAAAAGGAATAATAAATCTTTATATGAATAGCCAAGATGATAATAAAAAGTTCTTTTACTATTTCTCGAGAATTGCTTGGCTTCCATTGCGATGGCTATTCGATGTGCTCTTCGGATACTTTGGGCTAACAATGGAATAGCATATAATTTTATCTTTTCATACATCCCTTTGATTCCTTTGGAATATTGAACACCTCTTACTTTTAATGCCTGTCTTAATGTTTGAAATTCCTCGATGATTATTGGCAACATCCGAATAGCTGCCATAAAGCTATATGCATACTTAGGCTTCACTTTTAATTGCTGCATAGTAGAGTAAAATAAATAAACAGGTCTTGTTGTTAAAGCAAACAGTAGACTTAAAATACCAAAGACACTGCTTCTGAGTCCTAAGTGAATCCCTCGATAAAAACTTTCCTCTGTTATATGGATTAAGCCAAATTTAAACCAAGTATTCTGTCCTTCTCCAAAAAAGATCATTGTTGTAGAAGACGATACAAAAATAATCAATAATGGAACTGCTAGCAGTCCAATCATTTTCCAGGTATGACCAGTACCGAAAAGATATAGACCAAGAGCGCCAATAATTACATATAGCAAATAGTTGGGATTATGAACAAATAACAAACCAATAAAAAGAGTAGTTAGTATTAATAATTTAAAGCTAGGATTAATGTGATGTAACCATGTTGGTTGATAGTTAATACTAATAGACATATACCTCATCCTTCAAGCTATTTTCTTTCGTTTTAGAAAGGTCCATTAAATCGATGATCTTTCCATTTTTAATTTGCCATTCCTTCGTAGCATATAGCTCCACTATTTCTGGTTGGTGTGTAACCATGACAATTGTTATGCCATTTTGTCGGCATTCTTCAAACAATTCGAGCATCTGAAACGTATTTTTTGCATCCTGACCAAAGGTTGGTTCATCCAATAACAGAATATCTACATCGGCAATTGTGGCAGTTGCTACGCTTAATCGTTTCTTTTGGCCGATTGATAATTGATATGGATGATGGTCTTTTACATGGAGAAGATTATATTTGGTTAAATGTGTTTCTATTCTGTCGGCAAACTGTTTTTGAGGTATATTACTATATTTTAAAGAATGCTCCAGTTCTGCGTAAACGCTGTTCGTTATAAATTGTAGTTCTGGATTCTGAAAAACATACCCGATTTTTCGATAATCACACGTTCTAGTACCATCAGATAAATAGTAGTTTATATCACCTGATGTTTGGATTAATTGCATGATTGCCAGCATGAACGTACTTTTGCCAGATCCGTTCTCACCAGTAATCGCAATCCAGTCACCTTGGTGAATCGCCGCTTCCTCTACATATATTTTCGTTTGCTTCTGATAAAGACCAGAAAAGGACTTCATCGTCATTATCGGTTGATTCTTCATAACTTCATTGCAGCTAGCAGGAAGCTGACGTACATAGTCATCCCAAATGTGTGGATACCATACCCCGTATTGATATAGCCTTGCTTTAAATTGATTAAAGATTACGTTTGGGTCACCATCAGCGACTATTTGACCAATATCGTCCATTATGATCACTCGATCAACTAATGGTAATACATGTTCGATTTTATGCTCAACTATCACAACCGTTTTATTCTCTGCTACTTCCTTCAATGTATCCCAAACTTGCTTTGTACCTAGTTGGTCGAGCATAGCTGTTGGTTCATCAAGAAACAACACTTCAGGTTCCAACGCTAATACAGATGCTATCGCCAGACGTTGTTTCATTCCACCGGATAATTGATGAATAGAAGTGTGTGGATCATCTAATTGTAAACCAACTTGTTCTAAATAATATCTAATTAACTCCTTCATCTCTTGTTGAGGCTTATATCGGTTTTCTAGAACAAAGGCTATCTCTTCATCTACATAAGGCATACAGAATTGCGTATCCGGATCTTGAAAAACCATCCCGTATGATGCGGAGATCGTAAGTTTATCTGCTTTAATCGGCACTTCTATCACATCTGGTATTAAACCAGCCAATATCTGAAGTAAGGTGGATTTCCCTGAACCTGATGGACCAACAAGTAATACTTTTTCCCCTTCTTTTATGGATAAAGATAAATTTTTAAATAATAAAGATGCTGTATTCGGATATTTAGCTCGCAGATTTTTAACCTCTAACATATTATTTTACCTCATCATCCAATATTTTATAATCATCTTCAGAAATTGGGCGAATTGCCTTTGTTACTCCGGTTTTATCTAATGCTTTTACTAGATAGTAAGCAAAAAAACCTGTAATCAAGATAGAGCCTATTACTCTATTCACTATTAATAACATAAGATTCCAAGCAGCTAATGAATCGATATAGCCATAATATACATCTAGTATAAGCGATCCAATGGCAGCCCCTACTGCTGCCAAGCAAACTACATATAATCGGTAACTCTTGTATCGATACATGGCAAATATGAGTTCACAACCTATTCCTTGGACAAGACCATATAACAACAAGGATATCCCCCATTGGCCACCAAACAAAAATTCTCCTTGTGCAGCTGCAAGTTCCGCTAATAAAGCAACACCAGGCTTACGAATAATGAGAAAAGCAACAGTCGCTGCCATAAACCACATACCATAAATTAATTGATCAATGTGTAAGCCCAACACCCCTACAACACTGTATAATGGTCCCCAAATCTTATAAATAACACTAAAAATAAATGCGATGACAATTGTAATTAAAATATCGGTTAATGTTAACGTTTTTTTCATGTTCGCACCTCTTTCCTTTTAGGATAAATTAATATTTTCTTGTAGTATCAGTCTATCTTATCGCTAAGTACCCCTCCTTTAAACACACAAATAGCCACTATCCATACATTCGTAGAGATAGTGGCTATATTTATCCATATAAAGGTATCACTATATAAGATATTTGCCACTTCCCTACGCTGGTATTAACCAGATCAGGTTCTAAGGGTCTTAAAGTAATACTTTAATCTCAGTCTTTACAAGACACCCCTAGTGGAATGTGTTTATACTATTTAATTCGACTTCATCATATCAAATTTTTCCATATTGTCAAGATTTTTTTATAAATCGGATTGCATCCATCGATATTTTTTGGTATAGTTGGTACCAACGTAAAACAATTAAATATTTTGCTTCAATTTTTATTGAAGTGAGAATAGAGGTGCAAAAACCATTAGTACATAGTTGGAGACTGATGCTGTCTGTGAAGACTATGGAAAGGGGAATTTGCCGAAGTAATCTAAGTATGCATCTGCTTATTTTACTGGTCCTTCATTGAATAAATGCAGGGCTGTCATATAGTGAAGAACTATATGGAGGGCTATCTCACGCATCGAACCTAATGTGAATTCAAGATGCAACAGTGATACCCTCATTGTTGCATCTTTTATTTGTTGTAGGCGATGAGATACCCTCTATTCAATGAAAATATCATCAAATTGTTTTAAATCTTTGAATAGAGGTGGATATATTATGAACTTTGGACGTGTACTAACAGCAATGGTAACTCCTTTTGATCAAAATGGGGACATTGATTACGGAAAAACGGAAAGATTAATTAACTACTTATTACAAAATGGAACAGATGCATTAATTGTAGCGGGAACAACGGGTGAATCTCCTACTTTATCAAAAGAAGAAAGAATTTCCTTGGTTAAATATGCTGTTAAAACGGTTAATGGTCGCGTACCAGTTATAGCTGGAACTGGATCAAATAATACACGTGAAACTATCGAGTTGACAAAAAAAGCAGAATTAATTGGTGTAGATGGAATTATGCTTGTGGCGCCTTATTATAATAAACCATCACAAGACGGTCTCTTTCAGCACTTTCAAGCAATTGCGCAATCTACTAACCTACCTGTGATGTTATATAATGTTCCAGGAAGAACAGGTGTAGATATCAGTCCTGAAACGATTATTGAACTGTCAAAAATAGTTAACATCGTATCCGTGAAAGAGGCTAGCGGAAACCTTGAGGCGATGACGAAAATAATTCGTGACACTGACGAAAACTTTTCTCTTTACAGTGGCGATGATAGTTTAACACTTCCAGCTGTAGCTATTGGAGCTGATGGAATTGTTTCTGTCGCTTCGCATATTGTCGGGAATGAAATGAATGAAATGGTTATGGCTTGTCAAAACGGTGATATTCGAAGAGCACAGGAACTACATCATTTCTTGCTGCCAATCATGCAATCGATGTTTATGGCACCAAGTCCAACACCTGTAAAAGCTGCTCTAGGAATGAACGGGCTGGACGTCGGAGGAGTTCGATTACCGCTAATACCTTTAAATGATGAAGAAAAACAATTATTAAGACACCAGGTACATTTTTTGCGAGAAAATTATGATGTTGGATAGGCAAAATGCAGTTCACTAGTAGAGTGAACTGCATTTTTAGTATATAAAATGATTCAATACGATTTTGCTAATTCGGCAATTACATGAGCGAGAAGTAGTGTTCTTGGGACGAATGATTCTAACTCAAGATATTCGCTTTCTCTGTGTGCCCGTCCACCAACAGGGCCAAGTCCATCGACTGTAGGTATGCCTAATGCTGAAGTAAAAGAGGCATCTGACCCTCCACCAGTTTCGGTATCTTTAATAAAAATATCTAATTCATCCCCGACTCGTTTAATAATACGTAACAGTTTTTCTGTTTGTTCCGTTTTTTCCATCGGCGGGCGATTAATGCCACCTTCTATTTTGACTTTGGTTCCGTCCACTTCCGTACTCGCTATAATTGTAGCTATTTGTTCTTTAATTTCTTCCGCTTGCTCCTGTGTTCTAAAACGTACATCTACTTCTGCTGTCGCATGATCAGAGATAGTATTGACTGATGTGCCCCCTTCAATTAAGCCTACATTAACATGGATGCCCTCTTCTTCATCGGTAATATCATATAATTGAATAATTTTGTGTGCTAATTCCTCAATCGCACTTCTTCCTTTTTCAGGCTCAATGCCAGAATGTGCCGCTTTTCCAATCACCTCTAATTTATAAAGCCCTTTTCCTCTTCTTGCTGAGACGATTGCTCCGTTTTTACGAGCTGGTTCCATTACTAATGCATATTTTTTATTTTGAGCATGTTTTTCGATTAGTTCTCGAGAGGTTGGAGAACCTATTTCTTCATCACTTGTCAGTAATATTTCGACTTGATCGACCGAACTATTGTTATTTACTAGCAATGCTTTCATTGCATAATACACGGAAACAAGACTAGCTTTCATATCGATTACACCTGGTCCATATGCTTTATTCGCATTAATATGGAAAGGTCTTTCACTAGCTGTTCCTTTTTCAAATACGGTATCCATGTGAGTAAGAATTAAAATAGTTGGTTTGGAGATATCCACATTCTTTCTTCTTAGTATCAAATGATTACCATATTTCTTCTGTTTCACTTCACCTACTACAAAGTCTATTGCTTGATAATATTGTTTCATGATAGCTCCGACTTTATCGACTCCAGCTTTGTCGTAAGAACAACTATCGATATTGACTAACTGTTCTAGCATTTTCAGCATTTGGTCATACTGTCCTTCTAAATAACTTCTCATTTATTTCACTAACTTTCTATATAGACTAAGAAAATCATACTATAACCTTGTCGATTTTGCTATACTATTCATAATTACGATCTTAGGGTGGAGTGTGTTTAATGAAAATATATGTAGATGCTGACGCTTGTCCTGTCACAGATATTGTTATCGAAGAAACTAAAGCTTTTCAAATCGATGTCGTAGTAGTAAAAAGTTATAGTCATTTTTCGATGAAAGAAACGCCAGAGCATGTGAAAGTAAAATATGTAGATGATGGAGCTGATGCAGTTGATTACCGTATCGTCCAAATGATCAGACCTGATGATCTAGTGATTACCCAGGATTATGGACTTGCTGCACTCTGTCTAGAGAAAGACTGCCATGTTATGCATCACCTTGGTTTTACCTATTCAAAAGATAAAATAAACCGAATGTTACAAGAACGACATGTAAATGCGAAAGCTAGAAAAGCAGGACTGCGAACAAAAGGACCAAAAAAAATAACAGAAGAACAAAAAAACAGCTTCCGTTTGAAGCTGCGCAAGCTGTTGGAACAAAATTAATTTTCCTTTTCTTCCTCAATAATTTCAGCAATTCGACTAATCTGCCATCGTTTCGCTGTCTCATCATTGATCTCATAGATTTTCCCTGCCCGCAATAATTCTTTATTATAGGTGGACTGAACGAGCATTTTTACTTTTGTCATCAAACTTCCCTACTTTCTGTAACATAAGCGCTTATCCAGCGTAAGCATGCATGTTTCCAATCCTTTGTTTGAGGATGTTCTTCAGCAAGCCCCAAGCCATGTCTGCCATCTTGATAGATATGTAGTTCATAAGGAATATGATGCCGTTGCAGTGCTTCGGCATACTTTAAACTATTAAGTGATAGGACAGATTGGTCATTGGCTGTCGACCAAATAAACGCAATTGGCGTATCTTTATGTATCATTTTCTCACAAGAATAGTGAGCAATCAATGCTTCATCAGGATTTTCACCAAGTAAATTCGTTCTGCTGCCCTCATGCGTATATTGTCCCATCGTAATCACTGGATAACATAAAATATGAAAATCTGGTCTGGATGAATAATTATTCTGTTTATTATAATAGTTACTTACGACTGCAGCAAGATGACCACCAGCGGAAAAGCCTAATACTCCCACTTTATTTTTACCAGTCAACCCCCATTCCTTTCTTTTAGCTTTCAGCAATTGTATCGCTTTTTGTGCCTGCTCAATCGTTTCTTGTTGTGAAATTGGTGCTACTTGATATCTTAATACACATGCATGTAGCCCATTTTGATTGAACCATTTTGCAACAGGTTCTCCTTCATGATAAGCACGATGACTATACCCTCCACCTGGTATAACGAGAATAATTGGTGCTTCCGGATTATCTCTTGTAATATATGGTGTAATACTAGGAATGTCTTCATGTAAAAATGAATCTTGCCAATTTATCTTATCTTTTGCAATTATTTTCAATCAACTGACCACCTTTTATAAATTATTTTCTTAAAAATAGGTGAATATCCTATCCCAAATAACAATTACTGCATAGGCTACTATCAAGTGATGAGATTACACAAGGAAGGGGAATGCTTATGCATCATCACCACTATCCGATGGCACCTCAACAGTTTCGCCATCCACAACAACATCCGCAAGAAAGGTTGTTCGGACCTATTGGACCGTTAGGGGCAGGTTTACTAGGTTTTGGTTTAGGTTATTTAGGAAGCGAACTCGCTGGAGGCCCGGGTCCATATCCATACCCTCCATACCCGCATTATTATGATTACCCTCCGTATGGACCTCCATTTCCACCGGGACCATATGGACCAGGACCTTATTTTGGACCATTCTAACATATGAATGACTAAATGATTGCCAACTTAGGCACGTATTTCACTCATATCGTTTATTTTCGAAACAAAGAGATCAGATTTTACTGATCTCTTCTTTCTTTATTAATATTTAGAATAAATGCATACTTAAATATCGTTCCCCAGTATCTGGAGCGATACAGACCACCTTTTTACCTGATCCAAGTTTTTTTGCTACTTTAATAGCTGCAAAAACAGCTGCACCTGCTGAGGGACCAACAAATATTCCTTCCTCTGCAACAAGACGTTTAAATGTATGGATAGCATCGTCGTCAGCAATCTGAATAATTTCATCATAAATCGAAGTATTTAAAGTAGCTGGAATAAACCCAGGACTAGTCCCCACTAATTTATGTTTACCTGGCTTCCCGCCAGATAATACAGGCGATCCTTTCGGTTCGACAACAGCTATATGCAGGCTCGGCAACATTTGTTTTAATGCTTCACCTGTACCTGAAATGGTTCCACCCGTACCGGCAGTTGCAACAAAACCATCCAAGTCATTATTCATTTGCGCTAATATTTCGAGAGCTGTTGTTTTCCGGTGTATATCCGGATTTGCTTTGTTTTCAAATTGCTGGGGCATAAAGCTATTTGGTATTTCTTCGACTAATTCTTTTGCCTTTTTGATTGCTCCAGGCATCTTTTCAGAACTTGGAGTTAGAACTACTTTGGCACCATATGCTTTTAAAATATTGATACGTTCTTGTGTCATGTTATCTGGCATAACCAAAATAGCTTTATAACCTCTTGCTGCACAAGTCTGTGCAAGGCCGATACCAGTATTTCCACTTGTTGGTTCAATAATAGTGGAATTTTCTTTCAGTAGACCGGCCTTTTCAGCCTCCACAATCATATTAAAAGCGGCTCTGTCTTTCACACTTTTAGACGGATTAAATATTTCCAGCTTCACATAAATTTCTGCAGCACCTTCAGGTACCATACGATTTAATTTAACTAAAGGAGTATTTCCAATCAACTCCGTCATATTCTGATAGACTTTCATCTCTGTCTGCCCCTTCCTACAACATCTTTCTCTATCATAGCAAGGAACCCCATATAAAGACAACCCGTTAGCCTAAAACTAGTAGGGAATCATCAAGTATATACCCCACTTATCCAATGTGTACTTATTACAACTGATTATTAGTCAATGGCGAATCAACCATTTCGCTTCGGACACTGGCTATTCCATCCGAACATGATTTTCGGCCTTTTAAGATGTTACAAGTCATTTACAACAATATAGGCTGCTCGGATTGGACCATGAACGCCTACTACTAGATTCATTTCAATGTCGGCACTATTGCTCGGACCGGTAATAAAATTAATGCAAGAGGCAATATCTTCTCCTTTTTCCACTTGAGCATGTATATAATCGGTTGCCTGGGTCATTCTTTTAACAATGGTTGACTTCGGAATAATGGCAATGTAATTGGCTGGTAAAAGGCTGACAGAACGCCCTTGTCCTTGATTATTGAATAATACAACCGTACCAGATTCTGCTAGGGTAATATCACTGAATGTAATCCCTACATCAGCCTTTTCCGCAATTCTAATGGAACCTTCCCGATCAGTATGGTCCCACTTATAAGCATGTAAATTTTGCAAGTAGCCTTCGATGTTAGCACGCTCAAATCTCGGATCATCGGCATAAACAATGGTCTCTGATGCGTATTCCTTCAACACTTTTGTAATTGTTTCCGTTAAGGTTAGTAATGGTGTTTGATAGAAATCAGTGTGAATCTCTTTACATTGTTTTCTTAGAACACTGATTAATTGATCTTTGTCATATCCGTCTAAGACCTTTTTCTGGGGTGCTACGGACCATGTAGGTTTTTCCACGGGTTTATCAGCAGCAATTCCCCCTATTTTTTCACGGATATTGGTTAAAAAGGAATCACGGTTCATAATATTTCCTTTAGGCATTTTTTTCACCTCGTTTCTCGCGATTTTCAAACCAATCACGAAAACGTTCATTAGCAGGCTGAGGAAAATCTCTTGCATGTGTCCAATGCTTTAATGGCCCTGGCCCTTTAGTTATTAAATGGTTTTTAGCAAATGGCGTTGTTATAAGTGGGGCCATTTTTGTTGCCGTGCGATAGAGATTGTCTGAGTTCATAAGCTGTTCAAACCCTCGCATGACGACACGTTCTGACAGTGTTGATTTTTTCTCATCCTCGACAATTTTCCTTCTATGCAAAATCAATTGTTCATGAAGGGGGATTTTTACAGGACATACCTCGGTACAAGCTCCACATAAAGATGAAGCATAAGGTAATTCTTTGTATTCATCATAATCGGATAATAATGGTGATAGTACAGCACCGATTGGACCAGGATAAATCGAGCCATATGCATGCCCTCCGACATGCCGATAAACTGGACATACATTAATACACGCCGCACAACGAATGCAATGCAATGCCTCCTGGAACTCCGTCCCCAATATTTTTGATCTTCCATTATCAACAATCACTAAATGGAACTCTTCTGGTCCATCTGCTTCTTCTAACTGTTTAGGACCAGTCAATGCAGTAATATAACTGGTTAATTTTTGGCCAACGGCTGCTCTCGTTAACAGACTGACAACAATATCAAGTTCTTCCCATCCCGGCACAATTCTTTCCATCCCCATTACAGTAATCTGTGTTTTGGGTAGTGTAGACACCATACGGGCATTCCCTTCATTTGTAACCAAAGCAAACGAACCAGATTCCGCCACAGCGAAATTACAGCCCGTAATCCCTATATCAGCTGTTAGAAATTCTTCGCGTAATTTTTCTCGTGCAAACAACGCCAATTCTTCCGGTTTTTCTGATTTTAAGTAAGCTAATTTCTCCTTAAATACGTCGCGAATTTGTTCTTTATTTTTATGAAGTGCTGGTGCCACAATATGGGATGGAGGATCATGATCATCAATTTGCAGAATATATTCACCTAAATCTGTTTCAATTACTTCACAACCAATCTCTTCTAGTGCTTGATTCATGGAGATTTCTTCGGTTACCATCGATTTCGACTTGGCAATTTTCTTTGCATTTTTTTCTTTTGCTATTTTCTGAATGTATTCATTTGCCTCTTCTCCAGTTTCTGCAAAAAAGACATGGCCACCTAGTTCAGCTACTTTTTCACTTAATTGGTGTAAATAATAGTCCAAATGTTCAATCGTGTGGTTTCTTATTTCAGAACCTAGGGTGCGCCAATCTTCCCAGTCACCTAGTTCTTCTGCTGCTGTGGCTCTTTTATCCTGTAACCTTCCTTGAGCAGAACGAACAGCTCCACGCATGAAGTCATCTTCAAGGCCTTTTGTTACTCTTTTCTTAAAGTTTTTCTCTCCAATTTGCATCGGCATTATCCGTCACCTCTGCTATTTAAAATTTCAGCAATATGCTTTACCTCGACAGGGCTACCATTCCTTGACAGTCGTCCACCAATATTCATTAAACAACTACCATCCGCCCCTAATAAAAGATTCGCTTTCGTTTCTTCTATATGTTCTACCTTTTCATCTACCATTTGTTCCGAAATATCACTCATTTTCACTGAAAATGTTCCCCCAAATCCACAACAATCATGGCGATTTGGTAAATCAATCAATTGCAATCCTTTCACGTTCTCCAATAACCGGAATGGTGCTTCTTTTACACCTAATAGTCTTGTCATATGGCATGATGTATGATATGTGGCTACTCCATCATAATTTGCTCCTACATCTTCTACTCCAAGAATATCGACGATGAATTGCGTTAATTCATATGTCTTTTCTTTCAATTCGATCGCACGTTTTTGCCAATCAGAACCGTCTTCGAATAAGTGCACATACTCATGAATCATGTAAACACAAGAGCCTGAAATGCCTACTACATATTCAGCATCCTCAAATGTTTCTACTAAATGCTTCGCTACTTCTAGTGTTTCTTTATGATAACCACTGTTATAGGCAGGCTGACCACAGCATGTTTGCGCTTTCGGAAAGTCGACTTCACAGCCGAGATGTTCTAATAATTCAACTGCTGCTTTCCCGGCATTGACATAAAACATATCTCCTAAACATGTAACAAAAAATGATACTTTCATGTTTTTACTCTCCTTTTAGGAACATCAGCATAACTCTTTCTATCATTCTATCATGTTTCCTTCATATAGTAGAATGGATAAACCCTCATGCAGAGAGTTTATCCATTATCTATCATTATCTAGTAAATGCTGCTGCTACTCCACCATCTACTGTTACCATACAACCTGTTGTTTTTGCTGCTTTAGATGAAGCAAGAAAAGCAATAGATTCGGCAATATCCTCTGGTAAGATATTAACATTTAAGATCGTACGCTTACGGTAATGTTCTTCTAAATCGTCTGTTCCGATACCATAAGAAGAGGCACGTTCCTTTTTCCAAGATGAATCCCAAATCTTTGATCCTCTAATAACGGCATCAGGTAATACAGAGTTTACCCTAATCCCAAGTGGACCTCCATCCGCTGCAATGGTACGAGCTAAGTGTACTTCTGCTGCCTTTGCCGTACTATATGCTGCAGCATTTTTTCCAGCATAAATCGAATTTTTTGAGCCGATAAATACCATGTTACCGCCAATTTCCTGTTCTTTCATCAATTTAAATACTTCACGCGCAACTAGGAAATAACCTGTGACAAGCACATTCATATTTAAATTCCATTGCTCCATTGTTGTTTCTTCAAATGGGCTTGAGCTGGCTAATCCAGCGTTATTAACTAAAATATCAATACCGCCATATTTTCTTACAGAAGCTTGAATTGCTGCTTGTACTTCTTCTTCTTTTGTAACGTCCATTTTTACAGCAAATACACGGTTTTCTCCATATTTTTCGTTTGCATCTTTCGCTAGATTTTCTGCACCTTCCAAATTTATATCGGCAACAACAACATGTGCCCCTTCGTCAAGAAGGCGGTAGGTTGTTGCAGTACCAATACCTCCTGCACCACCAGTGACAAATGCTACTTGACGGGAGAATTCTGCTTCGGGTGGAGCTAAGCTTAATTTGTAAAGCTCTAACGGCCAGTATTCTACACCATAAGATTCTGCCTCATCCAGTGATACAAAGTTGCCTAATACAGTTGCCCCTGACATAACCGCTATAGCACGATGATATAGCTGCTCACTAATATTTGCTGCTGTCCAGCTCTTGCCGGTATTCACCATGCCTAATCCTGGAATCAAGATAATACGTGGAGCAGTTTCAACTAGTTCGTCACCTTCATTTTTATTTCTTTCAAAGTACGCAATGTATGCTTCTTTATAAGCTGCTAAACCTTCTTTAATTTTTGCTATTAAATCTTCTCGATTACCAGATTGCGGGTCCCAGTCGATAAATAAAGGTACCCGTTTCGTATGGACAAGATGGTCAGGGCATGCTGCACCAACTTGTGATAACTCTTTTGCTGCATTACTATTCACAAATTCTAATACTTGTTTATCATCATTATAGGTTGTCAACATCTTTTTATCCTTGCTTACCTGACCACGGATAACGGGCATTACCTCAGCAAAAAGATCTTTTCTTTCTTCTTCAGACAACGCTTGGTATTTCGCACCTCCGAATAATGTTTGACCTTCTGCTTTATTGGTAATATATGCTTCTGCCTCATTGATAATATCAATCGTTTTGTTATAGCTTTCTTTTGATGTTTCTCCCCACGTTACAAGACCATGCTTTTCCATAATAACTAATTCAGCTTTAGGATTATTCCTTACACCTTCCGCAATCATTTTGGAAAGCTTGAATCCTGGTCGGATATACGGAACCCAAACAAAACGATCTCCATAAATTTCTTCCGCAATTTCTTTACCGTTATCTGCACATGCAATACTGATGATTGCATCAGGATGTGTATGGTCTACTTGTTTAAATGGTAGAAATGCATGTAATAATGTTTCAATAGATGAACGTGGATGCTTGGAATCTATCATACAATGTGCTAAGTATTCCACCATTTCCTCGTCAGACATATCATCGCGTTCTAAAAGTGGACGAATATCATCTAATTTAAGCCCAGTAAAGTTTTCTGCTTTCATCGTAGCTAAGTCAGAACCACTTCCTTTTACCCACATTACTTCAATATCTTCACCTTTAAAATCTTTTTCGATTGTCTTAGATGAGGTATTCCCCCCACCAATGTTAACAACTGCACGATCTGAACCTAATAGGTTAGAGCGGTATACGAGTGATTCTAATCCATTATGTTGAGCAACTTGATTGTCGTCCCATTTGTTTTGCACCATTTAAAATTCCTCCTCTTTATTTTTGTTTTGTTTGATTTGTTTGGTTCTATCTTGATTATACTACAAAACAAAAATAAATCAACATAAACAAAGATTGATAATCATATTATTTTAACTATTACGCTTGGATAGAACCTTTGTTTCGTAGTCTTTTACCTCATCCAACCATTTTTCTTGAGCTGGTACACCCATTTGTTCACAATAATAATCCCAAATTGCACCAAATGGATAAGTTTTGAACTCTTCCATTAAAGCTAAACGATCTGTGAAATTGCCTTCATCTTGTAGCTTTCTTAAATGATCATTTGGTAAAAGTAATGCATATAAGATAGATTTAATCATATTCCTTGTACCAATAGTCCATGCTGCAACACGATTAATACTGGCATCAAAGAAGTCTAAGCCAATCATTACCTTATCCAAAGCATTGTTACGAACAATTTCTAGCCCTATTTCACGAAGTTCATCATCTAATATCACTACATGATCACTATCCCAACGGACTGGCCGTGATACGTGAAGGGCTAATCTGTCACTGAAGAGAAGCATGGCAGAAATTTTATTAGAAATCACTTCTGTTGGATGGTAGTGACCGCTATCTAATAAACATAATTTATTGTTTTGAAGGGCATATCCCATATAAAATTCATGTGATCCAACAACATATGCTTCTGATCCGATGCCAAATAGCTTACTTTCTACTGCATCCATATTTAACGCTTCATCAACATTTGCTGCAAAAATCTCATCCAAGGAATCTTTCAATCGTTTACGTGGTGTCAGCCGATCGCTTGGGATATCTTTAAATCCATCCGGAATCCAAATGTTCGTCAATGCCGGCTGTCCTAATTCCTTACCAAAGTACTCACCGATTTTACGTGATCTGATACAATGCTCGATCCAGAAATCTCGAATCTCCTTATCTGGGTGTGCTAATGTTAGTCCGTCAGCTGCTTTTGGATGAGAAAATAAGGTTGGATTAAAATCAAGCCCTACTTCCTTTTCCTTTGCCCATTTCACCCAATTTTCAAAATGCTTGGGTTCTATTTCATTACGATCTACTTTTTGACCGTCCGTTTCAGCGTATATTGCGTGTAAGTTAATCTTATGTTTTCCAGGAATTAACGACAGCGCTTTCTCTAAATCGCTTCTTAGTTCTTCTGGAGTAGTCGCTTTCCCTGGGTAATCCCCTGTTACATCAATTCCGCCAGACAATTCTTGTTGTTCCACTTCAAAACCACCAATGTCATCTCCCTGCCAGCAATGAATCGAAATCGGCACATTTTTCAGCTTGTCAAAAGCTTCTTCTACCGATATTCCCCATTTTTCATACTGTTTTTTTGCTGTTTGAAAATTCTCTTTTATATTCATGCCTTTTCACCTCTAAACTGAAATTTTTGAATATCAAATGATCGATTAATCAATTGTTTTGACTGTTCGATTGAATGAATTTGACCAGTTGTCAGCATTTGCGCGACCAGATTTCCTATTGCTGTAGCCTCATCTGGCCCTGTATAAATGGACTTACCACTTACTTTTGCTAGTTTTTCATTCATGTAATGATTCTTACTGCCACCACCAATAATATGGATCGTGTTATATACTTTTCCTGTTAACTCTTCTATTTCGATTGCAGTTTGATGATAACTTTCTACTAAACTATCATATATACACTTTGCAAATTCACCTGGTGTTTCTGGAACTTGTTGATTCGTCTCTCGGCAGTACTCCCGAATTGCTTGTTTCATACTTTCCGGACTTAAAAATCGCTGATCATTTACATCAACTGTCGATGTGAACGTTGTTTCCTGATATGCAAGATCAACAAATTCGGAAAAACTAAATTGGTCCTTCCATTCACGCTTTACTTCCTGTATCATCCAAAGACCCATGATATTTTTCAAGAAACGAATATTGTCATTTGCACCTCCTTCATTTGTGAAATTATAATGCAATGCCTCCTGTGTACTGATCGGTTCAGGGTGTTCTACCCCCATCAAAGACCATGTACCAGAACTAATGTAAATAGTATCTTCTGCTGGTACAGCCAATACTGCTGAAGCCGTATCATGTGTTCCAGGTAAGACAACTTGAAGGTTCACACCAAGCTCTTGTTGTAACGCTTTCGTAAGTGTACCAATTGATCGCATTGGCTTAGTTGGCTCGGCAAACAAGTGTAAAGGTATGTTTAATTTGTTAAGGAATCCTTCATGCCATTTTTGATTCGAAGCCTTTATTAATTGAGTGGTTGTAGCATTGGTATACTCGTTAATGATTTTGCCGGTTAATAAATAATGCAGATAGTCTGGAATCATCAAAAAGTATTTTGCCTCTTTTAATACTTCTGGCTGTGCTTTTTGTAACGCAAACAGTTGATAAATGGTGTTAAACGGTTGGAATTGGATGCCAGTTTCCTGGTAAAGTTCCTTTTGATCAATAAGTTGAAATACTTCTTCCATTATCCCATCTGTACGGTGATCACGGTAAGCAACGGCCTCCGTAATTCTGTTTTTGTCTTTATCTAACAGCACAAAATCAACGGCCCAAGTGTCTATACCAATGGTTATTGGTTGATAATTGCTTTCTACACTTTTGGTAATACCGTACTTCACCTGTTGAAACAACTCGTCAATATCCCAGGACAAATGGCCATTTCTTTCGTCCATGTTATTTTCAAACCGATGGATTTCATCTAATAATAATTGGTTATTATGGACATAACCTGCAATTACACGACCACTTGAAGCACCAATATCAACGGCTAAGTTACATTTTTGCATCTGAACCACTCCTTTTGTAAGCGATTTATACTTTTATCATAAAGGATTTATACGGATTAATATATATCGAAAATTACAATTTTATTGTCCTTTTTTGCACTAACAGTGTCAACACAATAAAGTGAGACGATGATCTTGGCTGTTGCAGACGTTTAGCACCGTGAAAAATATAAAAAAACCTATGACAAAAAGACAAAAACTTTTTGTTCATAAGTTTTTTCATGGTATTTTGCTTAATGGATATTTTTGTCTACATACTTCCCGTAGTCAGGAATTGCGATTTGCTCAAATTCATTTGCCAGTTTTGCTAAGCCATTTGTTAACCATTCACCAGAGAGGGGGACACCATGCCCCGTTACAGCAACATCGGGCTTTAATTCGGCTAATTTCTTTACTGATTGCTTTGCTGCCTTCCAATCGGTTGTTAAATATCTTGGTGGTCCGCTTATTTCCTTTTGTTGTGTAAGTACTTTAAAAAGATCTTCCTGTTTTACGGCCACAAATGCATCGCCAGCCAGTAAGGTTCTATCTTTTTCCCTAAAAAAAGAAACATGTCCAGGTGTATGTCCCGGCGTATGGATCCAGCGAAAATCAGGCATGTGCGGAACAGTTCCATCAGCTGAAAGCGCCTCAATGTTATCACCTAAATCAATCGGTTCATTAGGGAACATTGGCGACATTTTCGCTATCACACCACCCTCTACAGTAGCATCTGGTTCTGGGTAAGCTTTCTTTCCGGTTAAGAATGGTAATTCTTCTGGATGAGCATATACCGGAACGTTCCAGTGCTTTACTAATTCTACGGCAGCTCCTACATGGTCAAAGTGACCATGAGTCAAGATAATTGCTTTCGGTTTACTATTTGATCCGAAGCGTTCCTCTGCTACAGATATAATCTCCTCTGCTGAACCTGGCATTCCTGCATCTACTAGTACAAAATCCTTCGTATCTGGATTTCCTACTAATATAATATTGACAATTTGAATGGTGTGACAAAGTATGTCAGGTACTATTTGAGTACTTACGCCACTTCCTATTGATGTTGCAGGAATGTGATGATAATCTTTTCCATAATTCATTTCCTGATCCATTTTTGTCCTCCTTTATCATAAGTAGCCTTCATCTTATTGTTCCGTTGATTGGTCATCCTATTTACATATATATTGAAAAGTTTTATCGTTTAAAAAATCAGGGATAAATCACCAAATTAAAAAAATGCAGTTAATCTTGTTTGATTAACTGCATTTTATAGGCCTTAGGGGTCATTCCATATTTATTTTTGAAGAGCCGGTAAAAATAGCTGATATTTTCGTAACCAACTTCTTCAGCAATTGACTGCATTGATAGATCACTATATACTAATAAATTCTTTGCCATGAGAAGCCTTTTTTCTTGAACTAAATCTTTAAAATTTTGATTAGTCAAAGCCTTTATTTGTTTACTTACCCAGTAAGCCGTTTGATTGACGCGATTAGCTAATGCCTGTAAGTTAGCTTCCTGATAATGTTCTTCAATATATCGAAAGACCTCTGTTAAAAAGGCGTGATGCTCTGATTTTAAAGAGTTTTGATTGGTTTGATTTTTTTGTTCAATAAGTTCAATAATAAGTAAACCCATTAAAAATTTAATCTTCGTTTTCGATAAAATCGATTCTTCCATCATTTCTTTCAGCAGCTGGTTCATAATATCTTGAATACGATCAGAATCGGAAACCGGATAATACAAATATTCTCCTTTTTTCGTATAATCGAACATGCTATTCATCAAGAAATGAAGCATTTGACTTTGAATGAAACCTGTCGATAAATGAGATAAAATATAATCAAAAAAGCCAGGATGGATAATAAAATTAATAATGATATCTTCTTCTTCACACGCTTGAAGCTCATGTTCAATATATTGGTTGAGGAGTAAAATGTCACCTTGTTTCAAAGTAATCGGTTCATTGGCAACCTTTTGATGGAATTTTCCGTGAAATACATAATTCATTTCAATATAGTCGTGAGAGTGCCTTGGAAAGTCAATATAGCGTGGATGCTTGCGAATCATTATTAAATTATCTTCTAGGAACTTCTCGCTTTGAATAACAAAATCAGAGGTAAGGTTGGTATAAATCTTCTTATTCACTGCTTGGTTACCTTCTAGTATCGCACGCTCTTCTTCTGTTTCCTTCATTAATTCCTGAAATAAAAAAGTATCCAAATCACGCACCTCCTTTTGGCGCACAGCCGAATCTCCTAAATAAAGTGAAGAACAGGAAGCGGACAAGTCGCTTCCTGTTCTCAAATTAATAAGTGAAATAGTTGTTCATCTTTATTAATTTCGATGAAGGTGAACCCTTTTTTCTCCATACGTGAAATAATTTGATGGTAATCTTCTGCATGCTCTAACTCGATACCGACCAGAACAGGACCTTTATCACGGTTATTCTTCTTTGTATATTCGAAACGGGTGATGTCATCATTCTTACCCAAGACCTCATCCATAAATTCACGTAATGCTCCTGCACGCTGTGGGAAATTAACAATAAAATAATGTTTATATCCCTCATAAATTAAAGAACGTTCTTTAAATTCTTGCATTCGGTCAATGTCATTGTTCCCGCCACTAATAACACAGACAATATTTTTCCCTTTAATTTCATCACGGTAATAATCAAGCGCAGATACAGGCAATGCTCCTGCAGGTTCCGCTACAATCGCGTTTTCATTATATAAATCTAATAACGTCGTACATAGCTTTCCTTCTGGAACTATTGCAATATCATCGATAAATTCTTTGGCAATATCGAATGAAATATCGCCTACACGCTTCACACTTGCTCCATCAACAAATTTATCGATCTTATCTAGTTTAACGACTTGATTTTTTTCAAGAGCTGCTTTCATGGAAGCAGCACCTTCTGGCTCTACACCAATGATTTTAGTTTCTGGACTGATACTATTTATGTAGGAACCAACACCAGAAATTAATCCGCCGCCTCCAACTGCCATAAAGATATGGGAAATTGGTTCCTCCATGCTATCTAATATTTCCAAACCGATGGTGCCTTGACCGGTAATTGTTCTTGTGTCATTAAATGGGTGAATAAACGCTGCATGGTGTTCATTACAGTATTCCATTGCCTGATCAAATGAATCATCAAAAGTATCACCGGTTAAACGGATTTCTACAAAAGGACCACCGAAAAATTCAACTCGGTTCACTTTTTGCCGTGGTGTTGTACTAGGCATAAATATGACACCTTTTACTCCTAGTGCTTTACAAGAATATGCAACACCTTGTGCATGATTTCCGGCGCTGGCACAAACAACACCGTTTTCTAATTCTTCTTTCGTTAAGCCTTGCATCAGATTATATGCTCCACGAATTTTAAATGAACGTACAACTTGTAGATCTTCTCTTTTCAAATAGACATTACAATCATATTTTTCGGATAGAATTGGATCTCGTTGCAATGGAGTTTTCACCACAACATCTTTTAATACTTGATTAGCAATAATAATATCTCTCACTTGAATTGGATTGACTTTTGTACTCATGATAAGAACCCTTCCTACTTCAATTGTTAGATTTATACTAACATAAAGAAACAGAATATTAAATAAATTTATTCATTTAATAAGTGATTTTTAGTAAACGAGTATCGCTAGATCAGTATTTCCAACAGTGATAGCATGTGACACCTGCTTGTCTTGTAAACAATCCCAGTAGTTCACATCTTCCTTTAAATCTATCATCACTGGATCCGTATTATGGTTGAGAATAAATAAGTATGTCTTGTCCTCAGCTACGCGCTCCACGATTTCAACATTTTTTGGAGCGTCTAGCGGGGCACTAACCTCAATCTGTTGTAAAATACCGTTAAATAATTGAGCGAGGTAATCATCAGTCGTCTTGGTACCAATATAAATCGAACTACCTTGACCGTAGCGATGAATAGTGACGGCAGGATAGTCTTGATACCAATTTTCTTTAAATGTGGCGATCGCTCGCGCACCTTCTAATTGAATGATGTCAGCCCATGTATGGACGATAGATTTTTCTCCATTAGCTACAATCGTATTTGTTTCATCATCAGCCATAGGGGCAAACTCTTCCACTGTTATGCCTAAAAGTGACCTTAATGGCGCAGGGTAGCCACCTAGATGAATATGATCTAGTTCATTAGCGATTCCACTAAAAAAGCTTACTACTACTATTCCTCCATTTTCCACAAATTGCTCGAAATTCTTTTCTTCTCCATTTCGTACCATGTATAACATCGGTGCTACGAC
Source organism: Gracilibacillus sp. HCP3S3_G5_2 (assembly GCF_052063305.1). Lineage (NCBI taxonomy): Bacteria > Bacillati > Bacillota > Bacilli > Caryophanales > Bacillaceae > Gracilibacillus > Gracilibacillus sp. HCP3S3_G5_2. The sequence continues at coordinate 75,571 of NZ_JBQHXU010000008.1, read as the reverse complement.
TAATCGATAATTCTCCCAATCTCCATTTGGTTCAACGAAATCAACAGCAATGTTATTTTCATAGAATACACGATAATATTGATAGACTTGATCCAAGTATGACAATTTATTATGAGGTTTCCCTTCATGCTCCACTGCCCACCAATTTTCCCAATCAAAAACAATCGCTACTTTTGCAGTACCTCGTGCACCTGCTAATCCTTTCAATCGTTTAAGTTCATTTCCTAATTGCTTTACTTCTTGATAAACTCTACTATTAGGATCATTGGAGTGAGGAACCATAGCACCATGAAACTTTTCTGCACCTGCTCTTCCTTGACGCCATTGAAAGTACATCACTCCGTCTCCACCACGTGCAACAGTAGAATAGCTCCATAATCTCATTTCACCAGGTTTTTTTGTCAGATTAATGTCTCGCCAATTCACATGCGACGTAACCTGTTCCATTAAATAAAAAGGCTGTCCTTTTTTTAAACTACGCATTAAATCATGATGCATAGCATGTCGATAAGGTATCCCCTCTCTCGGATCCGGATACGAATCCCATGTAACAAGATCCAGCTCTTTTGCCCATTGAAAATAATTCAGTGGTTTAAATTCATACATAAAATTCGTGAATACTGGTACATCAGGGGTAATATCCCTTAATACCTCTTTCTCAATTTTATATAAATCTAATATTGCATCATTCATAAACCGTTTATAATCTAATTTTTGACTCGGATTATAAAAAGTAGGTAAATTAACGGGAAATTGAATTTCATCCCACTCATTATATCGTTGGCTCCAAAAGTTCGTTCCCCACTTTTGATTAAGGTTTTCTATAGTTTGATAACGATTTTTAAGCCACTCACGAAAAGCCAGTAAACTTTCATCACTGTAACACTCTGACAGGTGACAGCCGTACTCATTGTTAATATGCCACATCTTTAATGCAGGATGGTCCTTATATCTATTAGCCATTTCCGTAACCATTTGTTTTACCGCATAACGAAACCGCTTACTATTAGGGGAATAATGTTGCCGAGAACCAATCTGATAAGGTACGCCATTCTCTTGTACGGCCAATACCTCTGGATATTGCTTAGATAGCCATGCCGGTGGTGACGCTGTTGCTGTCGCCAAAGATACACCCACTCCGTGATTATGTAAAATATCCAATACTCTATCTAACCAACTAAAATCAAACTTCCCTTCTTCTCGTTCCAGGACAGACCAGCTAAATATTGCTACGGAAACAAGATTTACTCCTGCTTCCTGCATTAACTTTGCATCTTCTAACCAAACACGTTCGTCCCATTGTTCCGGATTGTAATCGCCTCCAAATGCAATATCTGGCATTACTTCTGTTATTCTCTTAACCATTCGCTACACTCCCACAATTATTCTCTCTTTATAGCTAATACGTACATCTTATAAGAAAACGTAATCATTATCAACTATTAAAGATGGAAAGTTTCTTAAGGCTGTTTTCGTAAACTTTGTTGTTTTTAAGGTAATAGTTCATGTTACAATAGGTTTGTGGAAAAAATGATTAATTGAAGAATGAAACCTTTTTAATTAATTAGCCGTAAGTAGGCTTTAATAAAGGAGTGATTATTCAATGATTTTCCATTCAAAAGTAGATAGTTTTTTCATAACTTTTATATCCATAGGAGTTTTAATAATAGGTGGTGTAACGCTTTTACCCACGTTCATTGATAAAGAAGCATCAATATCTATCATTATTATGATGTCTGCTACCTTTATTATTTCAGTAGGTTTTATATTATGGACAGCCTTTTCTATTAAGTATGTTTTTTATGAAGAGTATCTCTTAGTAAAAGGCGGTCCTTTCAAGAGTAAAATCCCTTATCAATCTATTACAAAAACTACTCCAACGAACGATATATATACTGGTTATCGAATTTTATCATCTAAGAACGCGCTTGAATTATTTTACAAGTCAGCAATTTGGGGTAGCGTTAAGATTTCACCAAAGAATAGAAGTGAATTTATCACCGAGTTAAAAAAACGATGTCCAAACGCAAATATTCAAGGATAAACTTTATTAAAGCAATGGATACTGTATACTCCCCCTCAATTAGGACTTCCACAATTAAGTAGTTTACGATGATATTGGCAACGATTTGTAGTTTTTTCGTCATGATAGCATTTCTTCAAATAAGTCCAGTTTGTTTCCATAGAGATCTTCAAAACCAACACCTATACCTCCTGGTACTGCTACAGGCTCGCCATAGAAAAGGACACCTTTTGCTTTCATATCTAAGTAAGTCTTGTTAATGTCATCCACCTTAAACATCAATAATACCTGACCTGCAGCTTGTCTGCCTACAAGCTGTTTTTCTTCGGTAGTTACAGCTTCAAGCAATTCAATCACAACCTCACTATGTAAAGAAGGTGCTACCGTTAGATAACTCCATTCTTCCGTAAACTGCTCTTCATCTCGAATAATAAAACCTAATTTGTCCGTGTAGAATGCTTTTGCTTCTTCTTTGTCTTTTACAAAAAGGCTAATCTGACAAATGCTCTTAATCATAAAATCACTTCATCTATGTCTTTGTTACTTTCTTTTATATCATAGAATGATCACGTGGAATTCTTTTATATTGCTATGTCACCTCGATAACACCGTAGTGAAATAAAGAGGTTTTTCGTTTAAACTGGATAAACCCATACCGAACAAAGCGATCGCTTCTCCAATGATCCTTCAAAACCACACGCTGTCTGGCAACTCTTTTCGCCTCTTCTATTACTTCAGCTGTTAGATCGTCTCCAAGAGCATTTGCTCGAATTGGATTAAAACCACTTGCTGAATTAATTGCTTCAGGAAACATTGGATCAAAATAAACGACATCAAAAGCATTTGATTTTTGTTGTTGTAAATATTGCAAATGCTGAACATGCTTGATTTTAATCCTTCTCATTGCCTGGTTGATCTTTTCAATGGGACTGTTAAATGTCTTTAAACCCTCATTCACTACGATGTAAACAGCTTTACTAGCTTCTAAACCAATCACTAATCCATTGGAGCCTACCACCAAACTGGCAATAAGACTATCAGAAGCAAACCCCAGCGTACAATCTAATAAAGACATACCATTTTTTAATTTAGCTGCACTGACAAATGGATCTTCTTCCTTCATTAGAAGTCGTTTTGCCCGAATCATTGCCATATTTGGATGAAAAAAGAGTTTGTTATGCTCATTTAAAGGAGAAATAAATAAGCGATCCTTCCCAGTAACGATGATGTCCGCTTGATGAATCCCTTTCAATGTCTCGATCGATCGTCCATTTCGTTCTACATAGGGGACGTTATACATATCAGATAATCGTTGGGCGGCTTGAATAAGTTGAGGTGTTACACGACCTGCTGTAGTTATGATCATTTACTTCTTTCCTGTTCTTTAGAATATTTGTATCATGACTTCACAAAAGATTTATTGAAAAAATCGAGATACATCTTTATTATTCATAGCTTGTTGCTTTTGTTTATTATTAACATGGGTATAAATTTGTGTTGTATTCAAATTCGTGTGCCCCATTAATTGCTGGATTGTCACTAAGTCTGTCCCTTCTCGCACCATTCCCGTGCCGAATGTATGTCGCAATTTATGAGCCGAAAGTTTCTTTTGTTCTAAGTATGCATATCCAGGTTGCTGTTTTAACCGTTCAAATGTCTCCTCTGTAATTTCCTGTATTCTCCTTCTCGAAATTCGACTTCCCCTTTTTGATAGGAAAAAAGCATTTCTATCCTTTGCTTTTGGTGTAGGACGAAACATTCTTTCATATTCTAACAGTAATTCATATAACGGGAAAGGAAGTGGAATATATCGGGTTTTATTTCCCTTTCCTAGCACTTCAATACCTGGCTCTTTTGGATCCCGAATAATATCTTGTAGGTTTAAATGGTGAACTTCTGCTACCCTTAAACCAGCTAAACTCATTAACATCAATATACATTTATTTCGAATATGATACTCATTTGGTGCAATAGAGGATAGAAAAAGCTCCAATTCTTCATCATTTAAATAGATGGGCAGTCGCCCTTTTTCTTGCTTTGCCATCTCTACTTCTTGTGCAGGATTGTATGTAAGTAATTCTGCTTTTATGAGAGATTTATAAAATGTACGAAGTGCCATCAACCTTCTGTTCCGAGTAGACTTAGCAGCATTTCGATGCTGTTTCCTGAGGAATGTCGCAATTTCTCGTTTAGACACTGTTTCTAACGCAAGCCTCACTGATCGTTGTTGATGAAGGTATAACAAAAATAATTTTGTATCATGAAAATAAGATCGAATCGTGAATTCCGAATAGCCTAAATCCTCTAAGTATGTATGTAATATATCTAACTCTTCTTCATAATGCGTAAGAATAAGCTTTTCTAATTCTGCATGATATTCTTTAGATGTATTCAATGCTGTGGCTCCTTTTTTAGCTAAACTGATATCAATATGATACTACAATTTTATCGTAATCGCACATAATAATAATTATATGCGGTTAATTGGTATAATAAGGTACCTGTTTTTTAACGAAAATGATGGATAAATTCCATTCATATTTCATGCTTCTAGAAGCGATTTTAAGACACTTTATGTAAATGATGGATCACTAATAGTAGATTATTTCGTCTGGAGGTCCTGGTTTTCGGATAAAAATCATGTGAATACTAGATCAGTAAGGATTTAATTGTAGTCAAACAATAGAAAATAACAATAAAGAGCATGATCCAAGAAATACCTATGAAATAGAAGTTTCATTAGCTCTTTATTAACTGTGAGAAAAAATTAGCGATAGATAGCCGATACATCCTTATATTTAGCGGGAGCCAGAATAGTAGACAAGAGGGAATTTTTTGAAAAAAGATATTAGTTTAAGCTGAATGCGGCGTCATCATCACGGTGCAATCTGGCGTATAGTTACCCGCTGAGAGAATTCTCACTAATGTGCTTTATGATGTTGGATATTATTCTTTCATAATCCCTTTTTTAGTTTCTTTAGTCACTTGAAACCGCAATATGTATTTCAACATTACCATTTGGAAGATATTTTTCAAAATCAACAGAATAGACACGTTCTAGCTTACCTGACTTCTCTAATTCCCATATCTTTTGCCATGCTTTTAAAATACCACCATCATCAGGCGATGTGACTTTAAATATTTGATAATCTCCTGGATTCGAAATAAGAATACTTCCGTTTTTATCTTCAATTCCAACACCTAACGAATAATCACCCATAAAGTCACTTTCGTAATCATAGTAAACGCCATAAATGGTATCCTTTTTTCCTTCTAATTTTCTATATACTTCCTTCCACATATGTTGGATCTTCTCCATCATTTGCTTATCCTTAAAATTATTGGTCCGAATGTTAACAAGCAATTCAATTCTCATAATTTTCCCACTCCTTTTATAAAATAAGACTTTCCTTTAAGGAAACTATTAACACTTTGATAATATCATCCTTATTCTATTACGCAAATTAGAAGAAAAATAGTTTCGGAAATTCATCGATAAGGCAGTTCTAAATCAAGCCTTTATATATTCTTTTTACTACTTAAAAAGAGATGCCAGGCATTTATTATGTCTGACATCTCTGTATTATTATCTCTTAGAATACATTTTGCAAATTTGGGACTACTTGTTTCTTACGTGATACAACACCTTTCAAGGTAGCTGTCTTGTTTTCAAGTTTCACATCAAATGCCTCAGCAACCTTATCTTCTGCCTCACCTACTGAAAGTACGACAGAGTCATTGTTAAGTATGTCCGTAATAACGAAAACAAATAGTTTTAAACCTTTATCAGCTACTGTTTTTTCAATAGCTGGCTCTATTTTGTCTCGTAACGCTAGGACATCATCCACTTCAATAGTGTTTACTTGTGCGATTTCCACTTTATTCCCGTTCATATCGAATTCCTTTGCATCCAAGGAAATTAATTCTTCTGCTGATTTGTCGCTGATATCAGCACCTGCTTTTAGCATTTCAAGGCCATATTTTTCAGCATCTACACCTGCAATTTCCGCCAATTCTTGCGCAGCCGCAACATCTTGATCCGTACATGTTGGCGACTTGAATAAAAGCGAATCAGATATTATTGCAGAAAGCATTAATCCGGCAGTTTCCTTTTTAATATTCACTTCGTGCTCTTTATATAATTTATTCAGAATAGTAGCTGTACATCCAACTGGCTCAGCACGATAATATAAGGGATCTTTTGTTTCAAAGTTGGCAATTCGATGATGATCGATTACTTCCAAAACTTGTACGCGATCAAGATCATTGGCACTTTGCTGACGCTCATTATGATCGACTAAAATAACCTGATCTACTTCATCGGAAACATTCTCCACCATTCTAGGGGAGGATTGGTTGAAATGATCTAGCGCAAATTGTGTTTCATTGTTCACTTCACCTAATCGTACTGCTTCTACATCTTCTCCTAATGCTTGTTTAAGCTCAGCATATGCAATAGCTGAACAAATTGTGTCGGTATCTGGGTTTTTGTGTCCAAATATTAATGTTTTTGCCATTTTCATACTCCTTTATTTACCAAATGTTTATCTCCAATCCTATTATACAGGAATGAGATCGAAAGAAAAATAGTTTACTTCATTTGACCATTACCGTGTAATAAATATTTTGTCGATGTTAAAGCTTCTAATCCCATAGGACCACGAGCATGTAATTTCTGTGTACTTATACCAATTTCTGCACCGAAGCCAAATTCAAATCCATCCGTAAACCTAGTCGATGCATTATGGTACACAGCTGCTGCGTCTACCTGATTCATAAAGTTTATAACATTCTCATTATTTTCGGAAATAATTGATTCTGAATGATTCGTACCATATTTGTTGATATGATGAATCGCTTCTTGTACAGAATCTACTACCTTCATTGCAACGATATGATCTAAATATTCTGTTTCAAAATCCTCTTCTGTTGCCTCAATAATATTCTCTCCAGCAGACACCACAATGCTGTCTCCATGTATTTCAACTCCAGCTTCTTGTAATGCTATCACTAATTCAGCTAAATAATTTTCTGCCCATTTACGTTCTACTAAAATTGTTTCAATCGCATTACAAACAGAAGGCCTTTGAGTTTTCGCGTTTATTGCCACATCGATCGCCATTTCTTTGTTAGCTGTTTCGTCAATGAATAAATGACAATTTCCTGCTCCTGTTTCCAATACTGGTACAGATGCATTTGCAACTACCGTATCAATTAATTTTTTCCCTCCACGTGGTATCAATACATCGAGGTATTGATTTAATTTAAACATTTGCGACGCAGTCTCACGGCTTGTATCTTCAACAAGCTGTACGGCATCGACAGGTAATTCAGATTGTTTTAATGCATCATGAATAACCTTGACCAAAGCCGTGTTAGAATGTATGGCGGATGAGCTTCCTCTCAGCAATACGGCATTTCCTGTCTTTAAACAGAGACTCGCAGCATCAATTGTTACATTTGGTCTTGCTTCATAAATCATTCCTACCACACCAATTGGTACACGTGTCTTCTGGATTTTCAAGCCATTTGGACGTGTCCATTCTTCCATTATCTCACCAATTGGATCCTTTAATTCTGTCAATTGTATTAATGCATCTGCCATATCACTAATTCGCTCTTCATTCAAAATAAGGCGGTCAATTAATGATTCGTGCAAACCGTTATCACGACCATATACGATGTCTCGATTATTTTCGGCAATAATATATTCTTTTTGTTTTCTTAATTCCTCAGATATAAGCTTTAAAGCCTGATTTTTTTGCTCCGTCGTTTTAATGGCTAGTGCAACTGTTGTCTCGTTCGCCAACTTTGCTTTTTTGATTAAATCACTCATAATTATATGCCTCCTCTAATGATATTACGAGTCGATCACGATGAATCACTTCTGGTCGCTTGCTGGAAGATTGTTCCATCGCAACTTGACTGGATTCCCCTTTAATTTTGATCAATTCTTCTGAAGAATAATTCACTTGTCCCTTTGCTATCACTTTATCTTCAAAAATAATATCGACTACGGCTCCGACTTGAAAGTCACCATCTACCCATTTAATTCCAGCAGGCAACAAGCTTTTTCCTTGATACATTATTGCCTCGCTTGCTCCTTTATCAACGTGTAGTTTCCCTGATATGTCAGAGTGAAAAGCAATCCATTGTTTCTGTTTACGGTAACTATTAGGTAAATCTTCACCTATATACGTGCCATCACCTTGATTTTGCATGATACGAATTAATTTATCCTCGCTCTCACCTGTTCCGACAAACACTTTCACTCCAAGGGAAAGCGCAGTTTTTGCTGCCAGCAGTTTAGATTTCATACCTCCAGTTCCGAATTTGGATCCAGATTCATGCTTCGTTTGCTGCAAAATATCTGCAGATAACCTTTTTAAACGGTGGTACTTTTGGGCAGTAGGGTCTGTTTTAGGGTTTTTGTCATAAAGCCCATTTATATCCGTTAACATTATTAAGTAATCTGCATGTACTAGTCCACTTACTAGTGCCGATAACATATCATTATCGCCAAAAGTTAATTCATCAATTACCACGGTATCATTTTCATTAATAATTGGGACTACATCACGCTTTAATAATTCCGTCAAAGTCGAATAGACATTACTATACTGCGTTTCATTACTAAACACATCTTTCGTTAACAGAAGTTGAGCTGTAACCATATTGAAATGTCGAAATTCATCTGTGTAAGCTTGAATAAGTAATCCTTGCCCTACTGCTGCAGCAGCCTGTTTGCCTGCAATCGTAACAGGTCTAGTTGGATAACCTAAATCTGAAAATCCAGCAGATACAGCACCAGAAGAAATCAATATTACTTCATAGTTTTGTCTTTTCAATGCAGCAATTGCTGCTGTATGCTCTTTTAATTTTATCAGGTCAAGACCACCATTTTTATTCGTTAGTGAACTACTTCCAATCTTAACTACAACACGCTGCTTCATTATACATCTCACGCCTTTATTCATTATAGTGCTATTGATATGATTGAGAGTGTAATAAATCTCAAAATCAGCAACCGGCATACAAAAGGTAGAAAGGCTAATAATCCAGTTACACTACCAATGCTCTTACTCAACCCTTATTCTTATTGAACTACTTGTGTAACAAAAAAGCTCTTTTCATCCTTATATTCTAAAGGACGAAAAGAGCTTTTTCCGCGGTACCACCTTTGGTTGAACATACTAATTCATCAAATGTTCCCCTTAACTCTTTAACGCAGAGTAACGATTAAGTTTATGCTTAACAGTTCATAGAGTAGGTTCATTAGTTTAGAGGGTGATGGAATTTTCCAGCCTATGAATTCCACTCTCTGATCACCATAACACTAATTACTGGCTCTAATCATTACTTTTTATTTATACAATATTATTATAGGAAATAGTTGCTCAAATCTCAAGTATTAATATTTTACTTTTACAATCCAATTAAATGGGTCTTTCTCTGTACCGTATTGGATACCTGTCAATGTATCATATAATCGTTTAGCAATTTCACCCGTTTCGCCATTATTGACGACCATTTTTTTCCCTTCCCAAGCAAGCTCCCCTACTGGAGATATAACAGCTGCTGTACCAGAGCCAAAAGCTTCCTCTAGTTCACCCTTTTGATAATGCTGATACAGCTCTTGCATCGTGATCCGACGTTCAACAACAGGTATCTCCCAATATTTCAACAATTGGATGACTGAGTTTCTCGTGACACCTTCAAGAATACTTCCGTTTAGTTCTGGTGTGACGACTTCCCCATTTATTTTAAAGAAGACGTTCATACTGCCGACCTCTTCTATATATTTTTTCTCCACACCATCCAACCATAATACTTGTGCATACCCTTCGTCAGCTACTTGCTCTTGAGCTTTCAAACTGGATGCATAATTTCCAGCTGTTTTCGCTTCACCAGTACCTCCTTTTACCGCACGAACGTATTGATCTTCAACGGCAATTTTAACAGGATTGATACCTTCTTCGTAATACGCACCAACTGGTGATAAAATGACAATAAATTGATAAGTGGCGGATGGAGCTACACCTAAATAGGGCTCAGTAGAAATAATAAATGGTCTAATGTAAAGAGAGGTTCCAGGCGCATCAGGTACCCACTCTTGATCGATCTGCACTAAATGTTTAATTGCGTTAATGGCGAATTCTTCCTCAATCTTCGGAATACACAATCTATCATTGGAACGATTAAGTCGTTCCATATTTTTATCCGGTCGGAATAACTGAATATTATTGTCTTTAGTGCGATATGCTTTTAACCCTTCAAATACTGTTTGACCATAGTGAAATACTATAGCTGCAGGATCTAGAACAAGTGGTTGATACGGCACAATTCTTGGGTTGTGCCACCCCTTATCTGGAGTATAGTCTTGAATAAACATATGATCGGTGAAGTATTTACCGAAAGCAAGTTGATCTGATTTTGGTTTTTCTTTTGGATTTTCGTTCTTAATATAAGTGATTGTATACTCTGACATAAAAAAGACTCCCTTATTTGAATGAATTCAATAATATTTCGGCAAAATAACCTATAGACTATATTTTATTACTAAACGACTAGTTATGACAACCATTAATTTTGAAAATTTTCTAATAATTAAAAGGAGTTATATCATGGGTTATGAACTTTCGGAACGGTTTGAAGCGGCATTTAACCAAATACATGATAAATTGTGTGATTATGCTGAAGAACATAATAATCATGCTTCTTTTACGGATGTATTGACAAAAGCTAAATTTAAGCATCATTTGATAAATCGTTATTATGATTTATTGAAACAATGCAGTAAGCTACGTAATGCAATGGTACATCGTAAAATTAAGGAGGACTTTTATATTGCAGAACCACATCTGGAAGTAGTTGAGGAATTAGAGCAGTTGGCAGTTCTCTTAGCAGAACCGCCAACTGCCTTATCCATCGCCTCACAGCCAGTTAAATATTTTTATTTAGACTCACCGATTAACCTTTTAATGGACTGCATGCAAGAAACGGGATTTTCTCAATATCCGATTTACCAAGGAGAAAAATTAACAGGACTTTTGACTGATGGAGATATTGCAAACTGGTTTGCAAACAATGCCAATCAGAAATCCCTTGGAATCAAACAGACAATTGGTGAAATATTCCAGATCAAAAGGAAGGAGAATACGAGGATTGTAAGCAAGGATTCAACAGTGATAGATATCGAAGCAATTTTTAGAGAATACGTAGAAAAAAATCAAAAAATAGAAGCAATTATCATCACGGAAACTGGTTCTGCAGCAGAACTACCATTAGGAATCATCTCCTCATGGGATTTAATTCGACTAAAAACATACAACTTCCCTTTACTCAAACATACGTAATATAAGGTTCAAAAAGGCGAAAGCATAAGATTTAATTATAAAGAAAAACCTACGCATTGCGTAGGTTTTTTGGTTGTATCTACATATTTGCAACGGACGGTAGGGCTGTTTCGCCCATTAGATACTGATCTACATGGTATGCTACTTCACGACCTTCATTTATTGCCCATACAATAAGGCTTTGACCGCGACGTGCATCCCCGGCAGCAAACACATGCTCTATATTTGTGCTAAAATCACCATATTCAGCTGCTACACGATTACGTTCTGTTTTTACATTAAAAGCATCTAATACTGGTTGCTCTGCTCCTTCAAATCCGATTGCAATTAAAACTAATTGTGCTGGCCATACCTTTTCTGTGCCAGGTATTTCCTCAAATACAAACATACCATTTTCATCACGGGTTTTCTTCATCTCAACGGTGTGAAGCTCTTTTAATTTGCCATTCTCATCCGTGACAAATTTCTTCGTTTGGATAGAATATTGACGAATGTCTTCACCATAGTATTCTTTCGCTTCTTTATGAGCATATTCCAAGCTGAACACTTGTGGATATGCTGGCCATTGATTCTCGTCTGAACGTTTTATTGGTAGCTGCGGGTGTTTACCGAACTGTGCGATACTTTTTGCACCTTGACGAAGTGCGGTTGCAATACAATCAGCACCAGTATCTCCACCACCAATAACAATGACGTCTTTCCCGTTAGCATCTAATTCTTCTTCTAATTTTACATTCTCATTTAGTATTTTTTCCGTTGCACTGGTTAAATAGTCCATTGCAAAGCGTACACCTTTACCTTCACGCCCTTCAATAGGCAGATCACGGTGTTTCTGCGCACCGGTACAAAGAATCACAGAGTCATAGTTCGCCTTTATTTCTTCTGCAGAAATATCTTTACCTACTTCCGTATTTAGAACAAATTCAATCCCTTCTTCACGAAGTAACTGAACGCGGCGTTCTACCACATCTTTATCTAATTTCATATTCGGAATTCCGTACGTTAAAAGACCCCCTGCGCGATCTGCGCGTTCATAAACCGTGACCTGATGTCCAGCTTGATTTAGTTGGTCTGCTGCTGCTAGACCAGCTGGTCCAGATCCAATAATAGCCACTTTCTTGCCTGTACGATGTGCTGGCACACGCGGCGTAATCCAGCCTTCTTCAAAACCTTTATCAATTATTTTTTGTTCAATATTTTTGATGGTTACCGCAGGATCATTTATCGCTACCGTACAAGATCCTTCACATGGTGCTGGGCAGACTCGTCCTGTAAATTCAGGGAAGTTATTTGTTTTCATTAAACGATCTAAAGCTTCTCTCCACTTGCCTTTATAAACTAAATCATTCCATTCTGGGATGAGGTTGTAGATAGGACAACCTGATGTTGCCCCATCAATATCCATTCCAATGTGACAGAATGGTGTACCACAATCCATACAACGTGCTCCTTGTACTTTTGCTACTTCATCAGAGAAAGGAGCAGAGTATTCTTTCCAATCATGAATTCTTTCTAATGGATCTCGTTCATTTGCCGTTTGTCTTTCGAATTCCATAAAACCAGTTGCTTTCCCCATACCTTCTGTCTCCTTTCTATTTAGTTATTACCTCTTCTGTTTGTACTGCCACAGTCATTTTGTTTTCTTTTTTCGCTGTGAATGCTTCATAGCGAGCTTCGTCCACTGATAAACCTTGAGCTTCAAACCAATCTATTTGCTTTAACATTAATTTGTAGTCTGTAGGGATTACTTTCACGAATTTTTTCACTTCATTTTCCCAATCTTGCAGTGTTACAGCTGCTTTATCACTATTGGTATATTCATAGTGATTCATGATTAATTCTTTTACTTCTTCCATTTCTTTACGATCTGTTAATTCTTCAAACTGCACTAAATCTGTATTGCACAAACGTTTAAAACGTTCAATATTATCTGGTTTCACATAGGCGATACCACCAGACATACCAGCAGCAAAGTTTTTACCTACGTTTCCGAGAATCACGACGCGACCACCTGTCATATATTCACAGCCATGATCACCAACGCCTTCCACCACGATTTTTGCTCCACTATTTCTTACCGCAAAACGTTCTCCCGCGTAGCCTTGAATATATGCTTCACCACTTGTCGCACCATAGAAGGATACGTTACCAGCAATTACATTGTTACCAGGATCAATGGTCGTTTTCTCAGAAGCACGTACAATTATTTTTCCGCCTGATAAGCCTTTCCCGACGTAATCATTTGCATCACCCGTTACTGTCAATGTCATACCCGAAGGAATAAAGGCACCAAAACTTTGTCCAGCTGATCCAATAAAATGAAGATTGATCGTATCCTCAGGTAAACCTCTTTCGCCATATTTCTTAGAAATTTCACTTCCAACAATGGTACCTACTACACGATCGGTATTTTTAATCGGGAATGATGCTTCTAAAGCTTCTCCTGAATCAATTGCTTTTTGTACAGTTGGTAATATATGTTTCATATCTAGTGATTGATCTAACTTATGATCTTGTGTTGTTGTATTAATGCGTGTTCCTTCTGGTTGGTGAAGAAGTGTTGTTAAATCTAAGTGTTTAGCTTTCCAATGTGCATTTGCACGCTCAGAAACTTCTAATATATCGGTTCTTCCAACCATCTCATCAATTGTTCGGAAGCCTAACTCTGCCATAATTTCACGAACTTCTTCTGCAATAAATGTCATGTAGTTCACAACATGATCTGGATTACCAGTGAATTTTTTTCGTAATTCCGGATTTTGCGTGGCTACCCCCACTGGACACGTATCATTATGGCATACGCGCATCATTACACATCCGATAACAACGAGAGGTGCTGTTGCGAATCCAAACTCTTCTGCTCCTAATAACGCAGCCATTACAACATCTTTACCTGTTAACAATTTTCCATCTGTTTCGAGAATTACTCTATCTCTCAGTCCATTTAACATTAAGGTTTGATGTGCCTCTGCAAGACCTAATTCCCATGGTAATCCTGCATGTTTAATACTTGTTTTTGGTGAAGCACCTGTACCACCATCATAACCAACAACAGAAATTACATCTGCGTTACCTTTTGCTACACCTGCAGCAATTGTGCCTACACCTGATTTTGCTACGAGTTTAACACTAATTCTTGCATCACGGTTCGCATTTTTTAAATCATGAATTAATTGTGCTAAATCCTCAATTGAATAAATATCATGGTGTGGTGGAGGGGAAATTAAGTCTACACCAGGTGTCGAGCCTCGAACATCAGCTACCCATGGGTAAACTTTCATACCTGGTAATTGCCCTCCTTCACCAGGCTTCGCACCTTGTGCCATCTTAATCTGCAATTCTTTTGCATTTACAAGATAATGACTTTTCGCACCAAAGCGTCCAGATGCTACCTGTTTAATTGCGCTGGAACGTAAGTCCCCGTTTTCGTCTCTACTGAAACGGTCAGGATCTTCGCCACCCTCGCCACTGTTACTTTTACCACCTAAACGGTTCATCGCAATAGCTAAGGCTTCATGTGCTTCTTTACTAATGGAACCAAAGGACATCGCGCCTGTTTTGAAACGTTTAACAATCGACTCAACAGGCTCCACTTCTTCGATAGAAATAGCATTCGACTTCTTAAAATCAAAAAGGTTTCGTAAAAAGCCGATACGCTCTTCGTTTGCTGCTTTAGAGAATTTTTTAAAAAGATCGTAATCACCACGACGACAAGCCCATTGCAATGTATAAATAGTAGTTGGATTAAAAGCGTGATGTTCTCCTACTTTACGCCATTGGAAATCACTACCTGATTCAAGAGATGCTTGAACAGCAGCTTGATATGCTTCATTATGGCGCTTTTCGGTCTCTTCTTGTATTACATCTAAGCCAATACCATCTATCTGTGATGCAGTACCAGTAAAATGTTCTTCGATTACCTTCTTACTAATACCGACTGCTTCAAATATTTGCGCACCACGGTAACTTTGCACTGTCGAGATACCGATTTTTGACATTACTTTAATGACGCCTTCTGTTGCTACACGAATAAATGTTTCTTGTGCCTCCTTTAGTGTCATCTTTAGACGATCATCTAAAATAGCTGTGGAGTATGTTTGGTAAACAAGGTATGGATGAATGGCATCAACACCATAACCCAGCATTGTAGCAAAATGATGAACTTCTCTTGCTTCACCGGTTTGAGCAATAATACTTGCTTTCGTGCGTATTCCTTCCCGTACCAAATACTGATGCAAGCCACTCACAGCGAGAAGAGTCGGAATCGATTTCTGGTTCGCATCCATATTTTTATCACTTAAAATGATAATATTGCTTCCTGCTTCAATTGCCTTTTTCGCTTGTTCAAACACACTATGAAGCGCTTTTTCCATATTATCTGTAAACAACGTTTCGATAAATTCTGATTGAAAACCTGCAATTTCATTGTTTGCTAGCTTTTCTATTTGTGTATTTGATAAAATCGGTGACGCTAAACGAATTCTGTTAGTTTTTGTTTTAGCTGGGTGTAGGATATCTCCCTCAGCACCTAGCCACGTTAACATCGATGTAACTAATTGTTCACGATAAGCATCGATTGGTGGATTTGTTACTTGTGCAAACAATTGTTTAAAATAGTTAAACAGACTTTGCGGACGTTCAGATAATACCGCTAATGGCATATCATTACCCATCGCACCAATTGGATCTTTTCCTTCTTCTAATAAAGGAAGAAGATATTTTTCGATGTCCTCGGTTGTATAACCAAATGCCTTTTGCTTTTGAAGAAGTTGTGGATCAATATAGTCATCATTTTTCGCTTCCACTTCTAATGGCACAATCTGATCCTCTAACCACTCTTCATAAGGATGTGCGCTTGCAATCTCTTCTTTAATTTCCTTATCTGAGATAATACGCCCTTCTTCTAAATCGATAAGAAGCATTTTGCCTGGACTTAAACGCTCTTTTAATAATACATTTTCTTCTTCATAGTCGACGACACCGACTTCAGAAGAATAGATAATATAATCATCTTTTGTTACATAATAACGTGCCGGACGTAAACCATTACGATCAAGAATTGCTCCGATTTGTTTACCATTCGTAAAAGTAATAGAGGTTGGCCCATCCCATGGCTCCATCATCATGCTGTGATATTGATAGAATGCGCGTTTTTTATCATCCATGTGCGGATTTTTCTCCCATGGTTCAGGAATTAGCATCATCGCAGCATGTGCCGGCTTACGGCCTGCCAATGTGAAAAATTCCAATGCATTATCTAAAGTAGCTGAGTCACTTCCACCACCATTAATAATTGGTAATACCTTCTCTAAGTCGTCACCAAATGCTTCTGATACAAATTGTTTTTCTCTTGCACGCATCCAATTAACATTTCCTCGCATCGTGTTAATCTCACCATTGTGAATGAGATAACGATTCGGGTGTGCTCTTTCCCAAGAAGGGAAGGTATTTGTACTAAAACGTGAGTGTACTAGTGAAAAAGCAGAGACAAAATCTTCATCTTGTAAATCTAGATAAAATTTGTCTACTTGATCAGGGGTTAATAAACCTTTATAAACAATCGTTCTGTTCGATAAACTTGGAAAATAAAAACGAATTCCTTGTTGATCCGCCCAATTTTCCGCTTGTTTACGAATAATGTATAATTTTCTTTCGAAAGCTAAGTCGTCTTTTAAATCATTCGCTGCTTCAATAAATACTTGATGAACAGTTGGCAATGTTTCGATTGCACCTTTACCAATATGTGTTGGATCTGTAGGGACATCTCTCCAGCCGATTAATTTTTGCCCTTCTAGTTCAATTAATTGATTAATTTTTTCTTTTGCTTGCTTTTGTTCATGTTCATTTTGTGACAAGAATAACATACCAACTCCATAACGTCCGACAGCTGGTAGTTGAAAGTCTTTACATTCTCTTCTAAAATATTTATCAGGGATCTGCACCATTAAACCAGATCCATCACCTGTCAGTGGATCGCTCCCTTGTCCACCGCGGTGTTCTAATTTACATAACATGTCTAAACCTTTTGTTACAATTTCGTGCGTTTGCTTCCCTTTTATATGCGCATACAAACCAATACCACAAGCGTCATGTTCAAAATCAGGATTATATAACCCTTGGGCACTAGGCAAGTCATGATACGTCATATATGTCGCCCCCATTCAATTTACTTTTAAGGTGTCTATTTCTATTGTAAGTTTTCTTATTGATCGAAACAATATATAATAAACATAACATTGTTCTAATTTTGATATATATTATGAGGTGAAACAAGTGGAATTACGTCAACTACGCTATTTCGTTGAAGTTGCAGAGCGTGAACATGTCTCTGATGCAGCTGCTGAATTACATGTTGCACAGTCTGCTATTAGTAGACAAATAGCTAATCTTGAAGCAGAGCTTGGTGTCGAACTATTTGAACGAGAAGGAAGAAATGTCCGCCTTACACATATAGGACGTATATTTCTAACTCATACCAAAACGGCATTAAAAGCAATTGATCATGCAAAAAAGCAAATCGATGAATACATCGATCCAGAAAGAGGCTCCATTAAAATTGGTTTTCCTACCAGTTTGGCAAGTAACCTATTACCTACAGTTGTTTCGGAATTTAAGAAAAAGCACCCTAAAATCGGCTTTCAGCTACGACAAGGTTCTTATAACTTTTTAATTGAATCTGTAGAAAACCGTGAAATTGATGTAGCTTTTTTAGGTCCTGTTCCTACCGAACATCCTGATATTTTAGGCGATGTCTTATTTACAGAAAATTTTTATGCACTAGTGCCAAATTCACACCCGTTAGCAGAACAGAGCAGTGTGGATTTGCGTGATTTACATGATGAAACATTTGTATTATTTCCGGAGGGATATATCTTACACCAACTCGTTATTGATGGCTGTGTGCAAGCAGGATTCACCCCAAATGTGTCATCTCAAGGGGAAGATTTAGATGCAATTAAGGGATTGGTAGCTGCAGGTATCGGGATCACATTGTTGCCGGAAAGTGCTTTCAATGATCTAAATCCATACTATAGCGCAAAAGTAGCGCTTCAAAATCCTGAATTAAAACGTACTGTTGGAATAATTATTCCTAAGAACAGAAAACTGGCCCCATCTGAACAAGTATTCTATGAGTTTATTAAAGAATTTTTCTCGATTTTACAAAGGTTTCAGTAAGTTATGAACTAGCTGGTGTTGGCTAGTCCATGGAATCCATTTAATCAGATATCTACTAGTGCTTCATTCAGTAACATTTTTCTTGTTTTGTTTGCCTTATATGTGATTATTTTGATTGCAAATAGATGGTTAAGAAAGAAAGAGTGTATGTAAGAAAAAATAATTAGTACTAAAACAAAAGAGCTAGCTTTTAGGCTAGCTCTTTTGTTTTATACTTTCATGATTATCTAGCTGCTTTCTCCCATAATTTATCCAACCAACGTCCAGGATTTTGGAATTCTAATTCATCGATTAGATACGTTCGAATATTTGTTAAATCATTGTTCCACACTGCTGTGTCTACTGAAAAAGCAAGGGGTACTTCTGTATGAATAGCAGCTAATTTTCGAGAGATTGCTAGATCGTCAGCATATTGCTCCAATTTCTTTTGCATACCTTTTGTTAAATTCTCTTTATCTGCTAACAAGTTGTCAATTGTTTCATATTGCATTAATAATTTTAAGGCAGTCTTTTCCCCTACACCTTTTACTCCTGGATAGTTATCAGATGAATCTCCCATCAATCCTTTTAGATCGATAATTTGTTTAGGAGTCAATCCCTTCTTCTCATAGAAGTTATCAGCATTAAAGACATCATAATTGCCTTGTCCTTTTTTCATGATAGCAATATTAATATTATCATCTACTAATTGCAACAGATCTTGATCACCAGTTACGACTGTCACTTGATGTTCTTTGTGCAGTTGTTTGGCAAGCGTACCAATACAGTCGTCCGCTTCAAATCCAGTAACTCCTACATTCGGAACTTGAAATGCTGTCACAATCTCTTTTGCCAAGTCAAACTGTGGTACAAGCTCTTCAGGAGGTGCATCACGGTTTGATTTATAGCTATCATATAACTCATTTCGAAACGTTTGGCTTCCCATATCCCAACAGCAAATAACGTGTGTTGGCTGAAAAGTTTCGATGGCATTGGTAAAATAATTCAAGAAACCAAACAACCCGTTTCTTGGAATGCCTTTACTATTGACCATAAAATTACCGGTAAATGCTGTTGCGAAAAATCCTCTAAACAATAATGCCATCCCATCTATAATAAGGATGTGAGATCTATCCGTCATTTTTTCACCCTCTAAGTTTAATTGATTTACTTCTTTTCATATAACTTGTATATTAAATGCTACAAGCGGATTTTGCAAGGTAAAGGAGAAACTGACAAAATGAAAAATTTAGAAAAAGCTACATTTGCTGGTGGTTGTTTCTGGTGTATGGTTAAACCTTTTGATCAATGGGATGGTGTTGAAAGCGTCATTTCAGGATACACTGGTGGAAATACAGAAAACCCAACCTATGAAAAAGTGAAAACGGGTATGACAGGTCACTATGAAGCTGTACAAATCACCTATGAACCTGAGAAAATATCGTATCAACAAATTCTCGATTTATTTTGGCCGCAAATTGATCCTACCGATGATGGTGGTCAGTTTCATGATAGAGGTCCACAATACCGGACAGCGATTTTCTATCATAATGATGAGCAAAAAAAATTAGCGATTCATTCTTTAGAGAAGCTAAAAAATTCAAATCGATTCCAAAAAGAGATCGTTACGAACATATTACCTGCTAGTACGTT
The DNA here is from genome assembly GCF_052063305.1 of Gracilibacillus sp. HCP3S3_G5_2. NCBI lineage: Bacteria > Bacillati > Bacillota > Bacilli > Caryophanales > Bacillaceae > Gracilibacillus > Gracilibacillus sp. HCP3S3_G5_2. The sequence continues at coordinate 55,384 of NZ_JBQHXU010000008.1, read as the reverse complement.
TTATCCGGCCGAGGAATATCATCAAGACTTTTATAAGAAAAACAAAGAAGAATACTTGGAAGACCGTGAAAAATCAGGTAGAGATCAATTTATTGAAAAGCATTGGGAGCAAAACTAATCTTTTAAAAAGAAGAACAGCCTTATGTATCCTCGTAAGGCTGTTCTTTAATTATGCCATTGGTTATTTTAGATAGTGTCTTCCTAAGTAACAGCATAATGATATACATCGAAACTGCCACTATAATGAAAAACACTAAGTACTTTAATATATTTACAGGAATAAAGCTCACTAACCAGTTGCCTCCATAATAGATAACTACTAGCGCTATTCCAATATATAGTATATAGGTAAGTACTACTCCGATAATTTGGAGAATGGATAGCTTTTTAATTAAACTTTTGTTATCCAGTATGTGATATAAGAGAATGATCATTGCAGTGACAGCGATAATAGAATCCATAACTGTCCCCTTCCTTCAATCATGTAACCGTCGATTAACAAATAAATAATCGATTTGTATTAGCTATAATCAGTAAATAAGTAAAACGAGCAAAAAATCAGTACTAGCTAGAAAGAAAATTCATTATAGCTAATGGAATAGTCCTGCCTTATATTATGATAGATATATATTGCAAATTAATTCACTACCATTTCGCAATTTCCACACGGTCACCTTTACTGTTCCCTTTCTTAGCAAAGCGATTGGATAATTCTTGTTTGACATCTTCTAATGTTACACCTTGATTCGCCATCATAACAAGAGTGTGATATAACAGGTCACTCACCTCATTAGTCAGTTCTTCCTTATCATCGTTTTTGGCTGCGATTACCACTTCACCTGCTTCTTCAATGACCTTCTTACCAATCTTATCAACACCTTTATCATATAAATAATTGGTATAGGAATTCTCAACACGTTCCGTTTTACGCTGCTTCACTTCTTTCATAACATTTTCAATAATGGAAGTATCAAAGTTCGTTTCCTTTTCAGCTACGCGATTGAAAAAGCACGATGTCTCACCAGTATGACAAGCTGGTCCTGCTGGGATAACTTGAATCAACAATGTATCCTGATCACAATCTAAATCAATCGTCTGGACCTCTTGGGTATTTCCAGATGTCGCTCCTTTATTCCATAATTCTTCACGAGATCTGGAATAAAACCAGGTCTGTTTCGTTTCTAACGTTTTTTCGTACGCTTCTTCATTCATATAAGCAAGCATTAACACATCTTTTGTATAATAATCTGTTACGATTGCAGGTATAAGTCCTTTTGAAAAATCAGGCTTCACGAATATTCACTCCTTGCTGCATGCATACATCCTTTACTTGTTTGACTGTAAAGGAGTTTTCATGGAAGATTGATGCTGCTAAACCTGCAGATACATCGGTTTTATTAAAAACTTCTGGGAAATGCTCTGGCTTCCCGACACCTCCTGAGGCAATAACAGGAATACGCAAAGCGGAAACAACCGCAGCTGTTAATGGAAGATCAAAACCGTCTTTGACACCATCTGTATCAACACTTGTCAGCAAAATTTCACCTGCACCTCTTTTTTCAGCTTCTTTTGCCCATTCAATCGCATCCATACCGGTGTCTTTCGTTCCCCCATGTGTCATCACATGCCACTTGTCTCCAACTCGTTTTGCGTCAATTGCTACAACCGTGCATTGTGCACCAAATCTGTTAGAGGATTCTGTAATGAGTTGCGGATTATAAACCGCAGCAGAGTTCATCCCTACTTTGTCAGCGCCAGCCTTTAACAAACGGTTTACATCTTCAATTGTTCGAACCCCACCACCAACAGTAAACGGGACGTAAACTTGTTCAGCAGTACGTCTTACTATTTCCACCATTGTTTGTCGTCCCTCGTTTGTCGCTGAGATATCCAAAAAAATGATTTCGTCTGCACCATCTTTCGAGTAATTAGATGCCATCTCTACCGGATCACCTAGTTCTCTTAAACCAACAAAGTTCGTCCCTTTTACAACTTTTCCTTCTTTGACATCTAAGCATGGAATTATCCGTTTGGCAATCACACTAATTGCCCCCTATCGCTTTTGGTTTCTGCCATAAATACCTTTAACAACTCTACTCCGACTTCCCCACTTTTTTCCGGATGAAATTGCATACCATAGACATGACCATTTTGTACAATTCCGGGAACTTTTGTACCATAATCTGCTGTTGCGACAAGATATTGTTGATCGGTTCTTGCTTGAAAAGAATGCACAAAATAGACATGCTTATCTTGGAAAGTTGCAAAGGCTTGATTGTTATTTTCTATTTGTAATTGGTTCCAACCAATATGTGGCAGTATATATTCTGTTTCTATTCGATTAACCTCACCAGGAATCAGTCCAAGACCATTTGAAATACCATTTTCATAGCTTTTATCAAACAGTAATTGCATACCCAGGCATATACCTAAGAACGGTTTTTCTACAGCTAGCTTCTGCAATGGTTCAGCCAATTTCCGCTGGCTAATCTCCGAAGCTGCAGCTTGAAAAGATCCTACACCTGGTAAAACAATATGACTGGCAGCCTCTAATCGTTCAACAGAGTCAGTAATCTCTACCTCATATCCTAAGCGCTGAAAAGCTGTTTTCACACTTGCTACATTTCCCATACCATAATCTACAATTGCAATCATTCGATTAACCCCTTTGTAGAATTAACCCCTTTAATTTCCGGATTAATTCGGATTGCTTCTCCCAATGCGCGACCAAGTGCTTTGAAAATCGCCTCAATCTTATGGTGCGTATTGTGTCCGTACACAATTTTTGCGTGTAACGTAATGGCAGATTGGAAAGCAAAAGCCTGTAAAAATTCTTGGACTAATTCCGTGTCGAAGTTTCCAAGCTTGTCATTCGTAAATTCCCCATCAAATACAAGAAAAGGTCGTCCACTAATATCCAAGGCAACAAACCCTAACGATTCATCCATTGGTACATAGGCACTTCCGAAGCGATTGATTGATTTTTTGTCACCAAGTGCTTCTTTGATTAGTTGCCCCAACACTATACCGACATCCTCGACGGTGTGATGACTGTCGATGTGCAAGTCCCCTGAAGCTTTCACAACTAGACCGATTCTACCATGACGAGCAAATGCTTCAAGCATATGATCAAAAAAACCGACACCCGTTTCAATCCGAATTTCATTCGGATCATCTAAATTCACGGTAACTTCAATTTGCGTTTCTAGTGTTTCTCTTTTCTTAGTAGCTGTTCTCATTATTTCTCCTCCAAACGTTTGCTTACCGCAAGTCCATGGCCTGTTAATTGTTCTTGATTAGCAATTTTTATAACATCTTCACCAGCTTCTCGCAACGCATCTTCTGAATAATAGAGATACGTGGTTTTCTTAACAAAATCATCTACCGATAAACCGGAAGAAAATTTGGCTGTACCCGAGGTTGGTAAAACGTGATTAGGTCCTGCATAGTAATCACCTAAAGCTTCTGGTGTGTAGGAACCTAAAAAAACGGAGCCAGCATGTCTTACTTTGCCTAAATAGCTGAATGGATCATTTACTTGGATTTCCAGGTGTTCCGGTGCAATCCTATTTACTAGATCAAATGCTTCAGATAACGTACCTACAACTACACTCCCACCTTTTTCCTGAAGAGAAGCAGTCGCTATCTCCTTACGTGGTAGTACCTTACATTGTTTGACCAGTTCATGATCAACTGCTTTCACCAATGCTGGAGATGTCGTTATGAGGAAAGCACGGGCATTGGTATCGTGTTCAGCCTGCGCGATCAGGTCAGCTGCAATCATGACAGGATTTGCCGATTCATCAGCGATAATTGCTACCTCACTTGGACCTGCAATCATATCAATGCCAACATCACCATAAACTAATTTTTTCGCAGCAGCAACATATGCATTGCCAGGACCAACAATCTTATCAACCTTTGGAATAGATTCCGTACCATATGCTAGGGCTGCAATTGCTTGTACGCCGCCGACACGATAGATATTGGTTACACCTGCAATATCAGCTGCAACAGCTAAAATTGGCGCAAGCTCTTCGCCGTCTTTAACAGGTGTTGTCATATTTACTTCAGAAACACCAGCAAGAACAGCTGGAATAGCATTCATTAAAACCGATGATGGATAAACGGCTGTTCCCCCTGGTACGTAAACACCTACACGGTCGATTGGACGATACAGTTGACCAGAGATAATGTCTCCATCAACCTGCATCATTCGGGCATTAGTATGTTGCTTGCGATGAAACTCACGAATATTAGTAGCAGCACGTTGTAGCGCATTTATGACGTCTTCCTCCACTTTATCCCATGCTGCTTTTCGTTCTTCAGCTGTGACTAAAAATGTATCCGGGGCTTTACCGTCAAATTTCTCAATGTATGACCGTACAGCTTCATCACCACCATTTTGTACATCTGTGATAATGCGGCTTGCTGCTTGTAAGTATTTTTGTTGCTCTTGACTATTTGTTTTTTCTGGTGCTGCTTTTGTTAAAAATTCCTCAGGCGATAATAAAGGAATCATTCCTTTCTCGCTCCTTCCCTAAATCGTTCTATTACAGGTACTAATTGATTTCGTTTAATTTTCAATGACGATCGATTAGCAATTAACCTGGCACTAAACGACAAGAATTCGTCTTGTATCACTAGACCATTCTCTTTTAGTGTCGTTCCTGTTTCCACAATATCTACAATTCCATCAGCGAGTCCTAATATTGGTGCAAGCTCGACAGATCCTTCTAGCTTGATGATATCAACCGATTCACCTTTTTCTTTAAAATACGTTTTTGTAATATTGGTAAATGTACTGGCAATACGTTTTTTTTGATCTGGCCACTGGTAATCGCTTTTGGTTGCCAATGCCATTCGGCAATAACCAAATGGTAAAGGGAATAAATTAAATACATCAGGCTGATGCTCGATTAAAATATCTCCACCGACAACCCCGATATCTGCTATACCGTTCTCTACATATGTGGTTACATCTACCCCTTTGGCAAAAAAGAAGGAAAATTCCTTTGTCTCAATTTGAAGCTTCCTGCCTTTTTCTAATAGTGGAGCAACTTCATATCCTAAACCTTCGAAAAATTTCAAAAATTGCTTTTCCAGTCGTCCTTTTGTTAACGCAATTACAGGCTTCATTTTTCAACCACCTTATACTGACTGTTCTCCTCTACCACGTGATATATTTTATGATAGCTTGATTGATTCTTTAATTTATATTGGATATCAACTACTTGCTCATCCATTTCCATACGGAACTTTTCAGCAATTGCGTGTGTTTCCGGAGAAGCTATGATACAAATTTTTTCCGGTTCTCGTTCCGGTTCCATGTGTTTCGCTAACTCATCGACATCAAAAGCAAGTCCTACTGCTGATGTTGATTGATCAAATTGCTCGTAGAGACGGTCATACCTGCCACCAGAAAAGCAAGTCGATCCATCATTAGTGAGAAACCCTCTAAACATAATACCATCATAATAAGGCAGATTTTTCACACGGCCAAGATCTACGATAACCTCTGTGACACCGGAAGCTTCAAGTAAATCAATCAACCTGTCAATATGGCTTAAAATCTCTGTCAATTCTTCACGATTGGCCCAACGTTTTCGATATTGTCCAATAATATCTCGGGATCCGTATGCATCAATTAATGCAAGTAATGGGTCAGCTAACTCCGGATTTCCAGCTTTCACAACGATCTCTTTGACAAGATCTGATCGTTTGTCATGCATTGCTTTCAATAATTCCTCTTCCTCACGTTTACTGAATTTAAATGGTGAAATCAATGCATCAAAAATTCCCGTATGCCCTAACTCGATAACATAAGCATTGATATTTAAATTTTTTAGGTATGCTACTGCTGTTAGCAGGCTCTCTGCCTCTCCAAAAAAACGATCAGCATGAACGATCTCAATACCGGCCTGTCTGCTCTCTGTATCTTCTTTATCAAAGCGAAACACACTGCCTTGATAGGACCACTTTTGTTTGGAGGGATGTTGTCCTGCTATCGCTCGTGCAATAGCTGCAGTCCAATCGGGTCTTAACACTTCAATCTCACCATCACCATTAAACCATTTCAGCATAGAATGTAAGTCCATTCCTGCTACTTCATTGGTAAAGGTCTCGGCATACTCTACTACCGGGGTAGAGATTTGCTGAAAATTACGTTTCTGAGTAACTCTTCTAAAAATTTCAGATGCTCGTAGCCTGTTAGATATTTGACTACCTGTTTCGTCTTGGCTTCCTGCCGGTAAAAACATAAGATCTTCACATCCTAATTATCACTTTATTGATTTACCACTCTACCGTGGTAAAGTGGTTGCTTCTGTCTACAACATTAGCATATTTTTTTCTATTCTGTCAATCATCACTTTTCATTTTTGTAAATTCTGTATACAATAATAAGCATACTTATTTACACAAGGAGATGTCTACTATGTACTTGAAGGGAGATTATCATGTACATACCCAATATTGTCCGCATGGCTCAAATGATAAAGTCGAAAGATATATAGAACAAGCCATTAAAAAGGGTATGAAAGAGTTAAGCTTTACTGAACACGCACCATTGCCGAAAGATTTCAGTGACCCAACGCCAGACCAAGACAGTGCGATGTCATGGGACAATCTTGATGCATATATTGAGACTATTGAGCATGCCAAACAAAAATATAAGGCAGATATTAAAATTAATGTAGGCTTTGAAATCGATTATATTGAAGCATATGAAGATGCAACTACTGCATTTCTTGATCAATATGGTCACTACATCGATGATGCCATTCTATCAGTTCACATGCTGAGAAGTCCTGATCAAAACTATGTATGTATTGATTTCAGCAGTGAAGAATTTGCACGGATCATTCAATTATTTGGCAGTGTAGAAGCGGTTTACGATAAATATTATCAAACACTCGAAAAAGCAATTATTGCTGATCTAGGTACTTATAAGCCAAACCGAATCGGTCATTTAACGTTAATTCATAAATATCAGCGCAAATATGCTGTCGATCAGAGCTATCATGTTACCTTAGACAGGATGCTCCATCTAATTCAAGAACATCAATTAGAATTAGATATCAACACAGCAGGTCTTTTTAAAGAAGAATGTCAGGAATTATATCCTCCATTGCCAATCATCGAAAAAGCAATACAAAAAGGCATTCCATGCAAACCAGGTTCCGATAGTCATAATTATCATACCATTGCACGTGGATTTGAACAATTAAAGATCAAGTAGACTATGAACAGTGGGGTTATACAGACGTTTAGGACCGAGTGACGGATATTCTCTCGGTTCTTTTTTACTACTATTTGGAAGTGCTTTGTCTTTTTCCAATCTCTTTATTATTCCTTCGTATCGTTTTGTTTTTATTACTAAAATCTCCTCAGCTTTTTTATTTCAATTGGTTGAAATGATCGCTTTCTTACTTATAGTATTCACTGATGATAAACCTCATTGATTTATTTGAATTATCTCTTATTTCTTCAGTTTCTAATCAATCTTACCAAAATAATCACCTCTAAACACTTCACTAAAAGGGCATTCTTTGTAAGGATATCTCCAAAACAATCTCATGTTTAACAGCGGATAATGCGAAATAATCTGTAAAATCATCTTACAACATACCAGACCACCATTCCAAAACATGTAAAAATGATACTAAATTTAATTCTTGTTGGGGAGTGGCTGAATGAAATTCACAGATTTATTTTCTTTTAAGGATGAACGTGTGAAAGTATTACATTTTACTTGGTTTGCTTTTTTTGTTTCCTTCTTCGCGTGGTTCAATATGGCACCATTAGCAACGACCATGATGGCAGATATGGACTGGTTAACTGCGGACCATATTGCCGCCTTAGGGATCTGTAATGTCGTACTTACTATACCTGCCCGAATTATTATTGGGCAACTACTTGATAAATTTGGGCCAAGAGTTGTTTATGCAGGTCTGTTGATTACGATGTCAGTACCTACACTTGTATTTGCATTTGGAGACTCGTGGGCACAACTGATGATAGCAAGGTTAATTCTAGGAAGTATTGGCGCAAGTTTTGTAATTGGTATAAGAATGGTCGCTGAATGGTTCCCCCCTAAAAATGTCGGTTTTGCTGAAGGAATCTACGGTGGCTGGGGAAATTTTGGCTCTGCAGTTGGGGCAATGGTACTACCGTGGCTTGCATTAACCTTATTAGGAGGAGATGATGGCTACCGTTATGCCTTAGCCTTTACAGGTATTATTTGTTTCGTCTACGGTATTATTTACTATATTTGTGTCCGAGACACACCCGAAGGTAAAACACTGATTAAACCAAAGAAGGCTGCTGCCCTTGAAGTTAGTAGCTGGGGAGATATGATCCAACTTATTCTTTGGACCATTCCTCTAGGTGGTGCAGTTGCTGTTAGTGCATGGAGACTGGAAGGATTAGGGTTTATCTCCAATCAATTATTATATATTGTATATGCTACAATTGGCATTGTCTTAATTTATCAAATCTATGCCATTTTGAAAGTAAACGTCCCGATCCTAAAAAAAGGAGTACCTGAACAAGATAAATACAAGTTCAAGAATGTTGTAGCATTAAATAGTACTTATTTTGCCAATTTTGGAGCGGAACTTGCAATTGTTTCGATGTTGCCGATGTTTTTTCAGTTAACATTTTCTTTGTCACCAGGGCAGGCTGGATTAATTGCCTCCTCTTTTGCTTTCGTAAATTTATTGGCTAGACCGCTTGGGGGTGTTCTGTCAGATAGAATGGGAAGCAGAAGAAAGGTTATGCTTGTATATATGATTGGTATTTCGATCGGTCTTGTATCAATGGGTTTCATCAATTCGAGCTGGCCAATTATTGTTGCTATAGCCATTACCATTCTTACTTCTATGTTTATCCAAGGAGCAGAAGGAGCCACCTTTGCGGTTATCCCAATGGTAAAGAAGCGGGTTACAGGACAAATTGCGGGTATGTCTGGTGCTTATGGAAATGTTGGTTCAACTATTTACTTAACCTTATATACCTTTGTAAATCCACAGCAATTTTTCTTTATCTTAGCTGGTGGTGCTTTCTTAAGCTTTGTTATTTGTTATTTCATGTTAGAGGAGCCTAAAAACTCCTTTGGAGAAGAATATTATTTAACAGATGATGAATTGCATGAACAATATGAACAAAAAAAGGATACCGATAATATACCGTTACAAAAACAGGCATGATCAGAGCAACATAGGACTAGCGAATAACTTCATTAGTAGTTATAAATGGCAAGAGGATGTCCAAGTATTTTGGACATCCTCTTTTTCTTCTTACACTAAACGCTTTGATGTTAACACTTGCTCTAAATAATTGTTAATCTGATTCAACTGCTCTTTATTTTTCTCCTGGTCTGCGATACCTTCCATCACCTGGCGATAGTAAGTGTTTATTTCGTCTTGATACTTATCCCAAATCACTTGGTCACGTTGCTTCCATTGCTGTTGGTAAAACGTGACTAAATCTTTTTCCATTAATTCAACCGCTTGCTTCCAGTTATCTGTAAAGTATTCGATGGTAACTTCTTCTAATTCTTTTCTTCCATTTCCAGCAAAAAAGGATTTAGAATCTTTGTAGAAGTTACTCCACTTTGTTAGCAAACCTTTATTTTCTTTTATCAGTGTGACAGGTGAGTCTGGTTGAGATAAGGAAATCTCTTCTAATGCTGATAAAGAAAATTGCGGATCAATTTGTTTCATTTTCTCTTGTATATGTTGGTGCATTTGTTGTAACGATTGATTAAAACTTTGCTCCAAACGAATTAGGATAGCTTGATATTCATGCTTTAACCATGTATTCATTGCTTCCCAAAGTGCAAGAAGGGCTGTTTCCAGTTCTTTTTTTCCTTTTCGTCCATTAGACTGAATAGCCCCAGGATGTATATAATCCTTGAATTGATCTGTATACTGAATAGAAAAACGTTGCTTGGCAAAAAACGTTTGTTTGGTGAGTTTCTGAATAACTTGATCAAGATATGAATGATGATCTCGCTCACTGATTAAACGATTTAATTCCGCTTGATTATTTTTATTTTGTGCAATTAATCTTGTTCTTTCTGCTTGATCTCCGTTTATCATCGATAACCAATTAGTGACTAATGCGTTAGCTCTCTTAAGATCTGTATAGATCGAACGCATACTCATCTGGGTTAATTCTTCCTTTACAAAGCGATAAAAGGATTTTTCAAACTGCGGAAATCCATTACTTTCCCTTTTCTCCTTCAACGCATCTTTACTTGAAACAGAAAACATTCTCGGGTCCTTTATATCAAATTGCTGTAATTGATTACGGACATAATCAATCACTAATGTTGCTTCTTGTTCGTCTTCTGCCAAATCAATTGCATTAATAATGAAAAACATTTTGTCTAATTCGAATGCAGACTTTACCTTGCCTAAACGTTCTAAAAATTGCTGGTCAGGCTTTGAAAATGGGTGATTATAGTAGGTTACAAAAAGGATAGCGTCAGCATCCTTAATATAAGAAAATGCTAAATCAGTATGCCGGGCATTGACAGAATCCGCTCCTGGTGTATCTACTAACGTAATTTGCTTTTTCGTTAGTGGACAGTCATAGAAAAGCTCCATCTCCTTCACAAAACAGGCAATCTCTTCATCACGTATATAGCGATGGAATTCATCAAAAGGAATAACATAATCTGTTCCAATTCGATGCTCCATTTCATTAAAGCCATTGTAAAAAGCGGTTAAAAACGATTTATGCTGGTCTGCGATATCTAATTTGTCAAGCTTTGTTTTCTTGATCCATTTATGTGCATCAGACAAATTGTTGAAATCTCCTCCAACAATTTGGCGTATATCCACTAATAGTTCATGCTCCTTTTTCATCACAACGTACACATCTTTGTGTTGATACGTATCGTTTACAGGACTAATTTTATTAATGGCCGCTGTTGTTGGATTGGGTGAAACAGGCAATATCTTTTCTCCGATTAATGCATTAGCAAAAGAAGATTTCCCCGCGCTAAATGCTCCAAATAATGCGATCGTAAACGTTCGGTCACTTAACCGTTCTTTTTTCTGAAGGACCTCTTGACGGATGGAATCCAAGCTGTTGATTCCTTCCATTAGTTGGTCTGCTTTTTCTACATCAGTCACTGTTTCTTCAAAAGAAAACAGAGGTGTATCACTATCTGGATCTTGTTTCACAGACGTCTCTTGCTCTATTTTGCCTGCTGGCAATTTTGAGGGCAACTCCTGCAACTCCAACACATTATCTACAATTCGAGCATCCAGTTCCTTCTCAATTGCTAATAATACTTCGTCCCCAAAAGTGTATTCTCGTTTAAAAATCGATTCTGCTTGTTCTTTGTACGCGGTAAATGCTTGCTTCCGTTCTACCATTTCTTGTTGAATACTTTGATACCTCTTAATGTTTTCTAATTCTTTTTGCATCCAACTTAATTGATCTTCGATTGGCGTTAAAATGTTATCTTTTAATTCAGACCATTTACTCTTATAATACTGACGATATATTTTCTTAATCGTTGCGGAGACTTGATCTGTATAGACAAGAATATAGTCATTATTAACGGTCGCACCATCATTTATTAATTTTAGCAAATCATTTGGTTGGATTTGTTGTTCAAAAACAGATTCTGTAAAGTGGACGGATAGAAAAGGCTTTAAAAAGGCTGACATTTTATCTCTTAATTTCCACTCTAAACTTATTTCTGCTTTTTCCTTGATTGCCTGGTAGAAAGATTGTAATCGTTGCTCACGTTCTTCTTCTATTTTTCTGCGGTTACGAAAAAATCCGACTTTGAATTTAGGATCATACGCTTCTAACAAATGTCCTGCTTTTTCCCGAATTTCGTAGGGAATAAGCTGGGCATTTTTCGTTGTCTGTTCTACTTCTTGCAGATATTCCTTTTCGAGATTATTGCGCTTCTGTTGTAATTGTTTATAGGTTTGTTGTACTTCTTCCAAGGGGTTTTCTGGCAGTTTTACTTGCTCCAAATCCATCTCTAACTGATGTAGGCTGTCATTCAATTGTTGTTGCTTTTCCTTGATGCTTTGGTATACGGTGTATTCCGTTCCATACCATAAGGTATCCTGTAGAATGTCTTGATGATTTGCTGTAATTAATCGAACAATGGTTGCTTGCAGCTCGGCAAACTGATTTATTTTATTGTCTTTTTCCCGCATAGAAGTAAAAAAAACTCTTACAGGATCGATCCCCCACTGGTCAAATACATTCTCTAAGCTTTGCTTAAAATGGGAAAAGGGAATCTCCGCTTCATCATGTTTATCCATCTGGTTAATAATGACATAATACGGCTTATTCATTTCGTCTATTTGTTTTAAAAATCGCGCATTAACCTCTGACTGTACATGGTTATAATCCATTACATAGAACAATACATCAACTTGATGGAGCGCAGATTCTGTCATTAATCGATCAGCATCATTTGCTGCATCAATACCAGGCGTATCCATAAATGTTACTCCATAAGGTAAGTCTTTGATGTCTTTAAAGATTTCTATCTTTTTTACTTCATTGCCATCTCGACATAATTGATGAAGATCTTTGACGGAAGGAAGAGCTTTCATTTTAATAGCAGGCTGACCGGTAAAATGAACGATGACGCCTTCTTCTCCTCTTTTTATCTCCACGATATTTGCGCTTGTAGGAATGGGACTTTGTGGTAATAAGGCTTCATTCATTAAATGATTAATTAACGTAGATTTTCCTGCTGAAAAATGTCCACTAAAACAAACGTTCATCATTTGATTTTGTAATTTGGCATAATAATCAAGTATTTGTCCTTGGAGAGCTGTTTGATCAGTTTGATTAAAAAAATGATATAAGTCCGCTAATTGTTGTTTATCTACCATTTGGCTACTTGTTGTCAACATTATCTAAACTCCTTGATTCATCAGTCTATTTTCCCATTATAACGATTTTTTACAATTATGGCTAATGGTTTTCTCACTTAAAGGGGTAGCGTCAGGAAAATGCGGATTTACAACGTTAAGGAAATTTTCAATATTAAAAAGCCTAATTTCTCAATTTAAAGTGAAGAAATTAGGCTTTCATTGCTCCATTAAAGCGCCCTTTAATTGAAGATCATTCTGCAAAGGATGTAAGCTAGTGATATTACAGTAACGCCTCAGATTGATGAATAAAACTATTCATTTAGCCACTCATTTTTGAGGAGTCCATATATAGTTCTATCTAGATATTCACCATTAAGGAATTCTTAATTTCTTATAACTCCTTCTTTTTTAAAACCCAATCGGTTTGGAATAGCTGCACTCCTAAAATTGTTTGTGGCTACGTTATTTCCACTTGTTCAATTTCAAATTATTGAAAGCATTCTCGATTAACAATTTACTTGCTCTAGTTGCAACCCTAAACCTTCAAAATTCCCACCTAACCAATACCCGATTTCTGTCTTTTTGTTGTCATTATCTACATACAAATAGCCGATTGAACCAGCCAATCTTCCTTTATACCAAATTCCATCCCAATATCGTCAGGACACACAGGATTTTATTAATAGATCTCTAAACCGATTTGCTTCAAACAACACTTTATTTGTGTATGCAGGAAAAGACAACCACTTAAAGATAAACTTAACCACCGACAACACTCTCAAATAGCCTAATATAGTAAATTAGGTTGTTGTTTTAACGATAACCGGTAGCATTTGCTTGCTTACCAGCATTCTCCACTTCCACGATATACCGCCAGCAATCTGGCTGAGAACCATCAAGATCAGTGAAACCATAAACTTGTGCAAGCTTTCCGCTTGACAAAGATTGACCGTTCCAACGTGAGACTTCGAGATCTCCAGCAAGGGCAGCAACGGCGCGCCCCACATAACGTGGCGTTTCTGAGATGACGAAATGAGGTTCCTTCTCAGTAGCGTCACGCCAGTTTTCTTCATTAACACCATAATGATCGAGCATGATTTCGGATCGCATCCATCCTGGGGTTAAAGAGACAGCTGTGCAATGATGCTGTTCTAATTCGTGAGCGAGCCCTTCTGCTATACGGGTGACTGAGCTTTTCGCTAGATCATAAAACATTGGTAGGCGATAGTTCTCATTATTATACTCTTTTGTACCATCGGTCATTTCTATGACAAGTCCTCCTTCGTTTTTGATGAGCAACGGTAATGCGTAGTGGCTCGTAATCAAATGAGTATCGATCGCTAAACGAAGCATTCGTAAGCCTTTCTCAAGCGAATGCTCCCATACTCTCGTATTCCAGTCAACGAGATATTCACCTCCCCAAATATCATTTACAAGTATATCTAACCTTCCATGTTCCTTCTCAATTCTTTCAATTAAGGACTGTACTTGTTCATGTATAAGATGGTCAACTTGAACAGCGATTCCGATTCCACCTAAGTTATTTACTAAATCTGCTGTTTCTTCAATCGTTTCAGGGCGCCCGTATTCAGAAATCTCGTTTCGTGTAGTACGGCCAGTGATATAGACAGTAGCTCCTGCAGCACCTAATTCCATAGCAATACCACGTCCTGCTCCTCTTGTTCCACCAGCTACCAAAGCTACTTGTCCCTTTAAAGACTTCATTTGCATCTGCCTCCCATTTTGTAATATCTATAGTATAATAATTAATGATGACACCTTTTGTCATATATTGAATATCTTTTTTTATTATTTTATTTAGGGGGGAAGATATGCGCGCGGACAGACTGCTTACCATTTTGTTGTTGTTACAAAATAAAGGAAAATTGACAACTAAAGCATTGGCCAACGAATTAGAAGTGACTGAACGTACCATCCATCGAGATATGGAAGCATTGAGTGCAGCAGGTATTCCTGTTGTAGCTGAACGGGGAAAATCAGGGGGATGGCGATTACTTGAACAATATCGGACAAATTTAACTGGTTTAAAAGCCAATGAAATTAAGTCTTTGTTTATTTCACCATCATTTCAGTTGCTTACTGATCTAGGTTTAACGAAAGATTGGCAAGAAGCGCGTCAAAAACTTCTAGCTTCGATTCCAAGCTCCTTACAGAAAAACGCCGATGATGTTTGGAGCCGAATCCATGTTGATTCGAATGCATGGAGACGGTCAACTGAAAAAATTGAGTCATTTAAAATTTTACAACAAGCGATTTGGGATGAAAGAAAACTACAAATAAAGTATGAACGGGCAGATGGGGAATGTGTTGAACGAATTGTTGACCCGTTAGGATTAGTCGCTAAAGGTAGCACATGGTATTTAATAGCGTCCTCCAACGGAGATTTTCGAAATTACAGAGCTTCAAGAGTGAAGTCGGCAACATTGACGAAGGAAACGTTCTTGCGACCAACAGACTTTAACTTGGTCCAATATTGGAGGGACTCAACGCAAATGTTTATTAAAAGTCTGCCAAGATATGAGGTAGATGTTGAAATATCTCCGTCTATCGTTCAGAGAATAAAGTTTACCGGACGCTTTGTACAAATAGTAAAAATTGATTCACCCATAAAAAATGGATGGATCCCTGCAAATCTGTGTTTTGATACTGAACAAGAGGCGAAAGAATATATTCTAGGCTTCGGGGATCAGATAAGAATCATTCATCCCAACACATTAAAGCAAAATATTTATGATATGGCAAAGGCTGTAGTGGATTTTTATAAGCAATAGAATTGTAGGTAAAATTGCGAGAGGTAGAGAATTGCTTACACCGGAACAGAGACAGGCTTTTATGCAAATCCCTGAAGATGAATGGATACTGGGGACCTACTTCACTTTTTCCAAACGGGATTTAGAAATAGTTAATAAGCGAAGGAGGGAAGAAAACCGTTTAGGATTTGCTGTTCAATTAGCTGTTCTTCGGTATCCCGGTTGGCCATACACTCATATCAAAAGCATCCCAGATTCGGTCATACAATATATATCGAAACAGATTGGTGTTAGTCCATCCTCGCTTGATCATTATCCTCAAAGGGAAAATACACTTTGGGATCGTTTGAAAGAAATTCGAAGTGAATACGACTTTGTAACTTTTACCCTGAGTGAATATCGAATGACATTTAAGTACCTTCATCAATTAGCTTTGGAAAATGGTAATGCCATTCATCTACTGCATGAATGCATAGATTTTCTAAGAAAAAACAAAATTATACTGCCTGCTATCACTACACTTGAAAGAATGGTGGAAGCAAGGGCAATGGCTGAAAAGAAGCTATTTAATACGGTTAGTAAATCTCTAACATTTTAGGAATGGGAATGAATATTGGCTTGAGTAAGATGGCCGAAGCCACACCCGGACTTACATATAAGCAACTAGCCAATGTATCTCAATGGCGCATGTATGAAGATGCCATGAATAAAGCCCAAGCCATATTAGTAAACTTTCATCATAAATTACAATTGCCTTTCTATTGGGGCGACGGTACAACATCTTCATCAGATGGTATGAGAATGCAGCTAGGTGTTTCATCACTACATGCAGATGCAAATCCACATTATGGTACTGGAAAAGGAGCCATCATCTACCGATTTACAAGTGATCAATTCTCTTCTTACTACACAAAGATTATTCATACTAATTCAAGAGATGCGATTCATGTTTTGGATGGTTTGTTACATCATGAGACGGATCTAAACATAGAGGAACATTATACAGACACTGCCGGTTACACGGACCAAATATTCGGACTGACTCATTTATTAGGATTTAAATTTGCCCCAAGAATAAGGGATTTATCGAACTCAAAATTATTTACGATAGATAAAGCAAGTGAGTATCCAAAACTAGAAGCCATTTTACGTGGACAAATAAATACAAAGGTCATTAAAGAAAATTATGAGGATGTTTTGCGATTAGCTCATTCTATAAGGGAGGGAACAGTTTCAGCATCCCTTATTATGGGGAAGTTAGGTTCCTATTCAAGACAAAACAGCTTAGCTACAGCCTTACGTGAGATGGGCCGAATAGAAAAAACGATCTTTATTTTGAATTATATATCGGATGAATCATTAAGAAGAAAAATACAAAGAGGATTGAATAAAGGAGAAGCCATGAATGGATTGGCAAGAGCTATTTTCTTCGGAAAACAAGGTGAGCTTAGAGAACGCACCATACAGCATCAATTGCAAAGAGCCAGTGCTTTAAACATAATTATCAATGCTATAAGTATTTGGAATACTCTCCACCTAACAACAGCAGTTGAATATAAAAAACGGACAGGTAGCTTTAATGAAGATTTGTTACACCATATGTCGCCCTTAGGTTGGGAACATATTAATTTACTAGGAGAATACCATTTTAACGCAGAGAAAGTAGTCTCATTAAATTCTTTAAGACCACTAAAACTTTCTTAACGTTGTTAAAAACGAGGGATTCGTCAGGAAAATAGGCTTAGCGTTGTAAATCCGCATTTTCCTGACGCTACCCCTTAAATGACGAGTGAGTGCTATAATAAGAGTCAGGCTTTTCTTCCCTTCTAACTAACAACCTTATTATATATTTACCCAATTTTTTACTACATGCCCTATCTAAAAAAAGATACCCAACTAAATGCTGGGTATCTGTATATTCTATTCTTTTTCTTCGTCAAAAACTTTGGTTAGTTCGATTTTGGATTTGATTGTTGTTACTTCGCCTTCAATATCCGTATCGATTACATAGGATCCATTACTATAACGATCACTTATCGGAAGGTCCATTGGTTTTACTTCATGGATTTCCCCCTTAGTCGTTACTAGGCTGATAACATCTGTACTATCGACGATATCGAATCCAACTATACGGTGAGGTTTTGATTTCAGTTCTCGTAACATAACTAATCCTTTTTTTGCTCGTGATGATTTTTCGAATCGATCAATCGTCATTCGCTTACAGGCACCACGTTGTGTCGTTACAAATAAATGTCGATTCTCACGTAATTCATCCATAAGTACCCCATTGATAACAAATTCATCTGCTTTTAATTGAATTGCTTTTACACCTGCCGCACGTTGACCAATAGCAGATACTTCTGATTCATGATACCATAGTCCATACCCTTTATTAGTTGCTACGAAGATATCTCGATTGCCGTCAGTCTCATACACATTGATTAGTTCGTCCCCTTTTTTCAAATTCAAAGCAATCAACGGACGAGAAAAACGTTGTGAAAAATATAAATCTAATGTACTTTTCTTCACCATCCCATTTTTGGTAAAGAAAATCAGATATTTGTCTTTAGCAAACTCCCGAATAGGTATTGCTTTAACAATTGTTTCATCTTTATCAATAGAAGCTATATTAGATAGATGTTGTCCGAGCTCCTTCCAACGAATATCTGGTAACTGGTGAACTGGGATTGGTACATACCGCCCTTTATTCGTGAACAATAACAAATGATCAGTCGTATTCAGTTCTAACAAAGAAATTAAGTAATCATTATCTTTGATCGAAAAATCTTCATTGGTTGAAGCGGTATACGATCTGATACTTGTTCGTTTTACGTAGCCTTGTTCAGTTACAGAGGTAATAACATCCTCACTTGCGACTGTTACCTCAACATTAATTTTTAATTCTTCGATTTGTTCTTCTACTTTTGTCCGACGATCTTCTGCATACTGTTTCTTCATACTTCTTAAGTCTTTTTTAATCACTGATAATAATTTCTTTTCATCAGCTAGAATCGCTTGATACTCTGCTACTCTTTTTTGAAGCTCATCTGCTTCTTTTTCTAAAGCGGTGATATCTGTATTAGTTAAACGATATAATTGCAATGTCACAATTGCTTCTGCTTGAGGTTCTGTAAAACCATATGCTTCCATAATTCGTTTTTTGGCATCTTGTTTATCTTTAGATGCTCGAATTGTTTGAATTAATTCATCTAAAATGGAAACAGCTTTTATCAGACCCTCGACAATATGAGCCCTTTTCTCTGCCTTATTTAAATCGTAGCGCGTTTGTCTTGTAACAACTTCTTTCTGGTGCTGAATATAAGCATCGATCATTTGTAATAAATTTAACAACTGTGGTGTTTTATCTTTGATTGCTACCATATTGAAATGATAGGTAATTTGCAAATCAGTATTTTTATATAGATAATTGAGTACACCTTGACTATCTGCGTTCTTTTTCAGTTCTACCACTATTCGTAAACCTGTTCGATCCGTTTCATCACGAACTTCTGCGATTCCCTCTACTTTACGGTCAATTCGCAGCTCATCCATTCGTTTGACTAGAACTGCCTTATTGACTTCATATGGTATTTCATCAATCACAATTTGTTCACGGTTTCCTTTTAATGGTTCAATACTTGCTTTCCCACGTACGACAACTTTTCCTTTACCTGTCTGATAAGCTTTCTTTAATCCTTCATATCCTTGTATAATACCACCAGTTGGAAAATCTGGACCTTTCACAATCTCCAGTAACTCTTCCACTGTAACAGAAGGTTTATCAAGACGTTTAATAATAGCATCAATAACTTCTCCTAAATTATGAGGCGGGATCTCAGTTGCATAACCAGCAGATATACCGGTCGAACCATTTACTAATAAATTCGGGATTCTTGCTGGTAGCACAACCGGTTCATCAATGGAGTCATCAAAGTTCGGAATGTAATCCACGGTTTCTTTATCGATATCGCGAATCATCTCAGATGCGATAGCAGATAATCTTGCCTCGGTATAACGCATCGCTGCTGGTGGGTCACCATCGACACTACCGTTGTTACCGTGCATTTCTACAAGGACATTACGAACCTTCCAAGTTTGACTTAACCTTACCATTGCTTCATATACAGATGAATCACCGTGAGGGTGATAGTTACCAATTACAGTCCCTACCGTTTTGGCTGATTTACGGAACGGTTTATCATGTGTATTTTTTTCCTCGTACATTGCATACAAAATTCTGCGTTGTACCGGTTTTAATCCATCGCGTGCATCAGGCAATGCACGGTCCTGGATAATATATTTACTATAACGTCCAAAGCGATCTCCCATTACATCTTCTAAAGGGAGATCTAAATACTTTTCTTCTATTGCCAACGAAATTCCTCCTATAAAGTAAGACTTCCAACAGTGAGTATCTTTTACACTGTTGATTAGCAAACTTATCACGGTGATAGCGGCCGTTCCCCCTCTTCGTTCTTTAATGTAGGATTTTACGGACGATTAACACCGTGATAAAACCTTAAATTTGAATATTTTCATTATCTATAATATTATCGTCTTCTTCTAGTGAAAATTGTACATTAGATTCAATCCATTTACGACGAGGCTCTACTTTATCCCCCATTAAGGTGGTCACTCTTCGCTCCGCTCTGGCTAAATCATCTATTGTTACGCGAATTAACGTACGGGTTTCAGGATTCATCGTTGTTTCCCATAACTGATCTGCATTCATCTCTCCTAGCCCCTTATAGCGTTGCAGGTGATAACCATTTTTGAATTTTTTCGTGACGTCTTTTAGTTCATCCTCCGTCCAGCAATACTCTATCTGGGCTTTGGCACCTTTTCCCTTTGATATTTGATACAAAGGTGGCAAGGCAATGAATACTTTTCCAGCTTCAATCAATGGTCTCATATATCGATAGAAAAAGGTAAGCAATAGTATTTGGATGTGAGCTCCGTCTGTATCGGCATCTGTCATAATGACGACTTTGTTGTACTGTACATCATCTATCGAAAATTCACTGCCGACACCTGCACCGATTGTATGAATGATTGTAGATATCTCTTCATTTTTTAATATATCCACCAATTTAGCTTTTTCCGTATTTACAACTTTACCTCTCAACGGCAATACCGCTTGAAATTTTCTGTCTCTTCCTTGTTTGGCAGATCCACCTGCAGAATCACCCTCCACAAGGTACAGTTCGTTCTTGTCTGGATTACGGGATTGTGCTGGTGTTAATTTTCCGCTTAATAAAGCGTCTTTTCTACGCTTTTTCTTTCCGCTTCTAGCTTCTTCTCTTGCTTTTCTTGCAGCTAATCGAGCATCTTTAGCACGAATCGCTTTTTTAATAAGCATAGAAGCAACGTCTGGATTTTCTTCCAAGAAATAAAGTAAATGTTCAGCGACAATTGTATCAACAGCAGAACGAGCTTCTGCAGTCCCTAGTTTACCTTTTGTCTGCCCTTCGAACTGTAGCTTTTCTTCCGGAATTTTTATCGAAATAACAGCAGTAAAACCTTCCCGAATATCATTACCTTCAAGGTTTTTATCTTTTTCTTTTAAAAGGTTTACTTTTCTTGCATAATCATTCACAATTCTCGTTATTGCAGTTTTGGCACCAGACTCATGTGTCCCACCATCTTTGGTTCGAACATTATTAACAAATGACAATATATTTTCCGTAAAACCATCATTATATTGAAAAGCAAAATCCAGTTCCATGCCTTGTTGCTCGCCTTCAAAAGCAACTACTTCATGCAGGGCATCTTTCTCCTCATTTAAGTAGGCTACAAACTCTTTTAAACCATCTGGATAATTGTAAGCCTCCTCTACTTCATTTCTCTCATCAATTAACTTGATCGTGATTCCTTTTAGTAAAAAAGCTGATTCCCTTAACCTTTCCGCTAATATATCAAACTGGTATGTATTAGTGGAAAAAATCGAAGGATCTGGTTTAAATGTAATCGTAGTTCCTGTCTTTTTTGTTTTCCCTTTTTTCTCTAAAGTTGTAACTGGCTTACCGCCATTCTCGAATCGCTGATAAAAAACAAAACCGTCCCTTTCAATCGTTACTTCTAGCCATTCTGACAAAGCATTAACAACAGAGGCTCCTACACCATGTAAACCTCCACTGGTTTTATAACCACCCTGACCAAATTTCCCACCAGCATGTAAGACAGTTAATATTACCTCTGGAGTCGGTCTACCTGTTTGGTGCATTCCTGTTGGCATACCTCGACCATTATCTTTTACGGTGATACTTTGATCTGGGTGGATGATTACGGTAATTTCTTCTCCATAACCTGATAATGCTTCATCAACTGAGTTATCTACTATTTCAAAGACAAGGTGATGTAAGCCTCTTGCATCTGTACTACCAATATACATCCCTGGTCTTTTTCTGACGGCTTCTAGCCCCTCTAAAACTTGAATTGAATCATCGCTATATGTTGTATTACTCTTCATTACCTTCTCGATACTCCTTCCCTGGCACTACCTCTAACTAGAATATAGAACATACATTCTTGTTTGTAAAGTTATTTCATTAAAACAGCGTGTGCTACTTTTATACATTTGTCCATTATAACCTGTTTGTTATGTTCCGTTAAATAGTTATAAGCTTCCTTATCTTTGACTCCCTGTTGCATCCATACATATTTAGCATCAGTCTTCACAATTTCTTTGGCTAGCTCTTTTAAATATTCGGATCGTCGGAATACATTAATTAATTCGAATGGTTCTTCCACATCTGTAATTGTATCATATGCCTTTTGACCTAAAGCTTCCTCAATATTCGGATTCACAGGAATAATGCGATAACCAGCTTTTTGCATCGCTTTGGCAATCTGATAAGATGTTCGATGGGGTTTGTCCGAAAGTCCGATCACCGCAATTGCTTTTGATTTTTTTAACATATCAAGCATTAATGCTTGCTCATTTTCATGATTCATATTGTACACCTCATTTTTATTGATTAAACCATTTAATAAGCTTTGACGCAAGTCTAGACGTATAAAAGTATACCTGTTATTAACCATTTCTTGCTAGTTATTTCAGCATTTTTATCATAAATGAACAAAAAAAATATATATTGCATGTACTCTTTTTACTAACATCATGCTAAAATAAAGTCATCAATTGCAATCATAACATTTATTTAAGGAGTTTGATGATGGAGTATATTATTTTTATCATTCTTGCCTACTTATTAGGTTCCATTCCAACTGGGTTAATTGTAGGTAAAGTTGGCTATCAAAAGGATATAAGAGAACATGGTAGTGGTAACTTAGGTGCTACTAACACATTTCGCGTTCTCGGTCTAAAAGCTGGTATAATCGTAATAACAGTAGATATTTTAAAAGGTACTTTAGCAGCTCTTTTACCGATACTTTTTCAAGCGGAAAATGTTTATCCCTTGGTAGTCGGAGTCTTCGCAGTTATTGGACATATGTATCCGATTTTCGCGAAATTTAAAGGTGGAAAAGCAGTAGCAACCTCAGCTGGAGTGATTTTAGGAGTTAATCCATTATTATTTGTTATTATGGTGTGCAGCTTTTTACTTATTCTTTATTTATCTAAATATGTATCATTAGCATCTATGTTAACAGGCATTATCACCATTATTGTGACAATTATTCAACAAGATATCGGCTTAATCATTGTTACTTCTATCTTAACAGCCTTTGTCATATATCGTCACCAGGCGAATATTAAAAGAATTCTCAATAAAACCGAACCAAAAATAAAATGGATGTAAAGATCTAACAAATCGTTAGATCTTTTTTGTAATGGAGATTTAAGTCGCTTATGCTAGGTTTTTAAGCTTTTTAAATTGAATATTACAGGAAGATTAAGTATACTTTGAAATAGTTGAAGACGAAAGGGGTCTAATCATGAAAGATTTTAGCACCAAACAACTTCCAAACAAAGCGGAAAGACATAAACTGTTTGGCTCAGTTGAACCAGGTGAAAAAACAAAGCCAACTGAAAAAGAAAAAATGCCTGATTTACAAAACACAAAGAAGGATTTTTTGTTTGATATAGATCAAGTAGGAATTTCCAATGTTAAACACCCTATACAAGTGTTCAGTAAAATGACACCTGAAACACAAACAACAATCGGAACATTTAAAATGACATCTTCTATCAAGAAGAATCATAAAGGGACAAATATGAGCCGTTTTACAGAACTTATGCAACAGTATAGTAATGGAAATCCATTAAAGATATCCATTACTTCACTGAAGCAATTTACGAAAGAAATGGCAGATCGCTTGGAACAGGAAGATAATCAAATAACCGTCTCCTTCCCTTGGTTCTTTGAACGGAGCGGACCTGCATCTAACATGGCTGGAATGAACCATGCAGATGCTGAGATAACAATACTTTATGATAAAAATTCAGGATATCATATAACCGTTTCTCTTGAAGGCACTATTACGACATTATGTCCTTGCTCAAAAGAAATAAGTGAGTATAGTGCACATAACCAAAGGGGGAAGGTTAAAATGAGCGCAGAACTATCAGCTAATTATGATGAAACGGATGCCGACTGGAAACAGGCATTACTAGAGGCAGCGGAAAGTAATGCAAGTGCACGTATTCATCCAGTATTAAAACGACCAGATGAAAAAATGGTTACCGAGCAAGCTTACGAAAACCCTCGCTTTGTTGAGGATATGGTTCGCTTAGTAGCAGCGGATTTATACGAATTACCATTTGTTGAGAAGTTCACCGTAATATGCGAAAATGAGGAATCTATTCATTTACATGATGCCATTGCATCGATTACGTATGATAAAGCTCTTCATCGTTGAGGTGAATATTTTGAAAAAAGTGATTATGTTAATCATTCGTTTTTATCAACGATTTATTAGCCCAATGTTTCCACCAAGTTGTCGCTTTCAACCAACTTGTTCTCACTATAGTTTGGAATGCTATCAACGTTTTAATATATTCAAAGCAACCTATTTATCCGTTAAAAGAATCTTAAAATGTCATCCATTTCACCCAGGAGGCTTTGATCCTGTTCCAACCAAAAAGACCGAGCACTGATCTCGGTCTTTTTTATATGCTAATATAATTATCGATATCTATTGCAGGAAAGAACTTGCTATATTCTTTATTCCTCTTTCCAATTATTGGGGTAGTGGCGCATTAATTTACAACTGAAATTTCTTTATTTGTTCCCATTGATGTTCTTTTGTTAAAATTTCTTTTTGCATATCCCCGAATAAATCAAAATGCGGAAACGCAGGATCTCGATGAATCCACTCACTTTTCAATCCATATTGATTCCCCCATGCAATTAACTTCTGATAATCAGCACAACCTACTTTGGTAACAGTTGTGCAATCAGGAAATCGATCATCAAGCCAATAATGTGTTAAAAAGGCTATTTTCCCGTTACGGACATCTGCTTTCCATTTTTTTAACGTTTTTCTATCAATTCCAAACGCCATTAATTATTCCGCGCTTTCTAATGCTTTTTGGTATGCTTCATGCCAGTTTGGGAACTGCTTTTTCAAAGATAGTGGACGGAAATTTTCTTTTCTTACAATAACATGTTGGGTTTCTCCAGTAACAGCCTCTTGACCATCCTG
The DNA here is from genome assembly GCF_052063305.1 of Gracilibacillus sp. HCP3S3_G5_2. NCBI lineage: Bacteria > Bacillati > Bacillota > Bacilli > Caryophanales > Bacillaceae > Gracilibacillus > Gracilibacillus sp. HCP3S3_G5_2. The sequence continues at coordinate 30,141 of NZ_JBQHXU010000008.1, read as the reverse complement.
ATTAATGATTCGATAACCATATGTTGTACGTATACCATTGTATTTCTCCAGCCATGTTTCCACATAGGCATCGTCTCCATATCGAATTGGATGCTTAAACTGAATATTGGCATCGACAACCGGAGATACAATACCCTCCGCTTCCATTTCATGATACCTAAATCCTAATTTTTCAATAAAGTCAGTCCTTCCAATTTCAAACCAGATTAAATAGTTAGCGTGATAAACTACTCCCATTTGGTCTGTTTCCTGGTATCTCACTTTAATTGGTGTTGTTACTTTCATTGTTGATTCGTCCCCCTAACCGATTTCCATGCTAATTCAACATCTTTTTTCGTCAAAAGTCCAAGCTCTTCTATTTCTTCGGTTTCCATATCAAGTCGTAACGCTTGGTATTGGATTGCTTCGTTGATCAAGTTTACGACAAACCTTCCATTTCCACTAATTGGCGTATCGTCCAATTGCTTTAACAGATAGTTGATCACATCTTCATCTAATTGATATTGATATTCCTTCACATGATATCGGATCATCTCCAAAAGCTCTTGATTGGAATAATCTTGAAAATGAAAATATTTCTTGAATCTTGATTCCAAACCAGGGTTACTTGCTATAAATTGCTCCATTTCTTTTTTATAGCCAGCAAGGATTATGACAATATTCTCATTATGTTTGGTCATTTCATCCACTAATGTATCAATTGCTTCTTTACCAAAATCTTTTTCCCCGCGATATAACGAGTATGCTTCATCGATAAATAATACGCCACCTAACGCTTCGCGGATTTTATTCTTGGTTTTTATTGCTGTTTGGCCTACAAATCCTGCAACGAGGTCACTTCTTGAAGCTACAACTAAATGACCTCGTTTTAGAAGACCACATTGTTTTAAGATTTGGGCAAATAATTTCGCAACAGTTGTTTTCCCAGTACCGGGATTACCCGAAAAAACAGAATGTAATTGAATAGGTACAGACGGCAGTTGTAGTGATTTGCGTTTTTGTTGAATCTGAACAAATGCAGATAGCTTTTTCACTTCTTCCTTTACATTATCGAGCCCTATTAATTGTTCTAACTGTTCCATTGGTTCAGCAGAATCTCGCTGATCATCTAAAGCTGTAATATCTTTTTCTGCTATTCTCATGTGGGCTAACCAATTATTCTCTAAAGGTAAATTATGGTTTGCGCCAATATGGAAAATAACTTTTAATACCAAATCTTTAACCGTTCGAGCATTCCCAAATGATTCATCCACACGCGCTTTTTCTATTAAGGATAAAAAACGATGTCGTGCCTTTTCGGTAAAAAAATAGTCATTTTGTAGAGCTGTTTCTTCTGCAATTTGTAACAATTCTTCATTCGAAAAATTAGGCAACTGAATAAAATTCCCTTCTGGGAAACGGCTTCTCAATCCTTGATTGGACCATAAAAAGTGTTGCATTTCTTCCGGATATCCTGCAATAATAACCGCAAATTTATTAGCATATTCCTTACTGGTCATACTAGATACTAGTGTATCAATAACTGCCTGTCCATAATCATTACCAGATTGATCTTCACGTTTTAAATTATAGGCTTCATCGATAAAAAGTACTCCACCCAATGCTTTTTTCACATAATTTAGCGTATTCTCTTCACTTTGACCCATGTAAGAACCTACTAGTTGAGATCGGTTAACCTCCACAACTTTATTTGTTTCAAGCAAGCCGAGTCGGTAGTATATGTTAGCCAACAAACGGGCAATTGTTGTTTTACCTGTTCCTGGATTCCCGGTAATTACCATATTTAGTCCCTGCTCATCCACCATTTGAAATCCAGCTTCTTTTCTTTTTTGCTGATATTTTAAATATTGATAATAATAATTAATATAATTTTTCACCTCATTAAGCCCGATCATGCTTGACAATTCATCCAATGGATCTGAGGTTGTTTCTTTTTTTATGAAGGCAGGTAAAGAATCATAAAAAATCGTAATATAATAACTTAACTTTTCAATTTCTTCATTGTATGGCTGAATGTCTCTAGTTGATTTTCGTTGTTCTAAAGTGTAAACCATCGCTTCAGCAACATCTTGAATTAAATCAACTTGTTCAAATATCCGATCATACGTCTTCTTAATACGATTGGTTGAAACTGTTTGGATCGACTTCAGCTTTGACAAACGGTCCATTTCAGCTAAAAGTGCTTTCGCTTTCTTTAATTTTACAGGATCAAAATCTGTTTCACGAATGTAATACTGTACGAGTTCTATTTCTTGAAAGTCATTATAAATAGATAAATAGTGCTTTAATGATTGGACTTCTGCAATCATTGGATGTTTACTTTTTTTCTTTAATTGTTCTAGATGCTTATTTAAATGATCATCTGTTACATTCCTTTTCAAACGATAAAACGTAAGCATACTGTATAACAATGCTTCTGAGTCTACATGTAGTGAAAAAGTTGCTTGTTCAACCTTGTCTAGAATTCGTAGTATTTCTATTTCGTTATAAGGTGGAATATCATCAAGTGAATTCCAACTCTGAATTATTTCTTCTGTTTCTTTCCAATTTTTTGTTGACACAAACATACTCCTTCCAATCATTCTAAGTTCTGCACTTCTTTTAGTTGGTCTTGCATTTGCTCTAATGACATCGCACCATTAGTTCGTTTCATGACCTGTTGATCACTTGTTCTAATAAGAAAGGAAGTTGGCATACCAATAATGGAATAGTGATCATATACGGTATCATTCTCATCCAATAAAATAGTAAACTGATAATCCCCTTCCTCTACGAAGGCTTCTACTTTTTCTATTGAATTCTCTCTATTTGTTGTATTTACTGCAATAACCTTAACTATATCTTTATTTTCATTTTCAAATGTCTGCATATCTGGCATTTCTTCTAGACAGGGTTTACACCAAGTTGCCCAAAAGTTCAATAAAATATAATCCTGCTCTACATCAAATGCCTCCACCTCATTACCGGCTAGGTCAGGTAACTGGAAATTAGGCGCCTGATCACCGGGTTGTAGTTGTTTTACATTTGGTGCAGTAATACCTACTCCTTCTACAGACGTATCTTCTGTAACATCTATAATATTCGGTTTAGATTGCTTATCTCCAATATTTGTAAAGTTGGTGACTATCAAAATAACGACCAATAGCAACACAACCGATAACGATAAAATACTCTTCCACATAACGATCATCCTTTACAATACACTAAATCCTATTATATAAGATAACAACCTAAGCGTCTAATTATTAAATTTAAATAAAACGCTGCGAAAAAATGCGATACTCCTGTAGAAAAGCTAGAATTGAAGATCCGCTTGGTAAAGTGACTTTTTTACCCAATTTAGATAAAAACCGCCGAGAAAAAGGAAATAATTTTACCCTCGGTAGTTTTGCGTTCATCCGTTATCAGCGTGGAAAAGCAAACCTAATCTGATAATATAAAAAAAGATAGCCCGTTTTAGGACTATCTTTTTCTTATAAGCTATTAAGCTAGTTTATTACGAAGTACCATTTGAAGGATACCACCGTGACGATAGTAGTCGATTTCTACTTCACTTTCGAAACGTGCAACTGCTTCAAATTCGGTTACTTTACCATTTTCGTCGGTAGCTTTCACCGTTACAATATCACGCGGCATTACAGACTCATCAATGTCCACTTCGAATGCTTCCTTACCAGTTAAACCTAGTGAATCCGCACTTTCGCCTTCTTTAAATTGAAGAGGTAATACACCCATCATTACTAGGTTTGAACGGTGGATACGTTCAAAGCTCTGTGCAATAACCGTTTTAATACCTAGTAGGTTGGTACCTTTTGCTGCCCAATCACGAGAGCTTCCCATACCATAATCATTACCAGCAAGGATTACTAGCCCTGTACCATCTTGTTGATATTTCATTGCTGCATCATAGATAGGCATTACATCGCCAGTTGGCCAATAAGTAGTATAACCGCCTTCAGTTCCTGGTGCTAATTGGTTCTTAATACGGATATTTGCAAAGGTACCACGCATCATTACTTCATGGTTACCACGACGGGAACCATAAGAGTTAAAGTTACGAGGTGATACGCCTTTCTCTTGCAGATATTTACCTGCTGGCATATCTTTTGCAATGGCACCAGCTGGTGAAATATGGTCAGTTGTTACAGAATCACCAAACTTTCCAATAGCACGTAATCCTGATAATTGCTCTACTTTTCCTGGTTCTTTTGCAAGACCTTCAAAGAACGGAGGATTTTGAATATAAGTAGAATCATTGTTCCAAGAATATAACGGTTCATCTGTTGTTTCGATTGCATTCCATTTTTCGTTAGAATCAAATACATTCTTATATTGTTCACGGAAGATTTCCGGTGTTACTACTTTCTTAACTTGTTCACGCACTTCATCCATAGATGGCCAAATATCATCAAAGTAAACAGCATTTCCATCCTTGTCTTGACCAATTGGATCGTTTTTCAAATCAATATCCACTGTTCCTGCCAGAGCATACGCTACTACTAATGGCGGAGAAGCTAAGTAGTTCGCTTTCACTAACGGGTGGATACGACCTTCAAAGTTCCGGTTACCTGAAAGTACGGATGAAACAGTTAAATCGTTATCAGCGATTGCTTTCTCAATTTCCTCACGTAATGGGCCAGAGTTACCGATACATGTTGTACAACCATACCCTACAAGGTTGAAGCCTAATTGATCTAAATATGGCATTAATCCTGCATCCTCGAGGTATCCTGTAACAACTTTTGAACCAGGTGCTAATGAAGTTTTCACATAAGCTGGAACTTCTAGCCCTTTTTCTACTGCTTTCTTGGCAAGTAAACCTGCTCCAAGCATAACATATGGGTTAGAAGTATTTGTACAAGATGTGATAGCAGCGATTGCAACCGCACCTGTCTTCATAACAGATTTACGCCCATTTGGTTGATTGATTTCCACTTCTTTATCAAATTCAGAAGCATCTAAACCAAAACCTTGGTTTCCTGCAGGAGCAGTAATTGCCTCATTAAATGATTTCTTCATATCAGATAATGGGATTAAGTCTTGTGGACGTTTTGGACCAGATAAGTTTGGTTCTAATTCAGAAAGGTTAATCTCCACTAGATCTGTGAACTCTGCATCTGGTTGATCTGGTGAATACCACAAGCTGTTCTCTTTACAATATTTCTCTACAAGCGCGATTTGCTCTTCACTTCTACCAGTTAGACGAAGATAGTTTAATGCTTCCTCATCTACAGGGAAGAAACCACATGTTGCACCATACTCCGGTGCCATGTTAGAAATAGTGGCACGATCTGCTAAAGGCATATCTTTAAGACCAGGCCCAAAGAATTCTACGAACTTACCTACTACTTTCTTCTCGCGCAATACTTGCGTAACTTTTAATGCTAAGTCTGTAGCTGTTGTACCGTTAGGGAAGCTGCCAGTAAATTTCACCCCGATAACATCTGGTGCAGGGAAGTATGAAGGTTGTCCTAACATTCCTGCTTCTGCTTCAATACCACCAACACCCCAACCTAACACACCTAAACCATTAATCATCGTTGTATGTGAGTCAGTACCAACGAGTGTATCAGGGAATGCCTCCATTTCTCCATCCTCATTGTCAACTGCATGAACTACGTTTGCAAGATACTCAAGGTTTACCTGGTGTACGATACCAGTTGCTGGAGGAACAGCACGGTAGTTATCAAAGGCCTTTTGTGCCCAATTCAAAAATTCATAACGTTCTGCATTACGTTCAAACTCTAATTCCATATTTGCTTGTAATGCGTTCTTTGTACCGTATTCATCTACTTGTACGGAATGGTCAATGACAAGATCAACCGGTACTTCCGGGTTAATCTTTTCTGGTGATCCCCCCATGTCTACCATTGCTTTACGTAAAGAAGCAAGGTCTACTACAGCTGGTACACCGGTAAAGTCTTGCAAAATAACACGAGAAGGTTTGAATGGTACATCTCCACCTTGCTCTTTTCCCCAGTTTGCTAGACTCTTAACATGTTCATCTTTAATAACATGTCCATCGTGTTGACGGATTAACGATTCGAGTAAGACACGAATCGAAAAAGGTAAACGATCGATATTACCAATTCCCGCTTCTTCCAAGGCTTTTAATTGGTAATAGTTGTACTTTTTACCGTTCAAATCAAACTGCTTTTTTGCTTGAAATGGATTCTGATTAGTCATTTCGCCCAGTTACCCCCTTAAAAATGTTAGACCGAAAACGGATCTCTCATATCTCTAAATACTATGTAACATAGTATGCACCATACTATTTTAAATGAAATCGGTTTATAAGTAAAATAATTAACCATAAAAAATCTATTAAATTAAAAATCTATGATTTCTATTCTAAGTGAACTCTTTCACTTTCCATTAAAAGGAAGAAAAATTTTGAAAGTGCTTCCTTCACCATTTTCTGATTCAATTTCTAACCTTCCACTATGATTATCAATAATTTGGTTAGAAATCATTAATCCTAGACCTGTACCGTTCTTTTTTGTGGTAAAAAAAGGCTCTTTCAATTTATGAATAAGATGCTTAGGTATACCAGGTCCCTGATCCTTTATCGCAATCATGCACTCTTTACCACTATTCTTTACCTTGACATGAATCATACCACCATCTGTCATTTCCTCAATAGCATTTTTAATTAAATTGATAAAAACCTGTTTAATTTGAGAGCGGTCACAGTAAACTATACAGTCCTCATCATCTGCTTCAAGTACTAGATCAATATCATATAAGTTAGCTTGTGTTTTTAGTAGAGTTATCACATCATGTAGCATTTTATTTATATTTTCATCATGTTTATCATCTGTCATTGGTTTAGAAATAAATAATAGCTCCGATGTTATGGTGTTTATTTTATCAATTTCGTCCATCATAATTTTATAATATTCATCTTTACTAGTTATTCCGCCTTGCAATAACTGAACAAACCCTTTCAAGGAAGTAAGAGGATTTCTGATCTCATGAGCAATACCTGCTGCCAACTGACCTGCGATTGACATTTTTTCCGAGCGTATTAACATTTCCTCTGCTTGCTTTTTGTCCGAAATATCTCTTGAAAGTGACAAAATCTTCTTATCTCCGTTCCAGTTGATTACCTGTAAAATTGTTTCGAAAACAATAAATCTGCCAATCTGATTACGTATATGTACATAAAATTTTTGTTCCTCAGAGCTTTCAGTATCAAAATGTTTTCTGACATACTTCTGGTCATCACGCATAACATAACGAAACACTGACTTACCAATCAATTGAGCTTTGTTAAAGCCAAGCACACTTCTAACAGATTCTGATATATATTCAATCTTCCCAGAATAATTATTAATACAGATAAGATCAAACCCATTAGCTTCAATCCTATTGAGAATGCTTTTTGGTAAATCCGAAAGCAAGATAGTTTTGTCCGCTTCGTGATTGACGCTCGTGTTATCTGGTTGATCGACATAATTAAGCAAGGCCTTACCCCCTAACTTTTTTCATCAAAATTATTTTGTTAAAAAGTCTAAACATGCTATAATATCAACGATCTAGTAAATTATATGAGAAATTTAAATATTCATGACTTAATATACGATTTATAGTTATATTACTATATTTTACATAAAAATAAAATGATAATAATTTAGAATGGCGGGTGTTAACTAAATGTCCTTTCACTTTATGACATTCATCGTCGTATGGACTTTTATTTTATTAGGACTGATAGCGATCGGCGGGTATTTCATGTTTCGTAAATTTCTAAAAAGTTTGCCAAAAGATGATGGAAAATCAGATTTGGATTGGGAAAAATATTATATTGAGAAATCAAGCCACCTATGGGAAGATGCTGAAAAAGAATTTCTGGAAGAGTTAGTCTCCCCAGTACCCGAGTTGTTTCGTGATGTAGCAAGGCAGAAGATTGCGGGAAAGATAGGTCAATTAGCTCTTGAGAAGAAGGAAGAGGCAATCACACAAGAAACATTAATTCAAGGATATATTATGGCCACTCCTAAACGAGACCATAAGTTTTTAAGAAAAAAGCTGAAAGAAAAATCGATCGACATCACCGCATATGAGCACTACTTCAACTATTCACCTGAAGATTATCGAAATAAAAAATACGCAGCAAAAACACGTCAAAATCTACGTTAACGTGTTTTGCTGCGTTTTTTACCGATCACTAGAAATAGTTAAAACAATTGTCATAGCTACTCCAATAACCGTCAAATAAACACCAATATCAAATAATAGCGCTGTTGCGAGCTCTACCTCACCAAATATTGGGAAGTGAAAATAATCAAATGTTTGACTTAGGAAGGGCTGCCCAAATAGAAATGCGCCAACACCAGTTGCTATTGCAATAAGTAATCCGACAATAATCATGGTCCGATAATTAAATGGTAATACTTTATTGACAGCTTTTTCCCCATAAGCCATATACATTAGTACAATTGCTGCCGCAGTCATTAAACCACCGATAAAGCCACCGCCAGGTTCATTATGTCCAGCAAAAAATAAATTCACTGCAAACCCAAACAAAATAAAAGCTATTAATACTGTCATGGTTTTTAATATTAAGTCATTTGTTTTTGTCATAATATCTCCTCCGAATGTAATTAGTATGTCTCTCTCCAATATTAAAATCCCTTAAAATTGAAAAATCCTGCAAGAAATGACGTTAATTTCGTCATTAAATCAAAAAACAAAAAGAATCCCATAAAAATCATCACATAACCACCGATTCTCACCAGTTTCTGTGCATTATTCTTAATCCATTTCATTTTACCAATAAAAAAGGCAAGAATAAAGAATGGAATCGAAAAACCTAACGAATAAGCAGTCATTAATATAATTCCAAGCTCTGTATTCGTTGCAGCTAGTGATATGACCGCCATCAAAATTGGTCCTGTACAAGGCGTCCATCCTAAAGAAAATGCCATCCCTATAATAAATGATCCTATGAAGCCTGTAGGTCTATTTTTAAAGCGCAACTTCTTTTCTTTCATTAAGAAATCGAAATTTAAAGCACCTACTATAATAAGACCGAAAAAAATAATTAAAATTGCACCTATTTGTCTAATTAAGTCATCCCATCTTGTTAAAAATTCACCGATAAAACTTGTTGTAAAGCCAAGAATAATAAAAATACTTGAAAACCCTAGCAGAAAGAATAATGTATGTAAGATGCTTTTATAGTTAAACATGGCTTTTTCTTCTTTAATATCGCTGACACTCATCCCGGTGATGTATGATAGAAATGCAGGGTATAGTGGTAAAACACATGGGGATATAAACGATAAAAATCCTGCACCAAATGCAATAAAAATATTTACTTCATTCAAGTTGGTCACTCCAGACTCAATATATTTATAGATGCACTGTTCTATAAATATGATAAAACCCTTGCTGTATAATAGCAAGGATTCTAATTCGACAATTATGTTACAACCTGTTATTATTTGTTATCCATTTGGTTGTTCATTGCACGCATCATTTGTTTAATTTTCTTTTGCGATGGTTTTTGACCCATCTGCATCATTAATGTTCTTAGCATTTGTTCATTAATTGGTGGATTTTTCTTTAAATAGTTCATCATATACTTTCTCGCGATAAAAAAGCCTAGGGCAACCCCGGCTAAAAGAGCAACCACGATAAATATAATCCAAAGAACAGTGCTCATTCAATTGTTCCTCCTTCAATTTGTCTCTTATACAGTATAGTAAAAGTCATTTAATAATACAAGCACTTGTTTATTTACTTGTTACGGTAAAAAAATGGGACGAGGAACTGCCCCTCTGTCCCATTTAGTTTAATTAAAATAATTCATTTACGTGTTTTACGACATTTTCTACAGTAAAACCGTATTCTTCAATAATTTTGTTTCCATTTGCAGATGCACCAAATTTATCGATTGCAATAATTTTTCCTTCTAGACCTACATAACGCTCCCAACCAAGTGAAGAAGCCATTTCAACAGCAACACGTTTCGTTACAGCACTTGGCAATACGGATTCTTTGTACGCTTCATCTTGTTTATCAAAACGATCCCACGAAGGAATACTTACAACACTCACATCTTTACCTTCTTCTTTTAATGCTTTTTGTGCTTTGACTGCAAGCTGTACTTCAGAACCAGTTGCAACAAGAATAGCATCTGGCGTCTCTTTCGAAGCAGGGCTTACTACATATCCACCTTTTTTAACCCCTTCGTATGCATTTTCAGCAGTACCAGGTAATGTAGGTAGATTTTGACGAGTAAGTACTAGTGCTGTCGGTTGTGAAGTAGATTCTACTGCTAAGCGCCATGCTGCTTGTACTTCATTACCATCTGCCGGACGAATAACAGAAAGATTTGGCATTGCTCTAAACGCAGCTAATTGTTCAACAGGTTCATGTGTCGGACCATCTTCTCCTACTGCAATCGAATCGTGCGTTAACACGTATGTTACAGGCAGGTTCTGAATAGCAGATAAACGAACTGCTGGACGTAAGTAGTCACTGAATACGAAGAATGTACCACCAAATACTTTAAGTCCTCCGTGTAATGCCATACCATTTAACGCAGCTGCCATTGCAAATTCACGTACACCAAACCAAATATTACGTTTGTCTGGCTCTGCTGCTGAAAAGTCGCCAGCATCTTTAAGGTTTGTTTTGTTAGAACCTGCTAAGTCTGCACTTCCACCAAATAAAGATGGTACAGTTTTAGCGATGGCGTTTAATACTTCCCCAGATGTAGCACGTGTAGCAGCTTCATCCTTACCTGCTTCATATACTGGTAAGTCTTTATCCCATCCTTTAGGTAATTTGTTATTAATCGCATCCTCTAATTCTTGTCCTAGTTCAGGATACGCTTTCTTGTAAGAATCGAATAATTCCTTCCATTCTTGTTCTACTGCTTTACCGTTTTCAACGATTTTTGTTTCGAAATCCTTGTATACTTCATCAGGAACTAGGAAATCTTCATGTTCCCATTTATAGTATTCTTTCGTTAATTTAACTTCGTCTTGTCCAAGTGGTGCACCATGTGATGCAGCTGAACCAGATTTGTTAGGTGAACCGTAACCAATGACTGTTTTCACTTCAATTAACGTAGGTTGATCGGTATTAGCCTTAGCATCCGCGATAGCTTGTGAGATCGCTTCTGTGTCTGTACCATCTTCTACACGGATTACTTGCCAGCCATATGCTTTAAAACGATCTTCTACATTCTCAGAGAATGCTTTGTTTAATTCACCATCTAAAGAAATATCGTTAGAATCATATAAAGCAACAAGCTTACCTAATTTTAAATGACCTGCTAGAGATGCAGCTTCGTGGGAAATACCTTCCATTAAGTCACCATCACTAACAAGTGCAAATGTATAGTGATCTACTACATTGTAATTATCCTTATTGTATTTAGCAGATAAATGTTTTTCAGCCATCGCCATACCAACACTCATCGCAATACCTTGACCTAACGGCCCTGTTGTTGCTTCAACCCCATCCGTATGGTGTACTTCTGGGTGACCAGGTGTCTTCGAACCCCATTGGCGGAATCCTTTTAGGTCATCAATGGTAACATCATAACCAGACAAGTGGAGTAAGCTGTAAAGTAACATAGAACCATGACCTGCAGATAATACAAAACGGTCACGATTGAACCATTTAGAGCTTTTCGGGTTATGATTCATGTGTTGTGTCCAGAGTGTATATGCCATTGGAGCCGCACCCATTGGCAATCCTGGATGACCTGAATTAGCTTTTTCAATTGCGTCTATTGATAATGTTCTAATTGCATTAATAGACATTTGTTCAATTTGATTTGCCATCGTTACATTTGTCCCCTTTCAAAAAAGCAAAATATGTACGCACATTTATAATCGTATAACGAAATCACCATAAAGACAAGTATATCAAGTCAAAAAGCGAGTAATTTCTTTAAAAATAACAGTTTTTGATAAAATTTTTAATATAATAATATAGAAGAAAAAGTAGCAGTCACTACTTTTTCTTCTCTTTTTGTAATTGTTTTAATTTTTCAGGGGTAACATCATTCCCATTAGGATCGATGACCGTCATCCCTTTCATATGGTTTTTAAAAGATTTTCGAACGTTTTTCAAATAGGCTTCACGTAACGATTTTTGTTCCTTCTTTTCTTCATTCGTTAATCCTTCATTTTTCGCTTTATTAGCTAACTCGTTAATTCGAGCTATTTTTTCCTTTGATAACATAGAGAAACTACACCTCGTTTCTTTTTCCAAATAACTATACTTCCATCTTAAAATGAAAAAAAGAGTATACTTGTATAGTATACTCTCTCTCATTTTAATCTTCACGCTGTTACTTTTCAAGGGATTGGTATTCCTGATAGCGGCGGTGAACGGTTGCTTTCGACACGTCATAACCCATTCCACGGAGAACAGATGCAATTTCTTGAAAAGTTAGATTGTTCCGCTTTAACCTAATAACCTCTTCTATCGGAAATTCTTTTCGTTCTCTTCCTTTTGCAAGATGTTGGTTGGAAAGGTTATCAGCTGGATTAAATCCATTACCAACAGCCTTCTTCATCCCTCGTTTAATTTTCGCATTATGTAATTTTCGTTGATATTCCTCTACTATTGATACGATCTGTAATACCATCGAATCGCCTTCAGAAAGCTGCAATTCACCATTATGTGATAGTGTATATATATTTACATTTAATCGATTTAATTGATGAAGTAATGCAATTTTAGTATTCCCTCTTCCTAGCCTCGTTTCGTCTTGGATAAGGAGGGTATCAGCCTGTCCATTCTGAAATGTCTCTAACATATCAAAAATACCCTCACGTTCAATCTCATACCCACTTTGTTTTTCCTGGATGATTTTATGAATTTCCATTTTATATTTATTTGCAAACATGTGTAATTCTTCTTGCTGTCGTTGAATAGATGTTTCTTGGGAATCCTTTTCGGTACTTACACGACAGTATATGATCGCTTTTGCCATAGGTTAAACTTACTCCTTTATGCTATAAACTTGTTACTGCTGAATAATAGAAAAAGACAATAGCTAGTATAAAAGTAATCAAGTAAAAAATGTCAACTTTAGATATATTTTTTAACATAATATCGCCTCCTTCGAACCTTTGTTCGTATTTATATTATACACGAACAAATGTTCATGTCAATTGTTTTCTCGAACGAATGTTTGTAAAACTTATTTTCCTATGCTATAATTTGATTAATAAATAATACGTGTAAGGAGATTTAAATATGACAAATCTATCAAAACGACAAGAGGAGATATTAGCTTATATTAAAGAGCAAGTTGAGCTAAAAGGATATCCACCATCTGTTCGGGAAATTGGTGAAGCAGTCGGTTTAGCGTCAAGCTCAACCGTTCACGGTCATCTAGCGAGATTAGAGAAAAAAGGCTATATCAGACGTGATCCAACTAAACCGAGAGCTATAGAGGTACTTCCACAAGACGGAGAATTGGAAATTCCAAAAACCGAAGCCACATTTGCACCGGTTATCGGGAAAGTTACGGCCGGCCTTCCGATAACCGCGGTAGAAAATATCGAAGAATATATCCCTATTCCTCATAATGAAATGCATGTAAGCGAGCAATTATTTGTATTAATTATCGAAGGAGACAGTATGATCGAAGCTGGCATTTTAGATGGTGACAAAGTAATTGTCAAACAACAAAATACAGCAGAAAATGGTGATATTGTGGTAGCAATGACCGAAGAAAGTGAGGCCACAGTAAAACGATTCTTTAAAGAAAAAGATCATATACGTTTACAACCAGAAAATGCAACGATGGATCCTTTAATTTATAAAAATGTTAGTATTTTGGGTAAAGTAGTAGGGTTGTATCGTAGTATATAATTAATGGAAAGTGCGCACTTGTCTAAGTCGCACTTTTTTTCTACCATTATTTACTGTATTTTTATTATGTAAATTAAATGTCGGGAAAGCTTCCTTGGATTATGACGATTGTCTTCAATCGTGTGGTAATTGGTATCAATTTGAATATTCTAGTAAAACATATAAACCCATCAGAGCACTAGATTCGCTGGTATTAGTAGTCAACGGCCGCTTATAAGAAAAAGTATCTTCCTAATTACCAATAAAGGTTCTTAGATTCATTTCTACCATCAATGCTGTCGAGAAGGTATCATCTGCAAAAACTGTTCCTCTCCCCATGTTCATCTCATCAATCGATAAAGTTATTTCCTCTACAAAACTTCTAGGAAATATCCCCCTGAGCCCATGCTATATCTAATACACGAGCAGATGAGCATCTTCAATTCTTCGTCTTGAAGTGAAGCTACTGGCTTTTTAGTTGGTATTCAGTTGTCTTGGATTATTATTCCATCCACATTATCTTTAACTCTATATCTCCTAAGTCCCATCTAGGTCAATTATCGATTTTTAAGGAAGACGCATATAATAAGAAAAAGCGTTAGAAGGTGATGACATTTATGGGACTATTTATTAATAAATCCGAACATTCAAGTGTATTTCAACATAAAGGAGAGATTCAAGTTCCAAATCAACGTTATTTTAAAACGGATTATTTCGCTGAACTAATTCATAAACAGAAAAAATTCAATGAAACTATAACCAAAGAAGTGAAGGATATAAATAAAAGGCATCAGCAATATGAATTTACAGAGGCGAAAAATTGGAATGAACTGCGTATTAGTTTAGCACATCTATCTGAAAGAACTACAAAGCAGGAAAAATTTGAACAGGATGCAAGGGAGTGGCTACATTTGCTTGAGAAGAAAAATCATGAACTAAAATGTTTATTGAAAGAGGAAAAAGATGTAAAGCAAGAGATAAAAGAAAAAATAAATCATGTTAGCAAGTCAAATCAAGAGATCATACGACAGCTTTCAGACTATAAGTCATCTTCGGAGCAACTTACCTCTCAGATGAATGAAATGTATACACTACATCAACAAATGATAGACCAAATTTCTAAACAGGATAAAAAACAAGATAAAGTTCTAGACCGCTTTGAAAATCAAGAAGCATTAATGGAAAAAACATTAAGACAGGTAGATAATCTTCGCTCAATTTTATTCGAGCGAGCTTATCACATTGTAGAAAAAATAGAAAACAGTTGGAAGCCACTTACTATGATGATGCCGGGGAAAAATAAGGAGATAAAAGAAAAAAACAATAAAGTAAGACTATAAGGGGCTTGTCAAGAAAAGTGTGTAAGTTGGGAGTGTTATATTAACTGTGTAAGTAAGAAATGCGTACGGTTTCTTACTCACACAGTTTTCTATTTGGTAGAAAAATAACTATAAAAGCTAATCCACTAACCCCATACATGGAAATAAAGAAAATATATTTCCGTAAGTTATATAATGAAAGGCAATAAGTTTGAAATTGATGAATTTGAATTGGTCGATATTCAAGAAATAAAATTACTTTATTTCCAAAATAAGAAAGCTTATACAAAAATATGTTAGGTAGTAAAACTTTTTATGGAGGAAAATACTTTACAAATAAATATGAAAGAATGCACTTAAACTAACGTACAGGTATGGTTAAAATAGATAATCACTAAAACTACATAAATGTATTACTTTGAAAAATGTTTAAGGAGGACTGTTCGAAATGAAAATTGAATTTCTTGGAACAGGTGGGGCAATAACTATACCACGACCACTTTGTAATTGTAATGTTTGTTTAGAAGCAAGAAATAAAGGGATACCATTTAGTAGAATGGGACCAAGTATATTTGTACATGGCCCTAATTTATTGATAGATACACCTGAAGATATTTACCATCAAATCAACCGTTCTACTATTGATGATGTCAAGGGGATCATATATTCCCATTGGCACCCAGACCATGTAATGGGGAGAAGAATTATTGAATCTTTAAGTGCGGACTGGATTAACTATCCCCCTCAAAATAAGAAAGTAGAAGTTTATATTCCAGAACAAGTAGATATAGATTTCAAAACATTCCTTGGTAGTAGTGACCATTTAAACTTTTTTGAATCACAAGGATTTGCTAACATAAATCGACTAAAAGATGGAGAGAGTTTATTCTTAACAAATACAAAAGTTTTTCCGTTTAGATTGGCGGAGAATTATGTTTATGCTTTCTTAATTGAAAGCGATAGCAAAAAAGTGCTTATTGCTATTGATGAGTTGAATAATTGGAAACCACATGAAGATGTAATAGGTGTTGACCTCGCTATATTACCAGTAGGTATATTTGAATTTCATCCATTGAGCGGCGAAAGATTATTACCCGAAGACCATCCTGTTTTTCAGGAGGAAGCGACATTTAATGAAACATTAGAAATTGTCAAAACTCTTGGAGCTAAACATGTAATCTTAACACATATTGAAGAACCATGTGGGTTAAGTTTTAGTGAATTTAGGGAGTTAGAAAAGAAGTTGAAAAGTTCTGGATTAAATGTAGAGTTTGCTTATGACACGCAATTGGTAAAAGTATAATTTTTTTAGATAACGGGGGCTTTAGTTTAATTGATCAGTTTTAATATTTCTAAAAGATTAAGCCCAGGCTTTCCACACCTGGGCTATTGTTAACTATGAATCATATTTTAATCAAATTACATCATCAAGCGATGATTAATTTTTTTGTGGGTGTTTCGTGGTGCGGTTGTGGGCTGACAAAACCACAACATTTTATCACACAAAACAAAAACCCTCGACACCAACAGTGCCAAGGGTTTTCATAGATTAATAGGCTTGGATATATTGTTCTCTTTCCCAAGGATGTACTTGTGTACGGAACATATCCCACTCGATTTCTTTTGATTCGATGAAGTGTTCAAATAAGTGCTCTCCTAGAGCTTCAACAATAACTTCATCTTTCACCAATTCATTTAGTGCGTCTGCTAATGTTGCAGGTAAATCTTTTACCCCATTAGCTTCACGCTCTTCTTTATCCATAATATAGATGTTACGATCTACTGCTTTTGGAGCTTCCAGATTATTTTTAATTCCGTCCAAACCAGCAGCTAATAACACAGATAAAGCTAAGTATGGGTTAGCAGATGGATCTACACTACGTACTTCAACACGTGTACTTAAACCACGAGATGCTGGTACACGGATTAAAGGACTACGATTTGAACCAGACCATGCTACATAACAAGGTGCTTCGTAACCAGGTACAAGACGCTTATAAGAGTTTACAGTAGGGTTTGTTACTGCTGTAAACGATAGTGCGTGCTTGATAATCCCTGCGATAAATTGATAAGCAGTTTCACTTAATTGAAGTGGTCCATTTTCATCTAAGAAAGTATTTGTGTTGCCTTTGAATAATGACATATTACAGTGCATACCAGAACCGTTCACACCAAATAGTGGTTTTGGCATAAATGTCGCATGTAAACCGTGTTTACGTGCAATAGTTTTGACAACAAGTTTAAATGTTTGGATATCATCAGCGTGCTTAACAGCATTAGAATATTTAAAATCAATTTCATGCTGACCAGGTGCAACTTCGTGGTGAGATGCTTCAATTTCGAATCCCATTTCTTCTAATTCAAGTACGATATCACGACGGCAGTTTTCACCTAAATCTGTAGGTGCAAGGTCAAAATATCCGCCTTTATCATTTAGTTCTAAAGAAGGTTCGCCCTTTTCATCTAATTTGAATAAGAAGAATTCTGGTTCTGTACCAATATTAAAGGATGTAAATCCAAGTTCTTCAGCTTTTTTAAGGTTACGTTTTAAGTTATAACGTGGGCATCCTTCAAATGGCGTACCATCAGTGTTATAAATGTCACAAATAAAACGTGCTACTTTACCTTTTTCAGAAGTCCATGGGAATACAACGAAAGTATCTAGGTCTGGATAAAGCTTCATATCAGATTCTTCAATACGTACGAAACCTTCAATTGAGGAGCCGTCAAATACCATTTCATTGTCTAACGCTTTATCCAATTGGCTTAACGGAATCTCAACGTTTTTGATTGTTCCAAGTAAATCAGTGAACTGCAAGCGAATAAATTTTACGTTTTCCTCTTTGATTCTTTGCTTGATCTCTTCTTTGGTTAATCCCATTGCTTAAACTCTCTCCTTTATATTTTTAATGGAAGAATCTTGATAATTCTCCCTGTCTTAACGAAGTTTTACCTAATCTTCCAGCATCCAATAATTCCTTTTGCAAAATTTTACGTAATTCCTTTTCAGATATTTCGGAAGATTTATCTTCCGAAACCGATTGGTCTGTCTTCGGCATGCTCTTCATTTCAAGCACTTGTTTAATCCCTGCTAAATTAAGACCTTTTTCAATTAATTCTTTAATTTCTAAAAGCCTATCGACATCATTGAAGGAAAAAAGCCTTTGATTCCCTTCTGTCCGAGAAGGATGGATCAATTGGTGCTGTTCATAATATCGGATTTGTCGAGCAGTTAATCCAGTAAGTGATTTAACAATTCCGATAGAAAACAAGGGCATGGAACGTCTATCTAAATCACTCATCTCATTCACCCCTTCCGTCTGTTTTCTATAAGTCTATTATACACCGTGTAAGAATGGTGTCAAGACATGTCAGAAAACTTAACATATATTTTTACTTCCTCTTTATATTAACCCATTCGCTGCTTTAATAACCGCTAATTTTACATGACTGTATGTTAATCCTCCTTGGACAAAGGCTGTATAAGGCGCTCTTATCGGTCCATCAGCTGTTAACTCCAAACTAGCACCTTGGATAAATGTACCTGCTGCCATTATCACATCATCTTCATA
This sequence comes from Gracilibacillus sp. HCP3S3_G5_2, assembly GCF_052063305.1. NCBI lineage: Bacteria > Bacillati > Bacillota > Bacilli > Caryophanales > Bacillaceae > Gracilibacillus > Gracilibacillus sp. HCP3S3_G5_2. Next base: position 11,420 of record NZ_JBQHXU010000008.1, on the reverse strand, counting down.
GCCTGGCATTGGTGCAGGATATGGAAGTACATGTGAATTAATCGGTGACTGTCTTTGAATTGCCTGACAAAAGGCAACCATTTGCTTAGCGTTTGGAAAAGTAACCGTTTGGATTAAATCCGTTCGGTGAGCATCATAGGCAGGTGCTGTGTTATATCCAAGCTTTTCTAAGTAAGCAGATGTGAAAACAGCACCTTTAAGAGCCTCACTTACTACATGTGGCGCGAGAAATAGTCCTTGATACATTTCTTGAAGCATCCCGATACTTGCTCCTACTTCCTTACCAATACCCGGAGCAGTTAGACGATTTGCTGCCATTTCTACATACTGTGTTTTACCTACGATATAACCACCCATCCTGGCAATACCACCGCCTGGATTTTTAATCAAGGATCCTGCAATAAGGTCAGCTCCAAGATCAGTAGGTTCATTTGTTTCTACAAATTCACCATAGCAGTTATCTACAAAAATAATGACGTCTTCTTTTAATTGGCGAATGAACTTAATGATTTGGTCCATTTCATCCATCGTTATCGAAGGTCTGTCATCGTATCCTTTCGATCGCTGGATTGCAACAACTTTTGTCTGCTCATTCACCATTCGTTTTACTTCTTTCCTATTAATTAGGCCATCGTTAAGATCGGTATAATGAAATTGAACACCGAAATCGGTTAAGGATCCTGGAACATATTGTTCATGGCCTATGACTTTATTCAATGTATCATATGGTTTTCCGGTAATATACAACAATTGATCTCCTGGACGAAGCACACCGAATAAAGCGGTACTAATAGCATGTGTTCCAGAGGTGATTTGGGGACGGACAAGCGCATCCTCTGCGCCGAATACAGAGGCATATACGGCTTCTAGCTTGTCTCTCCCATAATCATCATAACCATATCCAGTTGTCGGGTTAAAATCACTATCACTTACCTGATGATTGCGAAATGCTTTTAATACTTTTTCTTGATTACGTAGTTCTTTTTCCTGTATCTGTTGAAAAATTGGTTCAATTTGTTTCTCGACTTCCCTTATTACTGATTGATTCATCTAGATGAAACTCCTTTATCTCTTTCATTATGGCATGATTTGGATCGACATACCCATTCACATAATAACCACCATCACCCTCTACATATGACTGTTTTTCGAGGATAGTATATTGCCGTATCTTGCCTAGTTTACTTGCATTGTCTTCAGAAACAAAACCCGCAAAATAATTCCATTGTTGTTTGATGAGATTTTCCACTTCCTGCTTAACGACTAAAATATCATTATCTTCTAAGGCACTGATCTTTAGATAAGGATGGGAAATTGGAATAAATTCATCGGATTGAATGAGATCCTTTTTATTATAGATTGTTAACATAGGTATGTTATCTGCTTCTAATTCTGATAACAATCGATAAACAGTCTTTTCGTGTTCATCACGGTTAGGTGCAGCAACATCTATAACATGAAGAATAAGATCTGCTTCACGGACTTCTTCTAATGTGGAACGAAAAGCAGCAATTAACGCCGTTGGTAAATCCTGAATAAAGCCTACCGTATCTGTTAATAACACTTCGAGATTGGAGGGCAATTTCATTTTTCTCGACAATGGATCAAGTGTTGCAAACAGTTTATTTTCATAAAGAGAATCACTTTTCGTTAAGCTGTTAAACAATGTAGACTTCCCTGCATTGGTATAGCCGACTACTGCAACTTGAAAAAGCTGTTTTTTTCGCCTATTACCACGGTATTGTTCCCGTTGATTTACAACTTGCTTTAGACGGCGTTTAATATCATCCATCCGGTTTTGAATGTGACGACGATCAGATTCAAGCTTTGTTTCACCTGGTCCTCTTGTACCAATTCCCCCACCAAGTCTTGATAACTCCGAACCTTGGCCGTGCAATCGTGGTAGCATGTATGTATATTGTGCAAGCTCGACTTGCAACTTCCCTTCTTTCGTACGTGCTCGTGCTGCAAAAATATCTAATATTAACTGGCTTCGGTCAATTACACGAACATTTAAGTGTTCTTGCAAATTTCTAGCCTGGCCTCCAGATAATTCTTCATTCGTTATAACTACTTCAATTTCTTTATCGTCTATTATTTGCTTGATCTCCTCTAATTTCCCTTCTCCTACATAGTACTTACGATGAGGGGATGAGCGTTTTTGAACGATTGTTTCAACTACTTCTCCTGCTGCGGTGTCTACCAGCGCTTCTAATTCACTTAATGAATAATAAAATTGTTCTTCATCTTTTTGCTCATGCATAATTGCAATTAATAATACTTTCTCGATGTTGATCACCTACTACTTTTCTTTTTATTGTAAAAACCAACTTTTCTTTTTAATGCATAGAAAAGGCGCTACTTATAGAATAGCGCCATCAATGCATCTTTATTCCTTATCAAGCGTAACATTTTTAGAAGGAACAAAAGTAGATATAGCATGCTTGAATATTAACTGCTGCTTTCCTTCTGTTTCAAGCAACACAGTAAAATTATCGAATGCTTTAATGACTCCTCGCAATTGAAATCCATTCGTTAAGAAGACAGTTGCTGGAATCCGTTCTTTACGAAGCTGATTTAAATACTGGTCTTGAATATTGACTGTTTGAGACATGGTAGTACCTCCTCTAATTTCTCTATGTTTTTTATATTCTATGTTTCTTTATAGAATCCTTCTAAATCTGCTAAAATATTTTGAAAAACCTGATTCTTCGTTTCTACTGTAACAGGATACCAATTAACAGGCATTTTATTTTTAAACCATGTATACTGCCTTTTAGCAAATCTGCGCGAATTTCTTTTTAATGTTTCCGTTGCTTCTTCTAATGATACTTCTCCTTTTAGGTAGGAAAGGATTTCTTTATATCCAATTCCTCGCATAGCCTGGGTATTTTCAAGACCAGCGTGGTAAAGACGTCTCACTTCTTCAATTAAACCTAATTCGATCATTTGATCGACCCGTTTATTTATTCGCTCATATAAGAGAGAGCGTTCCATTTCCAAACCAATAATACGAAAATCATAACGGGATTCAGCTTGCTGCTTTTGCTGATACTCAGTCATTGTCATACCTGTACGGTCATAGACTTCCAGTGCTCGAATAAGACGCCGTCGATTATTAGGATGAATTTTCTCTGCTTGCAAAGGATCTACTTCTCTCAACCGTTGGTAAACAGATTCAATTCCTTCACGGTCTATCTGGGCCTCAATTTGCTCGTGGTATTTACTAGAACGCTCATTACTAGCAAATTGATAGTCATATAAAACAGATTGTATATATAACCCAGTCCCACCCGCAATGATCGGTAATTTATTTTTTTGCTGGATTATCTTTATATTTTCTTGTACTTGCTTTTGAAAGTCTGCAACTGAAAAGGTTTCGGTCGGATCTAAAATATCTATCATATAGTGGGGTACTCCGCTTTTTTCTGCTTCCGTCACCTTTGCTGTACCTATGTCAAGTCCTCGATAGATTTGCATGGAATCTCCACTAATTACTTCACCATTCAATCGTTTGGCAACCTCAATAGATAATGCTGTTTTTCCTACCGCAGTTGGGCCGACAATGACGACTAATTTCTCGTTCAACTTATCACTTCCAATGATGACAATACTTTCTAACAGTATACATTACATTAATCAATTCTTCATCTATATTACATAACTCGCTTAAACATTTTTTCCATTTCATATTTAGTAAATTGTATAATAATTGGTCTGCCGTGCGGACAAGTAAACGGCTCTTCGCATTTCCTCAAGTCATCAAGAAGTCGTTGCATATCCTCTTTATTTAAGTAGTGATTAGCCTTGATAGATCTTTTACAAGACATAAGAATGGCTACTTCTTCTCGTAGCTTGTACAAGTTGACTTGTTTTTCTTGAATTAATTGATCTACCATGTCACGTATTATTTCCGTTTCCTCTCCCTTAGGAAACCAATAAGGATGAGACCGGACAATATAAGTATTTTGGCCAAAAGCTTCTAAGAACAAGCCTACTTTTTGTAGTTCCTCTTTATATTGCTCTATAAATAGTGCTTCCTGCTGAGTAAATTCAAATGTTAATGGTACTAATAAGTCTTGAACATGGCTTTCTACTTCCCCTATTTTATCACGGTAGTATTCATATTTAATTCGCTCTTGTGCTGCGTGTTGATCGATAATAAACAGCCCTTCATCATTTTGTGCCAATATATATGTCCCATGATGCTGACCAATTGGATACATCATTGGAACACGTTCAGCTTGATTGACGACAGGTTTCTGCTCATTTATAGTAACTTCGAGATTTTTGTCTGCTATATTATTATATCCATTATCTTCCTCGGTAATACTACTGGCAACATGCTCAGGTTCACGTATTATTTCGATATCGTCTTCGATAGAATGTTGATTAGATTTCTCTTCGGAAGATTCTTCCACTGATTGTTTTTCTATCTGTTGAAATTGGTCAAAATCAAATTGCGGTTGCTCTGACTGTTGTTTAGGTACACTTTTTTTCTGTCCACTTGGAATCAACGTCTGATGATGAAGAGCCTCTTTCACCATTTGTTCCACTGCTTGAAATAGCTCTTTCTCTTTACTAAAGCGAACCTCCAGTTTAGTTGGATGGACATTCACGTCAATTAAGTATGGGTCCATTGTTATATTCAATACAACTACTGGTTGTCTGCCAATTGGCAGGAAAGTATGAAAACCATTCGTAATAGCTTTTGCAAGACCGACACTTTTAATAAATCGACCATTAACAATAGTTGTTATATAATTCCGTGATGCTCGATTCACTTCAGGCTTAGCAATATAACCAGTTATTTCATAATCGAGCGTTTCGGTAGCCACTGGAATCATCTGTTTTGCTACTGACATTCCATAAACAGAAGCTGCGATTTGTCGCAAATCCCCTTTTCCTGTTGTGTGAAAGATACGCTTATCATTATGTGTTAGCTCAAAACGAATATCCGAATGGGAGAAAGCCATACGATTAATAATGTCGGTAATATGACCTAACTCGGTATGAACCGTCTTTAAATACTTTAGGCGAGCAGGCGTATTAAAGAAGATATCCTGGACCGTAATTTCTGTTCCTTGCCGTGCGTCACTTCTTCCTTCTTCTTTTAGATGGCCACCCTCTAATAACATTCTTGTTCCCGCTTCATTTCCCGTAGATGTTCTGATTTCTAATCGACTTACAGCTGCAATACTTGCTAGGGCTTCACCGCGAAATCCTAACGTTCTCACATGAAATAGATCATTTTCATTTTTTATTTTGCTAGTTGCATGTCGTAAAAAAGCTTTCTTGCATTGATCATGCGGAATACCATCTCCATTATCGGTAACTTTAATTTCTTGTAAGCCCGCATCTTTAATATCAATTTTGATCCAGCTACTATTTGCATCCACACTATTTTCAACTAACTCTTTCACCACTGAGGCTGGGCGTTCTACCACTTCACCAGCCGCAATTTTATTGGCTAAGTAATCTGGAAGCTCGTTGATCTGCATCTATTTTCGCCCCTTTATTTCTTGTGCTTTCTTGTGTAGCTGGTAGAGCTCATTCATAGCATCCATAGGCGTCAGCTCTAACAATTGAAGACTTTTCAAAGAATCTACTATCTCATTTTGAACTGGATCTTTAACCTTTTTCACAGATTCTTCCGGTGAAAAAAAGGCGATTTGTTCCATTGTAAAGTCTTCCTCTTTCTTGTCGGAAGAAGTAGATTGTGGCTCGTTTGACTTCCCTTCTAGTTGAGACAAAATAACATTTGCTCTTTTTATTAAGGAATCAGGCAAGCCTGCTAATTGTGCCACATGTATTCCATAACTCTCATCTGCTGCTCCTTCATGAACCTGATGAAGAAAAACTACTTTTCCTTCAATTTCTTCAGCACGAACATGAATATTTTTGAGTGCAGACAAGTTTTCTTCTAAACTAGTTAATTCATGATAATGAGTGGAGAACAGTGTTCTAGCTTTAATATGGTCATGAATATATTCAATAATCGATTGAGCGAGTGCCATCCCGTCATATGTACTCGTACCTCGTCCGATTTCATCTAACAATATTAGGCTATCCTCTGTTGCATGTTGAATTGCATGGTTTGCTTCCAACATTTCGACCATAAAAGTACTTTGGCCTGACACCAGATCATCAGCTGCACCAATACGAGTAAAGATTTGATCTGTAATAGATATTTGAGCGCTTTGAGCTGGAACATAGCAACCAACTTGAGCCATGATGATTGTTAAAGCTAACTGACGCATATACGTACTTTTTCCTGACATATTTGGACCAGTAATTAATAAAAGGTACTTATCATCAGTTAATTCAATCGTATTCGGAACAAATTGTTCATCTTTCATCACTTTTTCCACTACAGGGTGCCGACTTTCTTCCAAATATATACGATGGTCTTTTGTAAAAGACGGCCTTACATAATTATTTTCTTCACTTACTGTAGCAAAGCTTTGCAATACATCAATCTCACTCAATGTATCTGCTAATCGTTGCAAATCAGGAATATACTTTTTAACTTTCTCCCTAATTTCAAGAAAAAGTTGATATTCTAATTCGACACTTTTCTCTTCTGCTTCTAAAATTAACGCTTCTTTTTCTTTCAATTCTTCCGTAATAAATCGTTCTGCATTGGTCAAAGTTTGCTTACGTTGATAACGTTCTTCTGGGATCATAGGGAGGTTTGGGCGCGTCACCTCAATATAATAACCAAAGACTTTATTAAAGCCGATTTTTAACGATTTAATACTTGTTGCTGCCTTCTCTTTTTGCTCTAGTTCTGCAATCCAGTTTTTTCCGTTTCTAGAAGCATCACGATATTGATCCAACTCCTGATCGTAACCATCCTTTAGGAGATTACCATCAGTTATCGAAATCGGTGGGTCTTCGGCAATACTCTTATCAAGTAATTCAAATAACTCAGGTAATGGATCAATACTTCCTGCCAGCGCTTGTACAGCATGACTATCAAATTGTTTTAGCTGTTCTTTAATGAATGGTACTTTGGCTAAAGATCTTTTTAATTGAACTAGGTCTCGTGCGTTTACATTTCCAAATGAAACCCTTCCTGACAACCGTTCCATATCATAAATAGACTGCAATGCTTCTCTGATTTCTTCACGTTCAAAAAATTGCTCATAGAAGCCGTCCACTAAATCTAACCTTTTTTCAATTAAGGATTGCGTCAGCAAAGGACGCTCTAACCATTTCTTTAATTTTCGTGCTCCCATGGCCGTCACTGTTCGATCAATCACCCATAATAGACTGCCAAACTTCTCTTTTCGTAATAAAGATGACGTAATTTCAAGATTACGTTGTGAATACATATCTAATGTCATATATTCAGCCAGCTCGATTACTTGGGCTCTTTTCAAATGATCAATTGCACGTTTTTGGGTGTGAAATAAATATTGATATAATAACGTACAAGTATGCTTTAAATGCTCAATTGAAATATCTCGGACAAGTTCCGTAATTGCTTGATCAGGTTCACCTTCTTTTGCATATGAAACCGTCAATTGCATTTTTTCTTTTAGCTCATCTATATATACAGTAGAAAAGTCTTTCTCGACTACAACCTCTTTAATAGGACGATTAAATAACTCACTTAAAACCGCACTCCAACCACGATTGATTTCCATAACGAATGTTTCACCTGTCGACATATCGGTATAAGCTAGGGCAAACGTCTTGGACGATATTTCTGTCACCACGGCGAGGTAGTTATTTTCTTTATCATCTAGCATATTTCCTTCCATCACCGTACCGGGAGTAATAAGTTGTACTACTTCTCTTTTGACTACTCCTTTGGCTGCTTTTGGATCTTCCACTTGCTCACAGATCGCAACTTTATAACCCTTGTCTATTAAGGCTTTTATATAATTTTCTGCTGAATGAAAAGGAACCCCGCACATTGGGATCCTATCTTCACCGCCACCATCTCTGCTTGTCAGTGTTATTTCAAGTTCTAAGGCTGCTTTCTTTGCATCCTCAAAAAACATTTCATAAAAATCGCCTAAACGAAAAAATAAAAAGCAATCCTGGTAATCTGCTTTTATTTTTAAATACTGCTGTATCATCGGCGTATAGCTCATTCTAGTAATCCCCCACAACATCTTTCTTTTCTTGCATTTTAAGATTTTAATAATTATCTTCGATTATCGGATATGTAAACTTAGATTTTCAAAAAAGGTTTGAATATTGACCAAGTTTTCTACTAACATTATAGCATAGAAAAAGAAAGCAGATAAACATTTAATAAACGGTTGTCCTAACCGTTGATGAGAGAGTATTATATACCGCAGCGTCGATTTCTCATGCAACAGAATAAAAGAAAGCCATTCAAAATGACCATTATTATTTTATGTATTTTCTAAAAAGGCAAGAAAAAATACAGTGTGAGCATTCCCCACACTGTATACGTTATTCTTCTTCATGATCGTCAAGGAAATCAGGGTCAATTTCATCGAATTCATCATCTGATATTGCTAGATCCCAATCTTCATCATCATACACTTTGCCTTTTGGATCTACTTTGACAGAGACTTTTGTTTCGCCGATCACTTCTACAAGAAATTCGCGTTCGACATCCACTTTTATTTTATTACCTTTAGATTCAATACTACATTCTAAACAATTTGGTTGTTGAATAACTTTGGCAATCACATCACATTCATCACCGATATGATGTTTATCCCGAATCGACAACGGAATATGATCACTGTATTCTACTCGTTCTGATACTACTTCTGTTTTTGTATTATCGTTATATGCATACCATACGTTGACATCATAACTTCCTCGAATTTCAACTGTATCGTCTTTAACTAATTTAGCACGATAATTATGATTGATTATCCAACAACCTAATATACTGGATGGACGGTGCGTAGGTACGATAGTATTCGTTTCTTGTTTAAATTTCCTTCCTTTGCCAATGACCGCTTTTGTTATAATTTCTCGGTATTCTTGGTCTAAATAAGACATCGAATTATAACCTCCCTCTCATTTCAATATCATTATATGCGAGATATTCGTCTATAGTGCCTTCATTCTTTTAAAAAATGTTGGCCATAGAGCCTACTTCATCCTATGCAACTGCCTAGGAATGTGTACATATGTAAAATGAGGGATTATAATTTCGTTACAACCCTACCTACAAAACGGTTCACAAATAATATTCACTTTTCTCAATTCTTTCCTTCATTATAAGGTCATGAATTTTTACATTATCCACCTTATTCCATTAACTATTTTTCGTATACAGTCACAATTATCCCATCCATATTGTTTCCTGAAATCTCATACTCCTTATTTTCTGGTAAATTAATTGTTAGGTTTTTGGAAAAAGGATAATATGTAACAGTGTATTTCTCATCCTTAAACTCTATAGAAACTTTTTGCTTCTCCTTCAGATAATCCAAGTACTCTTCTAACACAAAATTCTTCTTCTTCATAATCGCACTATGTGGTAACCCTACATACCGAATATGCCAAGGTTCATATTCGATCCCTGTAATGTGAACTTTGTCTTCTGGATAACGTAAAATAAAGCCATATTTCCAAGCATTTTCTTTTATCCATTCTCCTTCTGAAGCTTTATACATCGATGTTTCGGTAGAACCTACATCAAGTGCTAATCCTAAATTGTGTTCACTATGTCCTGGCGGTAAAACATAATCATCGCCCGTATCTTGATAAAGAACCTTTTGTTCTTCAAAATCGCGAAAACCACTACTAATTAAAAAATGATTAACCCCTTCTTCTTGAGCAATAGTAACCATGTTAGAAAATTTTTGTGCGACATCTTTTGATAAATACATTTCAGACTCTAACAACACATATCCTTGTGTTAACTCGTTATCTGTAAATAAATTAACGATATCCGATTTTACACTGTCTTGGTCTACAGGATATTCACTATTGACCAAAAGTAGATTTCCGCGCTTGATTTGATCTTCTGTAATTTCTTTCTGTATAGTGTTTTCAGATGAAAATTCACCATCTAATGGATCATCATAATTCTGATTAGAGGGTTTAATCTCTATATCTGGAATTTCCTGGGGATCATGTACTATATAAACAATGGAGATACCACAGCATACTAACAAAAACAATAAAATTACCCACTTTTTCATTTTTAGTTCCTCCTCTTTCTAGTTGACTAAAGTATAGGAAAAACTTTTTAAATAAAAAGTAGGGTAAAGTTTAAATTTTTCTTAAATTTGTACATTGTCTTTATTCATTAACTGGTTCACTTTCCTGTGGTAAGCGCACTTCAAATATCGTGCGTATTAAATTGCTATCAACATGAACCGTTCCATTGTGCTGTTCAACAATATTTTTCGCAATAAACAGGCCAAGGCCGGTACTATTTTCTTTCTGAGTACGTGCTTTATCCCCTGTATAGAACATGTCAAAAATATGTGGAAGTTCATCCGGTGGAATGCTATCCCCATAATTGATGATTTGAATAACGACTTCCCCCGAATCGATAAAACCATTGATATCTATATACTGACCATCATATCCATATCGAGTTGCATTCGTCAGAAGATTTTCAAAGACACGTGCTAACAGATCCCCATCAGCTAAAATTGGTAATGTGGAACTCAATTTTGTTCGGCATACTAAATTATTTTTTTCGAAGATAGGATACAATTCTTCCTTTAATTGATGCAATAAATCAGATAAATCAATTTCTTTTTTATTAACTGGTAACTTACCATAGTTCAATCTAGTTATTTCAAATAATTCATCAATAAGTCCTTCTAAACGCTTAGATTTAGTAAAGGCAATCATTAAAAAATGATTAATCTGTTCTTGGGTCAAGTTGTTATCCTTTAAGACTAAATCTATATAACCTAATACAGAGGTAAGAGGTGTACGCAAATCATGAGCTAAATTTATAACTAACTGATCTTTACTACTTTCAGAGAAATCTCCTCTTTCTATGGCTTGTTGCAATTTTTCACTTGCCAAATTAATGTCCTGGGCAATGTCTTTAAATTCATCATTTGTTTGAATGTGAACCGTATTTGTAAAGTCACCACGAGCAAGATAATGAATCCCATTCGATATCTCATTAAAATAGCCAGAATAAGGCTTAGTAAAGAAATAGAAAAACAAGACGGAAAGTGGAATGAAAAAAAGTAAAAAGAAATTAATGTCCCCAACCCTTCCGATGAATAAACGAAGTTCAAATAATGGATCTCCATAATCTACCATAGTGTGATAATAAAATTGTAGAACTTTAAAGATAAAATATGTTATCAGTCCAGATAAAAGTAAACTCAAACGGGAGTGTAATATAAACTGTGTAAGTAAGAAATGCGTACGGTTTCTTACTCACACAGTTTTTTATTTGGTAGAATAATAACTATAAAGCTAAAGGAGTGTTTTAAATGGGC